>NZ_JBHWAQ010000027.1:0-118858 GCF_042743475.1 Streptomyces sp. NPDC059534
GTCGGTCGACCCCGCACCCGGCCCGATCACGTCCTGGCGGACAAGGCTTACACGTCCCGGAAGAACCGCCGCTACCTGCGACGACGCGGCATCCGGCACACCATCCCCGAACGCCTCGACCAGCAAAGACACCGCAAGAACCGCGGCTCCCGAGGCGGCCGGCCCACCGGCTTCGACAGCGAGCGCTACAAGAAACGCAACACCGTCGAACGCGCCATCAACCGCCTCAAAGGCTTCCGGGCCGTCGCCACCCGCTACGAGAAACGCGCCTACATCTACCTCGGCACCGTCACCCTCGCAGCTCTCGTCATCTGGCTCCGAACATGATCCAAGAAACAGTGCCTAGTGCCGGAGCCGCTGCGCGACGCACTGTTCGGCGCTCCAGGAAGCGCTGCGCTGGTGACGGCGGCCCTAACGCTAATCAGAGTCGTACGCCACCGCGCCGTCGTGCGACGTCGCTCGCCACTTCCCGCCCCCTCGGCCAAGCAGAAGGAAGGCATGGCCCCGAAGCCGTAGCACAGGCAACCTCGTAGAGGTGCGTATCAATCGTGGACCGCTACGTGAAAAATGCACCGCCCGAGGTCGCCGCCACGGTGTCAGCGCCGTCGATTTGGCTTAGCCCAGCCCGGCCTTGCGGGCCGTCTCGACCAGCAGTACAGCCCCGGGCTGAGGCACCACTGCATGACCGCCATCCTCAACGCGGACGCGGGGATGGCTGGGACACGCTTCTTCACCTGGGAAGTGCCTCCGACAGTGGCAGGAAAAGGGACCACAGCAATCTTCATTCTTGCTGGTCAGAGGCACTTCTCACTTACCTGGCCATCCGTCGGACAGCCCGCTTCGTGAAAGCGCGAGGTTAATGCGGGCGATTCGGCGGTGAGTTGTCAGGCCGGTAGGGGCAGGAAGAGGGACCCGAACCGGCCCCGCACAACGCAGCGGGATCTGAGCCGTCGGACCCGACCCGGCCTACGTGGGTTTTTGGAGAATGCTCCGGGGGCCTGTGCAACGGGCGCCTTCCTCCGTCACTCGTCGGCGTAGCTCGCGGTCGGCCGTGACCACTAGGCACGGGCGGCCGTGCGCGTTCCGGGCGAGTTCGACGATCAGGTCGTCGCCGTTGCCGGGGGCCTCCTCGACCCGCACGCCGGGAACGGAGGTGATGCCTCGGGCGCGGCCCTCGACGACCAGGACGATCTCGTACGGGGGTGAGTACGGGCCGTCTGGGGGGCCGCCGTCGGCGGCGAGCCGGTCACGCAGACGCTCGGCGGCTCCGCGGCGGTCGCGCCACCAGCCGTCCGGTACCGAACCCACGACGTTGGCCCCGTCGACCACCAGCAGAGGGCGAAGGGGCGATTCTTCAGAATGCACGGCTCCAGGATGCCAACAGGTTCCCCGTTCGCGGCATCCGTGCCCCCGCCTTCCTGCCGCAACGGCCCGTAGCCCGGGACACTGCTCGCCTTCCAGGACGGCGACGCCGTCGGCGACGGACGGATCCGCCAGTCGTACGCCTCCGGGAAGGTCACGGCGGCGGTCGGGCTTCCTGCCGTGGTCGCCGGGGATGCCTTCACCGGCGCGCGGGCGTGGACGGGACTGGTTCTGCTCCACGTTCACCAGGAGGTCTTCGCCGAGGTACCGGCGGCGCGCCGCCTGGGAGTGATGGGCCGCGATGGCGGCGAGCTTGGCCTCGACGTCGGTCTCGCTCAGCTCGACGAACCGGTTCGGCAGGTGACCAGCGTGGCGCCGTGGACGGCCCGGTGGCCCTGGTGGGTGTCGTTCTCGGAGTGGACGAGGACGACGTCCGGCCCGACGTCGGCGACCGCCCGCTCGATGACCTGGACGGTGGCCCGGTCGTCGACCATGGACCCGTCGGGAAGGTCGTTCATGAGGAGCCGTGCGCCCATCGCCTCGGCGGCGCGGTGGGCCTGCTTGCGGCGCTGCGCGGGGTCGCCGCCCCGCCGCCCCGGGACATGGTCAGGATGGTGACGTCCCATCCGCTGTGCGCGCGGCGGTGGATGGTGCCGCCCGCGCCGATCTCGACGTCGTCGGGGTGCGCGCCGACCACGAGCATGTGCAGCGAGTTCTGTCCCGTGCCCTCGACGCCCAGCGGGTCGGCGCGCTCGTTCAGGGCGCGGCTGAGCGCCGCCACGAGGCTGTCGGTGCCGGACCCGCTCGACCAGGTCGGCGGCCCGGCCGCTCAGTGCGACGACCGCGAGTCCGGTGCTGGGCGCTTCGTCGGTCACCACCACGGGGACGCCCGGCCGCTGGCCGCGCCGACGGCCCAGTACCGGCGGCCGGCTCCCCTTCGTCCTCGACAAGGCCCGCGTGCCACGCGGCCGCGTCCCGGAGGCGTACGGGGAGGGGGCGGATCGGCGCCTGCACGGAGGAAGTCGGCGGGTGAGCCGACGATGTGCGCCGAGGCGGCCCCGGCGTTCCGCAGTGCCCGGGCGAGCCGCTGGGCTGTCTCCTCGTCCCGTTCACCGAGGAGGACGTGGGCGCCGGCCAGTGGCGCCCCGGGTGACAGATGCCCGCCAGGGATATCGGGAATGTCGGACATATGGTGCACTCTATTGGGTGGCGCAGATCTCCTTCAGGGGTCGAAAGCCTCTGTCCCGGAGCTGTCCCGTCCCGGTCACCTGAGGAGAGGCCACGTATGGAGCAGGTCCCCACCGGACACGAAGCCCGCTCCACCCTCGACCACCAGGCACTGCGTGAACTCCTCTCGGCCCAGCGCGCCCGGATCATCTCCTACGCGCGGACCTGCCCGGCCCGCCCGCTCCCCGACGGCCCGCCGGCCACCGAGCCGTCCACGCCGCTCCCCGCCCTCGCCCAGGAGATCCTGGACGCCCTGCCCATGGCCGGCATCCTCGTCGCCCCCGTCGTCGACGCCCGCGGACGGATCTCCGAGTTCCTGTACGTCAGCCAGAACGCGCGAGCCGCCTCCTACTCCCGAGCCCACATCCCCCGCGAATCGGTCCCCCCGTGGGCCGGCCCCGTCTCCCTCTTCGACCGGTTTCCCGTCCTGGAGTACACCGGACTGCCCCGCATGCTCGCGGATGCCCACCACGAACGCGCGCCCCAGGGGCCCGAGGCCGTGGAATGGTTCATCCCCCGCGACTCCGGCCCGCCGGCCCGGCTCAGCAACGACGTCCACGTGGCCCCTTGCGGGGACTACCTCCTGATCCTGTGGGAGGCAGGGCACCGCGTCCCGATGGCGGTCGCCGCCCAGAAACTGGTCCGCACCTGCTGGGCCGAATGGAACCTCTCCGACGGGACGGTCGAGCCGTCCCTCGGCTTCGGCTACGTCCTCGGCCTCGACCCTGACGCCCCCGACCCCGCCGACTTCCTCGGCCTGGCCGACCTGATCGCCCCCGCCAGCCTTCCCGAGCTGTACCGCCTCCTGTACGACGTCCTGCTCCGCGAGTGGCGTTCCGAATGCGACCTGCGCCTGCCGGGCGCGTACGAACGGACCATCCGCATGGTCGCCGAACCGGTCCGGGCGGCTCCCCGCGGACCCGTCTGGGCCGTCCGGGCCGTCCTCGTCGACGTCACCGACGACCGCCGCCGCCGGGCCCTCGCGGAAGCCGCCGGCGCCGAGGCCCGCCGCCAGCACAGCCGCGCCCAGACCCTCGGAGAGGTCGCCGACGCCCTCCGCGACGCCGTCCTGCCCCGCTCCCCGGGCGAACTCACCCCCTACGGCCTCGACACGGCGGCCGTCTACCGCCCCGACGCCACCGGCGCGGGCATCGGCGGCGACTGGTACAAGGCCCGCAGTCTCCCGGGCGGGAAGCTCCTCATCGCCCTCGGCGACGCCCGCGGCCACGGGCTGGAGGCAGTCACCCTCATGGCCAAACTCCGTTACGCCCTGGCCGGCCTCGTCTACACCGACGAACCCGTCGAGCAACTGACCCGCTGGCTCAACGACATGGCCTGCGACGACGGCACCGAGTCCACAGCCACCGCCGTCATCGCCCGCTACCACCCCGACACCAGCATGCTCCGCTGGACCTGCGCCGGCCACCCCCTGCCCATCCTCCTGCGCGACGGCCGTGCCACCCTGCTCCCCGTCCCGCCGGACGGCCCCGGCCTCACGCTCGGCGTCCTCCCCGGCCGCTCCTACACGGCCACCGAGACGGTCCTCCGCCCCGACGACATCGTGCTGCTCTACTCGGACGGCCTCGTCGAACGCCGTGAGACGGACCCCGACGAGGACACCGCCCGCCTGCTGGCCGCCGCCGAGGAACGCCTGCGTGCCACCGGACGCGTCCACGACCACGCCACGCTCCAGCACTTCGCGGAAGATCTCGTGACCGACCTCGACGGCCCCCACCGGTCCGACGACGCGACCCTCCTCGCGGTACGCCGGACCCCGTGACCCGGTCCCGGACGCCCCGCGACCCGGGCAGGCGCCCCGTGATCCGGGCCTGGACGCCCGCGACCCCGGCCTCGACGCAGGTGACCCGCTGCCACGCGACTCGGAACATGGTTGACCAGCCATTCTTCCGCGGGTGATAGTGACGCCTCGCGGCCGAGAACGAATGGCCGAAACCTCAGGGGTGGGGACTCTTGCACAACGTAGAAGACACCGTGTCCGCGTGCGTTCACGCGACCGCGCTCATGGCCGCGGGCCGCCTTGCCGAGGCGAGAAGGGTCGCGGAAGCGGCGCTCGACGCGGACGGCCCCGAGCCCCTGCTGTTCCTCGCCCTCGCTCGCGCGCACATGGCCGAGGACGAGGACGACCACGACGACGACGCCGAACGCGTCTTCCGCCGGGCCCTGGACACCTTCCCCGACCACGTCGATCTCCTCGCCGGATACACCGCACTCTGCCTGCGCTCGGACTCCATGGACCGGCCCGGCCGCCACGCCCGTGGCCCCGTCCTCCTGGAGCGGCTCCGGGAGCTCGCGCCCGACTCCCCGCAGCTGCGGCAGGCCACCGAGTCGACCTCCGTCCTCGTCGCGGCCTCGGCCAAGGCGCCGTCGGCCGCACGAGTGCAACGCCATGACGCCGTCGACGCGCTCGCCGCCGCCGCCTCACCGCGGGCGGCGGAGGAGGACGCCCGACGGCGGGTGGCCCTCGCGCCCCACGACCGCCGGCTCGCGGTCCTCGACGAGACGCTCGTCTCCCTCGCCCGTCCCCGCCGGGCGCCGCTGCGGTTCCTCCTCCGCCGGAATCCCGAGTACCGGTTCGCCGTCCAGACGACCCTGGCCGTGCTCCTGATCGCGCGGCACGCGATCGGACCCTTCCCGCTCTGGGTCCTGCTGACGGTCGGTGTCCTCCTCGACCTTCCCCTCATGGCGCTGCGGCTGCTCCTGCGCGGCGCGCGTGTCCGTGGCGAAGCGAGGGCATCGGCGGTCGCCGAGGTGGGACCCGCCGACGCCGAACTGTCCTTGCCTCCCGTACGGCGCCACGCGCCCCGCGAGCTCGCGTTCCTCGGAGCCGGCGCCGTGGTGGCGCTCACCGCCGTCGTGACGTCGAGCGTCCTCGCGTACGCCGAGTTCACCGCCTATCCGCGGTACGAGGTGGCCGCTCCGGACAGCTTCCGGGGCATGGCTCGCATGGACATGTCCGACACCATGGGTGCCGCGGCACCGGGCGACGCCGGCCGCAGGGGCGACGTGACGTTCGCGTACTACTACACCGGCGGTGCGGGCGACGGGTCCGAGCTCGCCGTCGGCGGGTCCGCGGGCGACTTCCACGAGGCCACCGCCGCCACCGCGTACGAGAGCGACGCTCTCCTGTCGGGCACGCCCGGTGTGACCGGGCTCGACGACACGTGGAGGGCGAACGCGGGGGCGTACGGCGGATGGATGCAGTGCTCCCGGTACGTCGAGGACCTCACGAGCAAGACCAAGGCCCTCTGCTTCTGGGCGGACAAGGGCAGCATGGGCTCGGTGACCTTCAAGGCCGAGGACATGCCGCACGCCGACATCGAACAACTCGCCCGCATGACACGGCAGTCCGTGCTGCGCCTCGTTCCGCAGAGTTCCTGAGGGCACTGGGCCGGGGTGGCGAAGGCGTACGTCACCGAAGCGCACGTGGGCCGAAGCGGCGGAGGAGTACGTCGCCGCAGCCGAAGCCGCCCTCACAGAAGCCGGAACCACGGACGCGGAACCGTCCCGGAGGCGCCGGCTGCCTCCGGGACGGTTCCGCGCTCGGTCCTACGGGACGATCTTCAGGAGGCGGTTCGGGGAGCCGCTGCCGGGGCTGGTCACCTTGTTGGGGGTGGCGCCGTTGACGAGGGCCGTGGCGACCTGGGCCGGGGTGGCGGAGGGGTGCCCGGCCAGGTAGATCGCGGCGGCGCCCGCCACGTGCGGGGTGGCCATCGAGGTGCCCGAGATGGTGTTGGTGGCCGTGTCGCCGGTGTTCCAGCCCGCGGTGATGGAGACGCCGGGGGCGAAGAGGTCCAGGACCGAACCGTAGTTGGACCAGCTGGCCTTGGCGTCGGTGTTGCCGGTCGCGCCGACCGTGATGGCCGCGGCGACCCGCGCGGGCGAGGAAGAGGAGGCGTTGACGCCCGAGTTGCCCGCGGCGACCGCGTAGGTGACGCCGTCCGCGATGGAGTTCTTCACCGCGTTGTCGAGGGCGGTGGAGGCGCCGCCGCCGAGCGAGAGGTTGGCCACGGCCGGGGCACCGGCGGTGTGGTTCGCAGTGACCCAGTCGATGCCGGCGATGACGCCGGCGGTGGTGCCGGAGCCGTTGTTGTCGAGGACGCGGACGGCCACGATCTTCGCGGCCTTGGCCACGCCGTACGTGGATCCGGCGATGGTCGTGGCGACGTGCGTGCCGTGCCCGTTGCCGTCCTGGGCGACCGAGTCGCCCTCGACGGCGTCGTACCCGTTCACCGCGCGCCCGGCGATCTCCGCGTGGCTGATCCGTACGCCGGTGTCGATGACGTAGGCCGTGACGCCGCTGCCCGCGCTGTCGGGGTAGGTGTACGTCCCCGAGAGCGGCAGGGAGGTCTGGTCGATGCGGTCCAGACCCCAGGGTGCGTTGGTCTGCGTCGCGTCGGCGCGCACGATCTGGTTCTGTTCGACGGAGGCGACGGCCGGGTCGGCGGCGAGGCGGCGGGCCTCCGACGCGTCGAGACCGGCGGTGTAGCCGTTGAAGGCGGAGCCGAAGGTCTTGCGGACCGTGCCGCCGTAACCGGATATCAGGTCCCGGCCCTTGGCGGAGGCGGCCTTGAAGCCCGCGCCCTGCTTCAGCGTGACGATGTAGCTGCCGGGGATCGCGTCGGCCGATCCCGCCGCGAGGACGGTGCCCTCGGCCGGGGCCGCGTGGGCGGGAACGGCGGCGAAGGTGCCGAGCAGGGCGGCGGCGGCCGCCGCGGAGGCCGTCACGGCCAGGCGGGTCTTGTTCTTCTTCGGGAGTGCCATTGCGAGGTATTCCTCCTCATGCGCGTCGCGCCCGAGGGTGGGGCGGCGCGACGACCGTGGGGGGGGGTGTACGTGGGGCCACGTACACGGCCTGGACGGGTGTTTCCGGTCCCGGCGTGATCAGCAGCCTGGCCGCTCTACGGGCGTAGCTCAAGGAAGTTGAGGTCTTGTCATGCATCTGCCATACGCCCGCAATCGAACCCCCGTCGAACCCGGAGCGGGTGGCCGGATCAGGTGTTCCAGCGGCCGGAACCATGCCCTCCGGCCCCCTCCCTTGTGCGTGCGGGGAAGCCGCGTCACCCCAGCCGCAAGGAGCTCCGGCAGGACGAAGCAGCGGCGATCACCTGACCCGCGACCAGGCGCTTGGCGCGATCGCCCGGATCGCGGCCGCTGTGGACGTACCCGTCACCGCCGACATCGAACGCGGCTACGCGACCGACGCCCCCGGCGTGGCCGAGACCGTCCGGGGCGTCCTCGCGGCCGGAGCCGTGGGCATCAACCTGGAGGACACTCTCCGTCCCGTCGCCGAGCAGGCCGAACGGATCGCGGCCGCCCGCGAGGCCGCGGACGAGAGCGGTGTCCCGCTGTTCATCAACGCCCGCATCGACACACACCGCCTGCCGCCCGGCGACCGCACGGTCTGGCTGCACGAGACGCGCGCCCGCGCCCGCGCGTACGCGGCGGCCGGCGCGGACGGCATCTTCGTTCTCGGCACACCGGACGCCGAGACGGTCATGACGCTCGTGGCCTCGCAGCCCCTGCCGGTGAACGTGCTGGCCGGCCCGGGCGCACCACCGGTGTCCGAGCTCGCCCGAGCGGGAGCCGCCCGTATCAGCGCGGGGTCCTCCCTTGCCGAGGCCGCGTACGAGCTGGTCCAGCGGGCCGCCCGCGAACTGCTGGAGAAGGGCACGACCACCGTGCTGGAGAGCGGATTCGACTACGCCGCCCTGAACGCACTCCTCCTGGCCCGACCCGCGCACTGAGGCGCGGTCAGGAGCGCGGCCGCAGCCGGACCGTCGCGACGGCGACCGCGCCGGGAAAGGCGAAGGCCCGCTCCCAGGACCTACCCCTCCCGGCCGGCCAGTCGTGCCTCCGCGCTGTTCAGGAGCGTGTCCAGGACGGCGGGGTAGGCGCTGTGGTTCATCCGGTCCGCGAGCAGGTGGGCCGTGGCGGTGATGTGCGGGTGGGTCTCGGGAGGCAGGTGGGCGTAGGTGGAGGTCCACATGTCCTCGTCCGCTTCTCGGACGTCGTCGTTGATGGCCAGGGCGCCCGCGTCCAGGGCGGCGAAGGCCAGGGCCAGATCGATGAAGGCGTGGTAGGTGCCCACGGCGTCGATGTCGTCGAAGCCCGCGTCGCGCAGGATGCCGAGGATGGTCTCGTCCACTTCGATCTCGCGGGGGCGCCCGGTGACGCGGCTGGCGGTCAGCAGGGCGGCCTGGGGGTGGGCGAGGTAGGAGGCGTGGATGGCCAGCCCGAGGGAGCGCAGGTCGGCACGCCAGGTGCCGGTGGGCGTCCAGCTGTCCAGGGCGCGGCCCATCAGCTCCTCGCCGATGGCGCGGGTCAGCCCGTCCAGGCCGGCGAAGTACCGGTACAGGGTGCTGGGGTCGGCGCCGAGCGCGGCGCCGAGCCGGCGGGCGGTCAGCCCGGCACTGCCGTGCTCGCGCAGCATGCGCAGAGCGGTCTGCACGATCAGCTTCTCCGAGAGCACGGTGCCCTGGCGCGTCGGCCGCCGCCTGCGCCGCTCCGTCTCCGCGACCACCTTCTTCGGCATCGCGCACCGCCTCCCGTTCCTTATGCCAACGCTGTAGACCTTAACCGAGGGCATCGTGTTGCATCGAGGCGTCCCCGGGCGACAGCCCGGACTGCCTCGACGAAAAGGGTGTGTGACATGCGTGTTCTCCTGGTGGGTGCCGGCGGCGTCGGAACCGCCGTCACCCGCATCGCGGCCCGCCGTGACTTCCTGACCCGCATGGTCGTCGCCGACTACGACCAGACCCGGGCGGAGGCCGCCGTCGCCGCCCTCGACGACCCGGAGGGCCGGTTCACCGCACGCCGCCTGGACGCCTCCGACGAGACGGCGGTCCGTCGTCTCCTCGTCGAGGAGAACTGCGACGTGCTGCTGAACGCGACCGACCCCAGGTTCGTGATGCCCCTGTTCCACAGCGCTCTCGCCGCCGGCGTGCACTACGTCGACATGGCGATGTCGCTGTCCGTGCCCCACCCGACCGCTCCGTACGAGCAGTGCGGGGTCAAGCTCGGCGACGAGCAGTTCGCCCAGTCCGGGGCATGGGAGAGCGCCGGCCGCCTGGCCCTGGTCGGCATGGGCGTGGAGCCGGGCCTGTCGGATGTCTTCGCCCGGTACGCGGCCGACGAACTCTTCGACGAGATCGACGAGCTCGGCGTCCGCGACGGCGCGAACCTCACCGTCGAGGGCTACGACTTCGCGCCGTCCTTCAGCATCTGGACGACCATCGAGGAGTGCCTCAACCCGCCCGTCGTCTACGAGAAAGACCGCGGCTGGTTCACCACGGCCCCCTTCAGCGAGCCGGAGGTCTTCGACTTCCCCGACGGCATCGGCCCCGTGGAGTGCGTGAACGTCGAGCACGAGGAGGTCCTCCTCATGCCCCGCTGGCTGGACGCGCGCCGGGTGACGTTCAAGTACGGCCTCGGCGACGACTTCATCGCCAAGCTCAAGACCCTCCACGAACTCGGACTCGACTCCACGGCGAAGGTCACCGTCCCCGGCACGGACGGGCCGGTCCAAGTCTCCCCGCGTGACGTGGTCGCCGCCTGCCTGCCCGACCCCGCCACACTGGGCGACCGCATGAAGGGCAAGACCTGCGCGGGCACCTTGGTCAAGGGCACCAAGGACGGTGCCGCGCGCGAGGTGTACCTGTACCACGTCGTCGACAACGAGTGGACGATGCGCGAGTACGGCTCCCAGGCCGTGGTCTGGCAGACCGCCATCAACCCGGTGATCGCCCTCGAACTGATCGCGAACGGTACATGGAAGGCGAACGGCGTCCTCGGCCCCGAAGCCCTGCCGCCCCGGCCGTTCCTCGACCTGCTCGGCGCGTACGGATCCCCGTGGGGCCTGCGCGAGGAACGCTGACCGAACGCCCACGCCCACGCCGACGTCCGGTGCGGAGGGCTTCCTCCTCCGTACCGGCGACTGCGCGGGCCGGCCTCCGGGAAGCCCCCCCCCCGAGAGGGCCACGAGAGAGCTCCGGGATGGCCACGAGAGGGTCGGGCCCGGCACAGCGGCCCGGAGTGCGGGGGAGGCCCCGTCGTGCGATATTGGCTGGTAGAGCCGATGTGGCAACTCCCCGAGACGGCCTCCGAGCGTCTCGTACCGGTCGAGTGATTCCACTGACCCCGGGCTGGTTCTCATGGCACCCACCCTCGCCGAGTTCGGGCACGCGTCCATGCGCATGCTGGGCAGGAACGCGCTCGGCTCGCGCCCCCTCCTCGCGCTTCTCCTGGAGTACGACGACAACGCGCAGGGCGACTTCCCGCGCCTGGCCTCCGCGCATACGCCCGCCTACTACGACCAGTTGGCCTTCGGGTCTCCCACTCCTCCGTTCACGACCGACACTCCGGTCAACCCGGCCGGTCTCGCGGGCTACGTGGAGGAATGCTCGATCGGCAGGTTCTCCTTCACCCGAGTGGCGATAGCCGGCCCGTTCCCCATGGGGCCGTTCGGCACCCCCGACGACTCCACGCACATACAGAGAGTGGCCCAGAAGATCATCGACTACTCGCCGTGGGCGTTCATCGGGATCGACGGCGACGTGTTCGACCTGCTGGTCAGCAGCGACGAACTCGTGGTCCTCGTCATCGAGAACATCCGCAAGCGCTTCCCGGCGAACCGGCCCAACAACCCCGTGTACGCGACGACCGACCTCTTCTTCGGCGACCCGCTCTCACAGGTGACCGTCTCCCTCGAAGTGCGGATCGCCTTCGCCGGCCCCTTCACGCCCTTCTACCAGATAGCGCACGAGGTCGTTCACTCCCTGGGCGCCATCGACATGTACAACCCCGGCAGCATGAACTACCTGCTCACCTTGATGGGCGCCTACCCCTTCTACGCGAACGACCAGGCGACCGTCCACCTGGACGCCTGGCACAAGCTCCAGCTCGGCTGGTGCGAGCCACGGCAGGTCGAACTGACGGCTCAGGGCAGCGTGGACGTCGCCGAGATCTCCCCGCAACGTCCGGACGGAGCGGTGATCCTCTGGCATCCGAGCCGCGGTGCCTCGGAGTACTTCATCCTCGAACGCCGCAACAGCAACGGGCCCCGGAGGTACGACCGCTCCTTCCCCGGCGACGGCCTCCTCATCTGGCACATCGACCCCACCCGCACCCCCATGAACCGGGGCGCGCCGAATCTGGCCATGGGCTCCAGCGGCGTATGGCAAGCGGGATCGAACACGCCACCGCTCTCCTGGACCGACGGAACCGTGGCGGTCAACGGCCTCACCCTCGGGGCCGGCCCCGACGCTTCCCTCCGCGTCACCTGGTAGGCGAACCGACGAACAACTCCCCTTCACCCGGCGGTCATCGGGGCGCACGGCATTGGTCGCGCGCACAGATCCCCGGACCCCTCCGGTGTGCCGGTGACCCGTCTGCGGGCGTGCCCCTGCCCTGACGGCCCGGACCGTGTTCTCGTGGGCCACTGCCTCTCCCCGCGCCCTGGAGAACCATGACCGCCCCTGTCTTCCTCGCCGCAGAACCGTCCGTGTCCGCCGGTGACACGCGGAGCGCGGTCCTGATCGGCTTCCTTCTCGTCGTCGTCGCCGCGCTCTTCGCCTGTCTGCTCCTGGGGCCCCAACGCGAGGAGGCCGAGACCTTCTACGTCGGCCGGCGCCGGAACAAGCCCCTGCGCAACGGCCTCGCGCTGGCGGGCGACTACGTGTCGTCGGCGACCGTGGTCGGCACGGCGGGGACCGTCGCCCTCATGGGGTTCGACGGCCTGTTCGTCGCGGGCAGTGCCCTGGCCGCCCTCGTCCTCCTGTTCCTCCTCGCCGGCCCACTGCGGGCGCGCGGACGCTTCACCCTCGCCGACGTCTTCGCCGACCGGGCGCCGGGGACGGCGGTGCGGGTCACGGCGGCCGTCGTCACCCTGCTCGTGTGTCTCCTCTACCTGGTCGTACAGCTCTCCGCGGTGGCGCTGGTGACCGCGCAGCTCCTGGGCCTGGAGACAGTGGGCGCGCAACGGGCGATCGCCGTGATGACCGGGGTGCTCATCACCTGCGCCACCGCCGTCGGCGGGATGCGCGGCGCCACCGCCCTGCAGACGGCGAAGTCGGTCGTCGTCCTGGTGGCGCTGACCCTGGTCGCCGGCGCGCTCCTCGCCCGCTTCGGCTGGAATCCGGCCGCCCTGCTGGACGCCGCCGAGACCACCAACGGCGCCGGTCCCGCGTACTTCCGGCCGGGGCTCCTCCAGCGTTCCAACCCGAGCGCCAGCTGGACCTTCGACTTCGTCGGACTGCAGCTCAGCATCGTGCTCGGAGCCGCCGTGATGCCGCACGTCCTGATGCGCCTGCACGCCACGCCCGGCCCCGAGGCCGCCCGCAGGTCCGTCCGCGGCGCGCTGCTCGTGGTCGCAACCGTCATCGCGTTCACCGTCCTGATCGGCCTGGGCACCGCGGCCACCGTCGGCAGCGCGAAACTGGCCGCGGTGAGCCCCGGAGGCACCGGCGCACTGATGCTCACCACCGGCACCCTCGCCGGCGGCCCCGGCTCCACCCCGGGAGCGATCCTCTTCGTCCTCGTCGCCACCGCCGTCTTCGCGACCTCCCTCGCCGTCATCGCGGGCATCACCCTGACCGCCTCCGCCGCCATCGGCCACGACCTCTACCGCCACGCCCTGCGCCGCACCCACGCCCAGGACAGAGAAGTCGAGCTCGGCACCGCCCGCTGGGGCGCGGTCGCCGTGAGCGCGACAGGCATCGCACTCACCTACGCGGCCCTCGCCTGGAACATGCAGATGTTCAGCTGGGTGGCCCTCGCCCTCGCCGCCTCCAGCCTCCTGCCCGCCCTCGTCTACTCCCTCTTCTGGAGCCGCTTCACACAACGCGGCCTGCTGTGGACACTCGCAGGCGGCGCCACCGGCGTCCTCGTCCTCCAGACCTTCACCCCCGTCGTCTCCGGCCTCCCCTCCTCCCTCCTCCCTCACCACGACTTCGCCCTGCTCCCCCTCCAGTCCGTCGCCCCCCTCTCCATCCCCCTCGGCTTCGCCCTCGGCTGGCTGGGCAGCATCACGGTCCGAACCTCCCGGCCCGCTGACGACCCGCCCGAGGGGGTGTCCGGTCAAGGACGCGGCGCCCACTCGATACCGCCGCCCTGGGAGGCCGCGTTTCACCCCCAGGGGTGATCCCGGGCGGTCAAACGGGGCGCGTGAGGCATCGGGTGCGCGAGCAGGGGCCGTGCACACCCTCCCGAGCTGCCAGGCGCCGTTGGGGCGCGGCCCGACGCGGGCAGGATCGCCGGGAACCCGACGGAAAGGCTGACCGTGGCAAGTGAGTTCCAGCGCGACAAGCTCGTGAACATGTTCCGCGCGTTCGACGCCGACGGCAACGGCTACCTCGACCAGAGCGACTTCCAGGCCCTCGCGGAACGCTGGAGGGGCCTGCCCCGTGTGCTGCCGGGATCCGACCTTGCCGCGCGCGTGGACGGGGTCATGCTGGGATGGTGGGACCTTCTCGCGGCCCAGGCGGACACGAACAAGGACGGCAAGGTCGACCTGGACGAGATCCTCGCCATGGTCGACAGACTGCCCACGATGCGCGAGGTCGTCGCCGCGACCGCCGAGACCGTCTTCGACGCGGTCGACGAGAACGCCGACGGCCGTATCTCCCCCGCCGAGCACCAGCGGCTCGTCGACACGTGGCACGGCGAGAACGTCGACATCGCCGATGTCTTCGACCACCTCGACCAGGACGGCGACGGCTATCTCAGCCGCCCCGAGTTCACCGAACTGTGGATCCAGTTCTGGACGAGCGACAACCCCGCCGACCCGGGCAACCACCTGTGCGGCCCCGTGCCGACCCGCACCTGACGACCACACCCGGCAGCCACCCCGCCGGAGGCCGGCACGCCGACACCGGTGGAGTTGGGGGGGCAAGGCAACGGCATCACATCTCCAGACCCGAGCCACAGCCGGGGCCTGTCCGACCCGCCCCCCATCGCCGCGAGTCCCTCACGATCTCCGACCGGCCATCACCCAGGACCGTACGCCACCCCACTGACAACGCCGCCGACCCGAGCAGCCATGCTCCTCAGCCCCTGCTCCTGCCCCTGCCTCCGACCGCGATCTGCGACGGACCTCACCAGGGCGGCCCCGCCCCACCCGGCGAAGGCGCATGAGACATCTCCCTCCACGGAGAGGGAGCCGTGCCTCAGAGATGCTCCTCCAGGCATTTCCGGACCTCGACGCTGCTCGTCGGACCCGTGCCATGCGCCACCGCCTGCTTGTCCTTCAGTAGGACGTAGGACGGGGCCCCGGTGATCCCGTACCGCTCCGTCGCGGCCGGACAGCGCGTGATGTCGACACGCACGGCCGTGAGACGGCCCGCGTACTCGTCGGCGAGACCACCCACGACGAGGTCCATCACCCGGCTGGGCTCGACGGCCTTGGGCCACGTCCCGATGAAGTAAGCCAGGACCGGGACTCCGCTCACCCTGAGGATGAAATCGAACTCCGCGTCCTCACGCGGTTGATGAACCCGCTTCGCCATGCAAGCTCCTGACCTCGCGTTTTATCATTCCACCCCCATCATCTCCCACGCGGCACGGCACAGCCGCCGTCAGGTCACGGACCCTCTGCATGCGCCTTACCCACCTGGAGGACGACGGCGAGCAGCAGGCCCGCCTCGTCGTCACCGGTGGCCATGCGTTTGAACCCGGTCATTTCCCGCCGGTGACCCAGTGAGATCTCGTGAGGTGACTCGGCACAGGGGATCCCGCGAGCCGCGCCGAGTCCTTCGGCGTCCGACGTCCGGCGGCCGTACTGTCGAATCCGCTACCGAGGAGGACTTCTGATGCGCAGCGTGACCTATTCGATGGGCACCTCACTTGACGGATACATCGTCGGGCCAGACGGCACCTTCGACTGGACCGCACCCGACGAGGAGGTATTTCGCTTCTGGATCGACGAGATTCGAGACGTCGGCGTCCATCTGCTGGGGCGACGGCTGTACGAGACCATGCTGTACTGGGAGACCGCCGATCAGGATCCGTCGCTGGACGACTCGATGCTCGAATGGGCCGCGCTCTGGAATCCGCTCCCCAAGGTGGTCTTCTCCAGGACACTGTCAGCGGTGCAGGGCCATGCCCGCCTGGCCTCCGGCGGCCTGGCAGAGGAGATCGAGCGGCTGCGCGCCGAGCCTGGAGAGGGCGACATCGCCATCGGCGGCGCGACCCTCGCCGCCGAGGCGGCCGCGTCGGACCTGATCGACGAGTACCGGGCCATGGTCTACCCGGTCCTGGTCGGCGGTGGCACTCCGTTCTTTCCCCACCGCGAGCGCCGCGTCGATCTCGAACTCCTCGAGACCCGCACCTTCCCCTCGGGAGTCGTCTACCTCCGCTACCACGTGCCGCGCTAGAGCACACTGAGACGTCGCTCCTTTGGTGGCATGTGAAGCACTTGTTGTGGAGGCGGTGGGCGCGGATCGGGCCGCGGCTTCCGGACCCGCCCCCCCGCGATGGAGCCGACGGTGGCGCGCATCCGAACGAGGCTCCTCAGCGCTGGCGTTCGCGCGGCGGCGGCGGGTGAGTACGAGGATCGCGGCGCCGACGGCGGCCAGGACCGCGGCGGTGGCGGCGTACGGGGTGAAGTGCGCGCCCGTGGTGGCGAGCGAGCCGTCGCCGTGCTCGGTGGCGGACGGCGAAGGGGGCGCCGTGTGGGGTGCGGCGGGGGCGGAGCCGCCCTCAGTGGGAGGAGTGGAGGGAGCGGACGGGGCGGGTTCCGTCGTTTCCGGGGTGGCGGGGGGCGTCTCGGTGGAGGAGGAAGGGGACGGCGTGGAGGGCGTCGGCAGGGGCCGCGTGGGGGTGCTGCTCGGGCCACCGGGCGACGGCTTGCACGCGAACGTCGAGGTGCCGGTCCACGGGTAGTTGTGGGATTCGTTGCCCGTGCCGTGGGTGCGCAGGTCGCCTCCGACGTAGACGCGGCCGTTCGTGCTGGCCGTCAGGTCCGCCGACGCCTTGGGCGCGAGGATCGAGCCCATGAAGTTCCCTCCGCCGCCCAGGGTGAGGGACGGGGCCGCCTCGAAGTTGTACAGGATCCGCGACGCGGCCTCACCGAAGTGGGCGGAGTCGTACACGTCGACGCGGTCGCCGTTGAAGCCGACGGACAGGGGGGAGATGCCGACGGCCTGGCTGCCCGTCACGTTCACCACGACGGCGGATCCCTCCGGAATCGACCGGAAGTCGAAGGACGACGCACCGTCGAGGTCCTTGGCGGAGATCTCGAACACCTGCGGGCTCCCGGCCGCGCCACGGCCGCCCTCGAAGGTGACGGTGCCGCCCTGTCGCCTGGTCGTCCCGGTGGGCTTCAGGGAACCAAGGGACGTCGACTCACTGCGGACGGTGTCGGCGAACGCGTCGTACGGCGTGAGTGCCGCACGCGCTCCCACGCCCGACGAGCGGCCCCCGCCGTTCGTCTCCAGGGTCCCCTTCTCGTCGATCCCGCCCCCGACACGGACGGCGCCACCGTAGCCGGGCCCGGACGTGAGGCCGTGGCCGACGTCGACCGTCGTGCCACGGGCGATCGTCAGGTTCCCGCCCACGGCGAGCATCACGGATCCCGGCGCGGGCAGGATGCCGGAACCGGCGCCGACCCGCCCGACGTTGAACACACCGCCGGACGCCTTGGCGAAGGTGGCGTCGCCCGCGACGACGAGCAAGCCTTCGGCCTCGGCTGACGCACCGTCGGCGGCGTAGTCGCCGCCGGTGTAGAGAGCCACGTTGGCGTCCGTGAACCGCGGTTCGTGACCGATCCGGGGCTCTTCGCCGGGAGCCGGGCACGTCCGAGCCTGTCCCGCTGCCGGGGCCGGTGCCGGGGCGAGCGGCGTGGCTGCCAAGGCGCTGCCCGCTGCGGTGAGGCCGAGCGTGAGGCCAAGGGCGACTGTCATGGCGCTGCTCACTCGCTTGCCCGTGCTTGCGGTGGTGCTCATCTACGTGAACCTTTCGATTTCTTACGAGGGGATGGTGGGGGATGTGGAGCCGGCCGGGTGCGCCCGGCGGCAGGACTCAGTCGGTCTCGGATCGCAGGTTGGCGCGAGTAAGGGGGCCGTAGACCCCGTACTCCTCCGGGATGCCCCGCGCGACCTGGTAGCGGCGCAGGCCCTCCCCCACGGTCTCGGTGAAGACGCCGTCGGCCGAGCCGAGATAGAGGTAGAGCTGCTGCAGACGGCGCTGGAGGTCGGCGACTTGGGGGCCGGTACTTCCCAGAGCGGGGTCGCGCGGCTCGGGTCGTGGGGTTCGATGGGGACGGTGCGATGCCGGCGGGCGCGTCGATGCGGCGACGGGGGAGGGGGCGGGGGCGGACGTGCCTGTGGGGGAGGGCGTGTCGGTGGACGAGGGCGTGGAGGTCGGCGTGGGGGCGTGGGGCAGGCCGGCCGATGGTGTGGCGAGAGACGTCGACCGTGCGGCGGTCGTTCTGGAGGCCGACGGCGCGCCGGCCACGTCCTGAACCGACGGCCGGTCGAGTGCCACGACGACAGGAAGCGTGAGCGAGGGACCCGACGGAGGCCCGGGGGCGGGCTCGGTGCCGAGCCAGACCGTCAACGCGGCGCCGACCCCGGCGGAAAGCGCGCCGGCGACCATCAGGGGCAGCGACATGGGCCGCCTTGCCAGGGGTGTCGTAGGGGCACTCCGGGCCCGTCGTGCCCCGCGGTCGGCCGTCGTGACCCGAGCGGGGACCTCCGGCAGCCAGACGTTGGCATCGAAGAGCTCGACGTCCCGCCCGCGCGCCCCCGCACCCCTGCCGTCCGGCCCGGCGACCTTCCC
This sequence comes from Streptomyces sp. NPDC059534, assembly GCF_042743475.1. Lineage (NCBI taxonomy): Bacteria > Bacillati > Actinomycetota > Actinomycetes > Kitasatosporales > Streptomycetaceae > Streptomyces > Streptomyces sp. NPDC059534. The sequence goes on from NZ_JBHWAQ010000027.1 coordinate 18,382, forward strand.
GAAGACGCGGTTGCCCCGATCGTCCCCGTACGCAGGTTCAGGGGCACCGGAAGTGACTGCTGTGGTCAGGGCAGCCCTGTTGCGCATGGAGTGCTCCAGATGAGGTGAAGCTGAGGGAGGTGTGGCGAAGCCGTACAGATCTTGACCGCCGCTCAAAGTGAGCGTCAACTGACCCCAATGCAGAAGAAATCGGAATTTTCGCGACCTTGCTCCTTAAAGGACTTTTAATGCGTGACGCACATCACATTTCCGCGGTGCGGGATGGAGGAGGCAGCCGTGACCGCGGCGATCGAGATCGCGGGCGAGGCGTTCGAGCGCGCGGCGACTCCGGCCTGCCGGGGGTGAGAGGCCGGCACGGTGGATGTCCCGTGATGCGGCTGTCGAGCCCGCTTCACGTGGTGATCGTCGATCTGCGGTTTGTGATCCCCCGGGCCTGCTCTGGGTGGCATGGTTCGGCTCATGAGGTATGTACGAGGAGTGGGGGCCGCGGCAGCAGTGGTGGCTGTGGCGGTGCTGATATCGGGGTGTTCGGGCGGTGCGGGTGATGGAGTGTCACCCGCACCGCCTGTGGTGGGCGAGGCCCCCTTGGACGAGGCGACGCTGCCGACAGAGCTGCCGTTTCCGACGGAAGACGCGTATGCCACGGAGAAGCCGACGGCGCCGGTTATCGAGGGGCCGCCCGTGGGGCCGGCGGCGAAGTTGGACGCGCTCGCCGCGCAGAAGGGCTGGGAATACGACGACGATACGTACGACTCGCCGTCGGACATGGTGACCACAGTGTGCGAGGAACTGCCCAGGGCCGAGAAGGACGACCAGTCGCCGGCCCAGCGGCTCGCCGAAGGCGCCTACTTCTGGGACGACGGCAAGCAGATTCTGCTGGCGGGGATCCCGGAGCTGTGCCCGAAATGGACGGCTGCGGTGAGGGCTGCGGCATCAGGGAAGTACGACCGCTGGTTCAGGGACGGCACATACGCGGTCTCACCGAAGCCGGCGGAGGGCGAGCAGTCGATGCCGCCGGGGACGTACCGTTCCGAGGGCAACAAGGAATCCTGCTACTGGAAACGCACCAGCGAAGCCGGCCGCATCATCGAAAGCAAGTACGCCACCGACGCGCGGAAGAGCACGGTGACGATCCGGCCGTCGGATGGGCACTTCACATCCGAGGGCTGCCACGTGTGGAAGCCCGTGAAGTAGCCCCCGGCTGATCACCGAAGCTGACGGCCCTGGGAAACGAGACACCCCCGGCGACCACACCCGGTGACGCCGACCTCAACCACGCAGTCGACCGTGCAACATCCAGCGGTGTCGTCCTACCGTCAACGACTGGCTGCGGCCCCGACGGCCAGTCAGTCGCCGTCGAAGCCGCGAAACGTACCAGACGCGTCCGCGGCATCGGCGAACTCGGCAAAGTCCATGTTGGAGATCGTCAGGTTGGCGGAGACGTCGGCGTACCAGCGTGGCGGCACCCGGAACGTGCGACCGGGTTCGTCATAGAGGTCGACGGCCAGGAGCGAATGCTCTTCGTCCGTCATGGTGAGCGCGTCCGCGACGAACAGGTAGCAGAGTGCGTCATCGTCGTCAGCGGCCGCATCTGCATCGACCAGTGCCTGAACACTCACGCCCTTGAATGCGTGATCGCTGACGTACGTCGCAAAAGGGTTCTCGTGCGAGTCGTCGATCGCGGCTCGCACCGCCTCCCACGCCGCAGCGCTGCTGAAGTCGGTACGCAGGACGAGCGAGGTCAGATCCTCGGGTTCGGGCAGGTCCATACAGGCGATAGTCCCACGGAGCCTCACAGGCCGAGCTCTGGTCCCTACGTCCTGCCGGTGTGACGCCATAGCCATGAGGGGACGAGCCACCCGTGACTCGCAGTGGCCTGGCCAACCGCCGGCTGGCCAGGTCCGCTTCGCGGATCGCGGTGACCTCGGAGTCATCCGTGCCGCTGCTGCCGGAACCGGTCCGCCACCTGGCGGTCGTCACCGGTAACCCGGTGCGCCCACAGGTGCTGACCGGGCAAAGCGACAAGGCGGTCGAGGTGCTCGGGCTCCACGGGTTCGACCGTCGCCTGGCCACCGTGTACGTACCGGCGACGAAGAGGCCCACAACGCCCGCTACCTGGCGGAGACCGGGGGCGCGGGTTCCCGCGGCACGGGCGCGAGCCCAGCCACGCCGAGATCATCCCTTGTGGTCGGCGCGTTGCCCTGCGGAATCCGATGGTGTGACCCGGTGCTGGCGTCAAGAATCATCGGATGCATGAAGTGAAGCTGTCCGACGGGTTCATCGCTCTGTCGCCGCTGCGCCTGGAGGATGCACAGGCGCATCTCACGGGAGAGGATGAGTTGCTCGTTCGCTGGCTCAACGGCGGTCCCGGCACGCGCGAGGGCGTCGAGACGTACTTCCGGCACTGCCGGGAACAATGGGAGGCTGCCGGGCCGCTCCGCGCGTTCGGAATCAGGGCGGGAGCTGGCGAGGTACTTGCCGGAACGATCGACTTGCGGTTCGAAGCAGAAGGTCTGGAGCCCGGGCAGGTGAATGTCGCGTACGGCCTCTATCCGTCTTGGCGAGGACGTGGCCTGGCCACGCGTGCGGTTCTGTTGGCATCCCGGTACGCAGCATGCGAGGGCGCGACGAAGGCGGTGATCCAAGTGGATCCGGAGAATCCCGCATCTGCCGCAGTGGCCCAGCGGGCAGGGTTCACCCCGGGCGGGCAGACGGACCGCAATGACGACACACGATTCGATTGGTACATCCGGGACCTACACGCGGCCACCCGGTGAGGGCTGATTCAGAGTCGTGGTGATGGTGCTGCGCCGCTGGCCACGGGATCTGCAGAAGGTCCAGGGGGCGGGTGAAGGGCTCGTAGGAGATGTGGCGGAGTCCGGCGGCGATGCTGTGGTGGTCGTGGCCGCGGAGAGTGTTGATCCCGCCGCGTTGCGCAGGGCGGCCATGTTCTCTGGTCCGCGTCCGGTGCGGACCTTGGAGGTGTCCTCGCGGTAGGCGGTATGGCGTAGGCGACTTGGCGGTCACCCAGGCCAACCGGAGCTTCATTGCTTTCGTGGCGGCCCAGCAGCAACTGGTCGCACCACCGCTTGCCTGCAACCTCACGCGATCACCCGGGCTATGAACAAGCCCCGCCGTGCAAGTAACCGGTTGCAGGGGCGACTCTCGGCGGTGAGAATCGGCGGTTGTCCAGGTCCTGGGCACCCGGTCGACATGCCCAGAGCGGTGTGTCATTCAAGGAGTTCCAGCATGGTAGCCGCGGGCATGGCAGACGGGAAGTCCTGGTACGCGGTTCGCTGTGTGTTCCGATGGGATGCCTCGGAGGGCGCACCTTACGAGGAGCGCCTGACGTTGTGGCAGGCCGTCTCGATGGACCAGGCCATCGCCAGGGCAGAGGTCGAGGCACGGACCTATGCAAGGGAAAACGGCCATCGCTACCTGGAGCTGGCCCAGTGCTACCGCTTGGACACCGCAGGACGGCCGGGCGACGGAGACGAGGTCTTCTCTCTCCTGCGCGACAGTTCCTTGGGTGAGGAAGCGTATCTGGACCACTATTTCGACACCGGCCACGAGCACCAGGGCACCGCAACCGAGGCGTGACGGCCGCACCGTGCGTTCGGGCTGTGCAGCATCATGAGCTCGGCCCCCAAGCGGACGCCCCCGCGGAATCGCTGCCCGGCCTCCACCCCGTCTTGAAGCCGCCCCTTCACTCCGGTGCGACCTTCTGGATGCCCTCTGACCGGCCAGCAAACGACGGTCTGGCGCAGCTCGCCGCCTTCATAGCCGCCCGCGGGGTGAGGGGGAGTGGGAGTTGTAGGGGGATGCGACTGCCTTTCAGCGCCGCCCGCGACGCCTCCTCAAAGGGAGTCTTATGTCATCGAGTCTCGTTGCTTATTTCACTTATGGAAGGATGGGTGGTCCGTGAGCGGGATGGCGCTCGGGGTCGGAAGGAGTGGGGCGATGAAGACGATCGGGCTGATCGGTGGGATGAGTTGGGAGTCGACAGCGGAGTACTACCGGTTGGTGAACGAGTTGACGCGTGACCGGCTTGGTGGACTCCATTCGGCTCGATGCGTGCTTTATTCGGTGGATTTTGCGGAAATCGAGCAGTTGCAGGTCCAGGGGCGCTGGGCGGAGGCCGGCGAGGTCCTTGCCGCGGCTGCTCGGTCTCTGGAGGCAGCCGGCGCTGACCTCGTGCTCATCTGCACGAACACCATGCACAAGGTCGCCGATGTTGTCGGGGCGGCCGTGTCCATCCCGCTGCTGCATCTGGCGGACGCCACCGCGGAAGCTGTACGGGCGGCGGGCCTGCGCCGGGTCGGACTGCTGGGTACGGCGTTCATCATGGAGCAGGACTTCTACCGAGGCCGTCTCGAAGCGGGCGGTCTGGACGTCTGCGTTCCGGATTCCGACGGGCGAGCGCTCGTGCACCGGGTGATCTACGAGGAGCTCTGCCTCGGAATCGTGAGGGAGGAATCGCGCACTGCCTATCGGGAGGTCATCAGGGACCTCGTTGCCGCCGGCGCGGAAGGGATCATCCTGGGCTGTACGGAAATCGAGCTTCTCATCGGCCCGGAGGACAGTCCCGTTCCGGTCTTCCCCACCGCGCGAATTCACGCCGAGGCAGCCGTAGACGCAGCGCTGCAGGGCGTCCGGAACGGTGGCCCCGCAGCGCCTTCATCCCGCTGACTACCGCCCGGCTATGGCCGCGTCCGGGACCCTCACTCCTGACACGCGCTGCCGTGGTGACCGTGCCAAGCTGTCCGGCGGCAGCGTCGGCTTGGCGGCCGGCGCGTGCTGAGGTGGGCACCGACTGCGCGCACGTGCGCCGTCTCGGCATCATCACCGCGGTCTTGCCGGCCCGGCCTCAGGGGTCGTGGGCAAATCGCCGCCCGTCAGGTCTGGCCCTCCGCTCCCGTCTCCCCGGCGGCAGGAGCGGCGGAATTCGTGGTTGCGGCATTGTCCGCAGCTGCACCAGCGGCAGTGGCTGCGCCGCCTCTGATGATCATCGAAGTCACTTCCTGAAGTGCTTCGACGGTGGATAGCATCAACTCGTACAGTTCTACATAGGTGTCCTTCGTCTCGGGAAGCCACTTGTTGAAGCCCTTCAGGTGCTTTCCCTTCTCGATTCCCTTCAGGGCGGCCTTTACTCGCCTTTCCGCGTCACTGTCGTAGACCTTGCCCTTGAGGTTTTCCCATCCGCCCTGTGCGCCGCTGACGTCAGCGGGAAGAGTCAGGGGCTGGACAACCCCGCCGGCAGTGGTCCCGCAGAGAGCCGGCAGATTGGCCAGGGTGTTGCTGAAGGTCCCGAATGTCTGAGAGTTGGCATCGCCGCCAGCCTGACTGACGATGCCCTCGGCGGCAAAGAACAACGTCCTTGGGTAGTCGTGCGGGTGGCGCTCCTGTTTGGCCTCAGCCGCCTTGTTCAGCATCAGATCACGATTGGTTGTAAAGCGGTCTCGAATCACCCTGAAGGCCGCCCAGTTTGCTTGCAGGCCCGCTCTGGTGGGTTCGTCGATTGCGTTGAAAACGGCTGCCAGTCGCGCATTCGCGTTTGCTCCGAGCAGATTCGCGGCCTCGGCCAATTTGTTGAAGAGGTGGTCTCCCTGCTTTGGGGGTGGTGCGGCGTTCTGCTTTCCCCGGGGATCGAGTGGCATTCGCTGCACGGCGGCCGTGCGGGAACTGTCCCGGGCAGGAGAAAGAGGGCCACGTGCCCCGGGTTCCGCAGCCGTCGAGTCTGTGGTCGCCCTCATCACGAGCGTGGCGTTGGCTTCCGCTTCGCGCTCGAAGCGGTCGGAAGGGTCGCTGACACGCAGGCCGTCCCCGTGGTCGGCTCCGGCCACCGGCCCCTGGCGCTGCTGGATGACGTGAGTGAGCTCGTGAGCCAGCGTGTGGTCGTCACCACCGTCGGCACCGATGACGACATGACTGCCCGAGGTGTACGCCCTGGCGCCGACCTCGGCGGCGGATTCGCGGGCCGCGCTGTCATCGTGGATGCGGACATCGGTGAAATCCGCGCCGAGGCGGGATTCCATGTCGGTGCGGGTGGTGTCGTCCAGGGGGCGGCCGGGGGCGCGCAGTACATCGTGAACGGTGGACCGCTGCACCGGGGCCGCGTCCGTCGTTCCGGCGTCCCGGGTGGCCTGGTGACTGCAGCCAGGCCCGTGCTGATGTTGCTCGGCTCCCTCGGACCGGGAGGGCTGGACCCAGGTGTGCCCGGCCTGGCGAAGCATCTGGACCATCGCCATGTTCCCAGCGGTCCCTTGGATGTTCAGTGCACCGGACCGCGGCGCGGGTGCCCGGACCGGGACCTGAGAGGAGCGTTCAGGGCCGGAGGTCCGGCCGTTCTCATGAGCCATGCGTGGTGCCGCCCTTCCTGTCGACGTGGTGGGAGACCATCCCCACAACACAGCCCCGTCCGAAGTACGGAAAGGAAGTGAGGGGCAAAGCGCCGGGCACACTTCACTGCCCGCAGAGCCCTGGACGGGCTGAGAGGAAGCAGGCGCCCAAGGGCTGCACCGTAAACGATCTTCGGCCGACCGGTGGGAGGGCTATCCCATGACCGCCCGGGCCGCGTCGAGGAACGTCAGCCGGTTGCCCTCCAGGTAGTCCCGCACGCTCTCGCCGTCCGGCAAGCCTTCCCACACCGTCCGGTTGAGGTCGAGGAAGTACGCCCGGGCCGCGTCATGAACGGGCAGGGGGAACTGGACGCGGATGAGCCGCTCTGCGACCCACAGCCTGTTCATGACGCCCTGGGTCGCGATGAACCAGGCGTGGGAATCGTCCCACTCGGAAGGCCGGCTGAAGGCGCTCCGCTCGGCCTCGGCCGCCACCTCGATGAACCGCTCCAGCAGCGCCACCCGTTCCGCGCGCCGTGCCTCTGACAACGTACTCTGCTGCCGCCGCTGTTCGGCTCGCTCCGCTGACAGCTGAGTCCTGTGCTGGACGAGGTAGGACAGCATGCCGCCGAGGAAAACGCCGCCCAATGATATGAGGGACACCCACACCTGACCTGACATGGTCGCTATGGTGCCATGCGCTGTGGCTGGTGTGATCACGGCGAAAAGGGAGCCGTCCTGGACAGCCCCGTTCACCGCGCTGAGCCCCCGTCCGTTCGGCAAGCCGGAGGCCGCGTTGCGGCGCGAGCGCACGGACACCGAGGTCGCGAGGCGGGACCTCGGAGTCCGTCTGCTGACGGCCCTTGCTCCGGTGCTCGGGACGTCGTAGCTCCGGCCCGGCCTCCGGATCAGGCGGTAGGGCGGTGGCGGGCGCGGAGCAGCCGGACGGCCTTCACGGCGTAGGCGAAGGTCATGAGCGCGAAGCCGGCGAAGGCGAGCGAGAACCAGGGCTCCGCCACTTTCAGGCCCAGCAGGAAGCTTGCGAGGGCGAGGAGGCTGCCGACGGTCTCCAGCAGGTCCAGACGCGCCTTGGAGCGCACCACAGGGTCGGGCCCGCCCAGCCGGCGGATCACGGAGACGAGGCCGAGGGCCTGCAGGAGCGTCAGGGCGAGAGCGATCCAGACGGACCAGTCGGGTATATCCACGGCGCGCACTGTATCGCCGACCTCCTACCGCTGCGCTCCTTCGAGATGAACCGGAGAAGACGCCCGACCCCTTCAGGCCCGCGCGGCACGGGAGTTGCCAAGACTCAGGCGCAGGACCAGTCCCGGCCGGCCGTCACCTCGTGCGCGATGCGGTGCCACTCAGCCTCCCCGCCCGGCAAGGGCCACGCCCAAGTCGGCTTTCCCGCGGTGTTCAGGTCATGGAGCAGACGGGCAGCAGGGGGCTGTCCGGTGCGTCGGCGACGTACTGTGCGAAGCGGTGAGCCCACCGTTCCGGGCTGCCGGCGAGGGCGCGGCCGACATCGGCGCGCAGCGGCGGGACAAAGGAGTGGTACGCGTCGGTGCGCCAGAAGTCGACGCCCTGGAGGGCTCGTCGACGAGGGCGAGCAGCGCAGGCCGCGACAGCTGGGAGACCAGTAGCCGGGGCCCGGCACTGAGCACGCACAGCCCGGGCCGGGGGCGGTCCCGCGCGTCCAGGGACAGGCCCGCCCACGTGCCGTCATCCCGCCTCACATCGCTGCGCTGCATACCGGGAGAATAGACGGCTGGTGCGGGGGATTCCGATGGCAGCCATGGCTGCCGGATGGGCTTTGGCCTGCGGTGCGGCGTGTCGGTGGAGAGGCTCGCAGCCGGTGGGGAACGCGAAGGGTGGGACCCCGTCCGGGACGGGGCCCCACCCTTATCAGTGGCGTGTGGTGCCGGTCGTCAGAGGATGACGTCGAAGGACTGCCAGCCGGTGCCGATCAGGGTGCGGCCGCTGGGGAGGAAGTCGTACAGCTCCCCGTTGTTGGTCACACCGACGGACTCCGCCGGGCCGTCGCTGTTGAGGTCGGTGGCGAAGGGGTTCCAGTAGCCGTTCCACCAGCCGTTGCCGTTGAAGTAGCGGGCGCCGAAGCTGATGCTCCCGTTGTTGGTGCTGGTGTTGGGGTAGACGTACAGGTCGCCCTGGTCGGTGCGGCCCATGATGTCGACCTTGTAGTCGCCGTTCATGTCGGCGAAGCGCATGCTGGTCCACGATGCCGGCCACCAGCCGTTGCCGATGAAGATTCGGCTGCCGAAGGTGCTGGTGCCCGTTCCGCCGGTACCGGGGTAGACCCACAGCTCGCCGCCGCTGTCGCGGCCGATGGCGTCGGTGCGGCCGTCTCCGTTGATGTCACCGAAGCCGAGGGTGTCGTACATGTTCCAGCCGAGGCCGATGAGGGAGGGAGAGCCGAAGGGGTAGGTGCCCTTTCCGTCGGTACCCGGGTAGAGGTGGAGTTCGCCGTTGCGGTCGCGTCCGACGATGTCGGTGTAACCGTCGTTGTTGAGGTCGGTGTTGTAGGCGTTCGTCCACCAGTCGCGCCACCAGCCGTTGCCGACGAAGTAGCGGTTGCCCAGGGTGCTGGTGCCTGTTCCTCCGGTGCCCGGGTAGACCCACATGTCGCCGTTGGCGTCGCGGGCGAGGACGTCGGTGTTGCCGTCGTCGTTGTAGTCGGGTCGGCTCTGGCCGCCGCTGGTCCAGTGGCTTCGGCCGACGGCGTCGTAGAGGACCAGGACTCCGCGGGCCAGTACGACGGCGTAGGAGTTGGGCTTGTTGCCGGTCTTGCTGCTCCACAGCGCGGTGGATCCGTTGGCGGTGTAGACGACGAGGGCTCCGTCGGCCTGCATGCGGGCGAAGGCGCCCGGGTTGCCTGCCGTGTTGGTGGCCCAGACCGGCTTGTTGGCCTTGGTGGAGAGCACCAGGTTGCCGTCGGTCTGCATGACGAGCTTGGCGCCGGTGGTGGTGAACTGTTCGCCGGAGGCCAGGGTGGTGCCGGAGGCGATCCGGGCGCCGGCCACCGCGTCGATGTCGAATCCGCCGGAGAAGGAGCCGACGGCGCCGCTCACGATCTCGCCGTACCAGCCGAAGACGGTGTCGTCGGCCTTTCTGGCCCACAGGTCGGTGACGCCGTCGCCGGACAGGTCGCCGACCGAGCCGACCTCGGGGTAGAGGGCCTGGGTGACGCCGACGCCGACCCTGGTGCGGGGTGCGGAGCCCCAGGTCGCCAGGTCGACGGCGGCCTTCTTGTCGGAGCTCGGCTTGCCGTAGGTGCGCAGGATGTCGCCGTTGGCGTTGTCACGGAGCCAGAGGTCGGGGACATTGTCGCCGTTGAGGTCGCCGGGGGTGATGACGCTGTACTTGTCCCAGTCCTCGCCACCCACGAGCACGGGCGCGCCGTGCATGTCCAGGAGGAGGTTGCGCTCGCCGAAGTAGGCCCACAGGTGCTTGCCCTGCTTGACGAGCAGGTCGGCTCGTCCGTCGCCGTTCAGGTCACCGGGGTTGATGATCTGGGAAGCGCCCTGCCAGTGGTCGTCGCCCTCCTCGGTGCAGCCCGTCTCATCGTCGCGGACGGGGCAGCTGACGTTGATCTGCTGGGCGCTCTTCGCCTGTACGCGGCCGAGGCCGTTGTTGGTGTGGACCCAGAGTTTGTCGATGTTGTCGTTGGCGTCGTGCTGCAGGGTGATCAGGTCGTTGTAGCCGTCCTGGCCCCAGTCGAGCGAGCTGGTCGTCAGCGCCGAACCCAGGCCACTGATATCGCCGTTGGTGGTGGCGGAGAACTTCGCGTTGCCCTGGCCGGCGTAGGTCAGCAGGGTGCCGAAGGTGTCCTTGCTCCAGATGTCGCGGAGGGTGTCGCCGTTGAGGTCGCCGGGCTGGTCTCGTGCGGTGGACCGGCCGGCGTAGAACAGGTAGGCGGCGGTGTCGGAGCGGTTGCCCGCGGGGTCCTGGCTGAATGCGTAGACGAAGTGCGGGCCGACGCCGGGCGGGGTGAGCTGGATGGTGGTCGAGCCGCCGGCGGGGACGGTGACGCTCTTCACCTCGGGGTCCCAGTCGGTGTAGTAGCCGTACCAGGTGACGTCGTCGACGCCGTTGGCGGAGAGGGTGAAGGAGCCGGGGTTACGGGCCTTGCCGGTGCCGGCGGGCCAGCCGTTCTCACCGTTGGGGAAGGTGCTTGAGCTGATCGACGGCTTCTCGGCCGGCCGGGTGCGGTCGACGGTGAACTTGCAGGTCTGGCTCCAGGCCGAGTACTCGCTCTGGTCGTACGCGCGTACCTTCCAGGTGTAGCTGCCGGTGGGGAGCTTGGCGTCGGGGACGACCAGGGTGGAGACGCGGTCCTTGAGTCCGGGGATCCATTCGTCGGCGACCATGGTTCCGTCGCCGCGGAAGACCTGGAACTGGGCGGACAGGTTGCCGGCGTTGGGGTCGGTCACGTACGCGTAGAGGCTGACGGTGGTGTTGCCGATGAGGCCGCCGTTGGCGCAGTCGGTCTTGGGGTTGGTGCCCAGGCCGGTCGGGGTGGCGGGCGGGTTGTTGTAGACCGTTTCCAGGGTCGCGGTCTTCGGGTCGAACTTCTTCCAGCCGAAGGTGTCGGACTCGTTCTCGGCGTACATGCCGAGGGTGATGCTGGTGTCGCCGGCGGCGGCGATGCGCTGCATCTTCCAGGTCAGGTCGAACTCGAGGTTGCCTGCCGGGCAGCTGCTGGACCAGCCCTTGGAGTCGTTGACGTTGTAGAGCCAGTCGATCTTGGCGGGCTGGTTGTTCCAGGTGGTCTGTTCGCCGATGGCCTTGGTGTGCCACAGCTGAACGGGCCGGTCCTGGCAGGACCAGGACCAGACGTTCTTGATGCGGAAGGTGGAGCTGAGCACCTTGGTGCCGCGGACGTTGGCCGTGTCCATCTGGAAGAAGGACCGTGACAGGCCGTTGGTCTCGTTCTCGTATCCGACGCGGGCCACCTCGTTGGAGTTGAGGTAGTTCTTGGTCGGGTACTTCTTCGACACCCGGGTCCAGTTGTTGCGCCCGCCCCAGGCCCACGAGGGGTCGATGTAGACGGGGTAGGTGGTGTCCGCCGCCTGCAGGAGCTGCTGGTCCGGGGTGATCTGCAGGGTGCTGCCGTTCACGGAGGTCGCCATGACGGCTTCCTTGGACCCGGACGGCTGCTCGAAGGAGCTGTCGGGCTCGGGGGCCTCGGGCTCTGTCGCCGACAGGGACCGGGCCGCCGCCGTCTGCTTGAGGCTCTGCGGCGCGGCCGTGCCGCTTCCGGTGGTGGTGGAGTCCCACATGATGGGGGACGGGCTCGTGAAGACCGTCTGCCCGGCGGGGTTGGTCGCGGTCACCGTGCCGGTCGCGGGGTCGGTGGCGACCGTGACTCCGACCGTCGACATCGTGTACTTCAGCTGGGCGAGCGCCGGGTTCGCGGCCGCCTGCGGGGTCTTGACCACGACGAGCTGGGAGAAGCCCTCGACCTCGGCCTTGAGCTGGAGGTCGACGCCGGGCAGCACTTCGGCGTAGGTGGCCACATTGCCGTTGAGGGTGGGCTTCGGCAGCGCTGACGGCCAGGACAGCGACAGTGTGCGGCCGTCCTTCACACCGGTGAGGAGCGGCCCGGTGCCGCCACCCGAGAAGGTGACGACGACGGTGGTGGCCTTGGGCCTCACCGATCCGTCGGCGGCGAACTCGAGCGTCGGGTCCGTGGCGACCCATGCGCCGCCCCGCAGCACACGTACCGGCGCACCGTACTTCTTCTCGGAGAACGTGCCGTCCGGGTTCACCCAGGTGTCGGACAACTCGGTCCGGGCGGAGGTCAGTTCGACCGGCTTCCCAGTGCTCTTCGCCTCCTGGAGGGCCTTGTCCTCGGGGCTGACACTGCCGTCGTCCTCGGGCGTCACGACGGTCGCCTGTGCCCGCTCGGCGGCCGACGCCGGCGGTATGCACAGGGCGATCGAGCCCACTAGTGCTACCGCTGTGGCCCGGTGGAGAGTCCGTCTCCAGCGACTCCTGCTACGCGTACTCGACAAAGGAGTTCTCTTCTCTGAGTGCGGTGGTGCTCGGGCAGTGCCGTCCGCCGAACGTGGCCCTTCCTCTGGGGAGTCCAGGCGGCGGCGGGGCGGCGAGCCGGCGTGTCGGTGAGGTGGCGCAACGCGTGCGAAGGCAGCCTGGAGGGTGTTCTGCCCCCCGGCTGCGCCTCCCGCGCCAGCGCAGACTAGTCGATCGTCGAGCGGGCGGGACCGTAATTCCAGCAGTCAATCTGAGAGAAATGCGGATTCGAGGAGAAGCCTCAAATCCACCTCAAATTAAGCGGCTTCAGGCAGTCGCCGGCGGGGCTCGTCGGCGCGAACGGCGGGTGTCCGTGTTCGTTTGACAGGGCGGCGCATGCGGGCTCAAGTTCCGCTCAAATGGATTGCCGGAAGGGTGCGCCGATGGGACTCTCGCGCGCGACTCCCGGCCGTTCATCGTGAGGGGTGGGGTCTTTTGTCCGAGTGGCTTCTCCGCCGTACCGGGGCCAGGCGGTGGCGCGTGCCGAAGGGGCCGAATTTGATTGCGTTCGCAAGCTCCCTGTCCGCGAGGGGGCTCATTCCCGCCCGGAATGAATTCTTCCGCTGTTGCCTTTCGTGACCTCGCACACGGACGCGGAGGGCCCCACCGGCTCGGGGGCCGTGTGCCCGGGCGGGCCAAGGGGTCCGACCGGCCCGACGAACCGGCCGCGGGTCGGGGTCGGCCACCTCATGTCCGGGCGTTGCCAAGAGTCCGTGGGCCGGAGCGGCCGGCGGTGTACTCGCCGGGCTGCTGGGGTGGGCCATGGCGAGTGCCGGCGCGTGTGCACCCCGCGTTCACCTGCGACAAAGTGGCCACCTTTGAGGTTTCCATGATCAACTCGGACTTTTCTACTGGGAGTACGGAAGCCCGCCCGCCAGCGCCGGAGACGGCCGGCCTCCACCTCCAGCCGTGAGGCGAGGCAGAGGCATCCCGCAGGCGCTCGTGCGCGAAGGGGGTCGATGTGGCGCCGTGCCCCGCACTCGCCCTGCTTCAGGCATGGGCAAGCCGACCCCCGGAGGCTTCGGCGTCCTCCGACGAGCCGAAAGAGGCACGGTCGGCGCCGCCGGCGCGGGAGTACAAAACGCCCGATCGTCAATCGATCGGGCGGGATTTCGCGGTTTTCCCCGTGGATCTCAGATCTTGCTCAAGTGATCGGTTTCTTGAGTGGGCGCACTGCTAGCGTTCGGCGACATTTTCCGCTTTACGCGAGAGGTAAGTGTGAGAGTTCCACGAATACGCGGCTCCGCGGCCGTTATGGCCGCCGCGATCGCTATGGGTCTTTTGCCCACATGGGGAGCCGTGACAGCTAATGCGGATGAAAGAACTCCGCTTCCTGGATTGCATCAACCGAAACCGGTCCCGGTCAAGAACGCCCGCATCGGCGGAGTCAAGAGACCCGACGCCGCGGCGGCCCACCCCTGGAAGGGCGGCCCCAAGGTCCTCTGGCCCGGCGCCGCGACGGCCGAGGTGGAACTGGCCCCCGTGAGCGGCAAGCCCGCCTCACGGCGAGGAGCCGCACCCGTACCCGTACGGGCCGCGAACCTGCCCGTGGCTGTCGCCCTGACCGACCAGGGGCAGCCGGCCGCCGCCCCCGGGGCGAAGGACGGCAAGGCCACGCCGCCGTCCGACACCAAGACCCAGGCCACCGTCAAGGTCAAGGTCAAGGTCTCCGAACGGGCCGCCGCACGCAAGGCCGGAGTCGACGGGCTGCTGCTGTCCGTGGGGCGCTCCGACGGCGCGTCGAAGTCCGTGCAGACCCGCGTGGAAGTGAACTACGACTCCTTCCGCGGCGCGTACGGAGGCGACTGGGCGGCACGACTGCGGTTGGTGCGGTTGCCGGCCTGTGCGCTCACCACGCCCGACAAGGCCGAGTGCCGTATCAAGACGCCGCTGGCGACCACCAACAACACCCGGACCGGGACGCTGAGCGCACCGGTCGGTGTCGGCGCGACGACCGTCCTGGCCGCCGCCGCCGAGGAGGCCGGCGCCAGCGGCGACTACAAGGCGACGTCCCTGCAGCCGGCCGGCTCGTGGACCGCCGGCGAGTCGATGGGCAGCTTCGCCTGGTCGCACCCGATCAACGTGCCCACCGTTCCGGGCGGGGTCCAGCCGAAGATCTCCCTGGACTACAACTCGCAGGCGGTGGACGGCCGTACCGCGGCATCCAACAACCAGCCGTCCTGGATCGGTGACGGCTGGTCTTACGAGCCCGGCTTCATCGAGCGCCGGTACAAGTCCTGCAACGACGACAAGACCAACAGCACCAACACCACGCGCGTCGGTGACATGTGCTGGTTCAACGACAACGCGACCCTGTCGCTGGGCGGCAAGTCCACCGAACTCGTCTACCAGGCGGGCAAGGGCTGGCACGAGGTCGCCGACAACGGCACGAAGATCGAGAAGCTGACCGGAGCCGACAACGGCGACGGCGGCACGGACGGTGTCGACGGCAAGGGCGAGCACTGGAAGGTCACCACGGCCGACGGCACGCAGTACTTCTTCGGCCTCAACCGGCTCCCGGGTGCCACCGCCGGTGCGCCCTCGACCAACTCGACCTGGACCGTGCCGGTGTTCGGCAACCAGTCGGGGGAGCCCTGCTACAACGCGAGCTTCGCGAGCGGCTGGTGCCAGCAGGCATGGCGCTGGCAGCTCGACTACGTCGTCGACCCGCGCGACAACGCCATGGCGTACTACTGGAAGACCGAGACGAACAACTACGGGCGCAACGTCTCGGACACCACGGGCAAGGCCACGGTCACCCCGTACATCCGGGGCGGCTACCTGGAGCGGATCGACTACGGCCTGCGGGCTGACGCCGTCTACTCCGGCAAGGCGATGGCGCAGGTCCACTTCGCCGTCGACGAGCGCTGCCTGGCGAACTGCGGCACGTTCGACGAGACCAACGCCAAGAACTGGCCCGACGTCCCCTTCGACCAGTACTGCAAGGACGGCTCCACCGAGTGCAAGGACCAGTTCTCCCCGACGTTCTGGTCCCGCAAACGACTCGCCACCATCACCACCAAGCTGCTGACCGGCGGAGCGTACAAGGACGTCGACAGCTGGACCCTGGGGCAGGACTTCCCCGCCTCCGGTGACGGCATCTCCACGCCCATGTGGCTCAAGTCCATCCAGCGCACCGGTCTGGCGGGCGGCAGCGCCCCGCTCCCGGCCGTGACGTTCGCCGGTGAGCAGAGGGCCAACCGCGTCGACAGGACCGGCGACGGCCTCGCGCCCTTCATCCGCCTGCGGATGTACCAGATCACCACCGAGACCGGCGGCACGATCGGCGTCACCTACTCCGAGCCGGAGTGCACCGCGACGACCCTTCCGCCGGCCGACGCCGGCAACACCACCCGCTGCTACCCGGTGAAGTGGGCCTACGAGGGCAACGACGCCAAACTCGACTGGTTCAACACCTACGTGGCCACCCAGGTCGTCGAAGGCGACAACCTCGTCGAGTCGCCCGACAAGGTCACGTCCTACTCCTACCTGGGCGGAGCCGCCTGGGTGAAGAGCACCGACGAGCTCACCAAGGCCGAGGACCGCACCTACTCCGTAGCCCGTGGCTACGAACGGGTCCAGACCCGCGTCGGCACCGCCTTCGACCCCAAGACCCTGACGGAGAACCGGTACTTCCGAGGCCGGGACGGACAAGACGTCAAGGACTCGACGGGCAACGCGGTCACCGACCGCGACGCCTTCGCGGGCATGCAGCGCGAGAAGATCACCTACAACGGCGACGACACGAGCAAGCTGGTGACGGCGACCTCGTACACCCCGTGGCGGTCCACGGCGATCGCCACGCGCACCCGGTCCGGCCTTCCGGACCTGGCCTCCTACCAGACCGGCGTACAGAAGGAGTCGACCCGCACCACCGTCAGCGGTGGTACGCGCACCACCGAGGTCGACCGCACCTTCGACGGCTACGGCATGATCGCCACCGAGTCCACGACGGGTGACACCGCCAAGACCGGCGACGAGAGCTGCAAGACGACCAGCTACGCCCGCACCAACGCCGGCAGGATCCTCGACAAGGTCAGCCAGGTCGAGACGGTCGCCGTCACCTGCGGCGCCACCGCGGCCCGACCCGGCGACGTGATCGACGACGTCCGGACCTACTACGACGGCGGCGCGCTCGGCGCGGCGCCCACGAAGGGCGACGTCACCCGGTCCGAGCGGATCAACGGCGCGGGCGACGGCTACGACGTCACCACCAGCACCCCGGCCGCCGACTTCGACATCTACGGCCGCGGTCTGACGGTCGCGGACGCCTTCGGCAAGATCACCAGGACGGCGTACACCCCGGCCACGGGCGAAGCACCCACGACCGTCGTCGTCACCAACCCGCGCAACCACGCCGCCACCACCCAGATGACCCCGCTGCGCGGCCAGCCCACCCAGGTGACCGACGCCAACGGCAAGGTCACGACCACCGCCTACGACGCACTGGGCCGCGTCACCAAGGTGTGGCTGCCCACGCGCTCCGCCGCGACCTACCCCAATTCCCCCAACAGGGTCTTCGACTACCAGCTCCGCAACGACGCTCCGGCCGTCATCACGGCCAAGACGCTGGCCCACGACTCGACCTACCAGACGGAGTACACCTTCTACGACGGTCTGCTGCGGCCCCGCCAGACCCAGACGGAGTCCCCCGACCGGGCCGGCCGGCTCCTCACGGAGACCTTCTACGACACCCGCGGCCAGGCGTGGCGCACCTCCGGCGTCTTCTTCGCGACCGGGGCGGCCGAGCCCGTCCTCGCCACCGGACAGGAGCTGAAGTACCCGGCGTCCACCGACACCGAGTACGACGGAGCGGGACGCGTCACGGCCCAGATCTCCAAGAGGTTCGGCGACGAGACCCGGCGAACCGTCACCCAGTACACGGGTGACACCACCACCGTCGTCCCGCCCCAGGGCGGCACGGCATCGACGATGATCGTGGACGCGCTGGGACGGACCGTCGAGTCACGCCAGTACACCGACGTCGCCCGCACCTCCTACCAGTCCACCCGCTACGGCTTCGACAAGCGCGGCCGGATGGCGACCATCACCGACCCCTCGGACGCCACCTGGACGTACACCTACGACGTCCGCGGCCGTCAGATCCAGGTCGACGACCCCGACAAGGGCACCACCAAGACCACGTACGACCAGGGCGACCGCTCCACCGACGTCACCCACGTCGGACGCGGCATCACCCTGCACACCGACTACGACGAGCTGGGACGCAAGACCGCACTGACCAAGGGCACCACCACGCTCGCGTCGTGGGAGTACGACACCGTGGCCAAGGGCCAGCTGTCGAAGGCGACCCGATGGGCCGGCGGCAAGGCGTACGAGTCCGCGATCACCGCGTACAACAGCCTCTACAAGCCGGTCGTCACCCAGCTGACCATCCCCGACGGCGCGGGCGCGCCCGCCGGCGTCTACAAGTGGACCACCTCGTACAACCTCAACACCGGCGACGTGATGTGGACCCAGCACCCCGCCATCGGTGACCTGCCGGCCGAGAAGGTCGTCAACACCTACACGTCCGGCACCGGTCTGCTGAACACCGTCGGCGCGGGCGTCGACCCGATCGTGTCCGCCATGACCTACGACCACTACGGCCGCAACACCCGTATGGAACTCGGCGAGTTCGCCCAGCACGTATGGGTGTCCAACGAGTACGACGAACACTCCGGCGTCCTCAGCCGCACCTACACCGACCGGGAAGCGGCCCCGCAGCGCGTCGAGGACACCAGCTACGGCTACGACCCCTCGGGCAACGTCGTCTCCGTCGCCACCGCCTACGGCCAGGACGCGAACCGCACCACCGACACCCAGTGCGTCGACCTCGACCCGCTGGGCCGCATCACCGAAGCCTGGACCAACACCGGTCAGCAGTGCGCAGGCACGCCCTCGACGTCCGTCGTCGGCGGACAGGACGCCTACTGGACGTCCTACACCTACGACGTGATGGGCAACCGGACGACCGAGACCCGACACACCACGTCGTCGGGCCCGGCCGCCACCCGCTCGTACGCCGCGCCGACCACCGGCAAGCACGATCTGCCCAAGGTCACCCAGACCGGCGCCGACGCGCACGAGGAGACCTTCTCCTACGACGCGGCCGGCAACACCCGTACCCGGAAGATCGGCACCGCCGCCGAGCAGACGCTGAGCTGGGACGACGAGGGACACCTGGCATCGGTCACCGAAGGCACGACCGAGAAGGCCGGCTACCTCTACGACACCCAAGGTCAGCGGCTCCTCGCCAAGGACGCCACCGGCACGACCCTGTACCTCCCCGGAGGCAACGAGCTGCGCCGCAGCACCAGCGGGGTACTGAGCGGAACCCGCTACTACATGTCGGGCACGCAGACCATCGCCGTCCGCAAGGGCGGAAAGCTGACGTTCGCACTCGGCGACCACCACGGCACCGGCACCACTCAGATCACGGCCGACGCCGCGCAGACCATCACCCGCCGCAAGTCCACTCTCTTCGGCGCCACGCGCGGCACCTCACCCACCGGCTGGTCCGGGGACAAGGGCTTCGTCGGCGGCACGAACGACACCGCCACCGGCCTGGTCCACCTCGGTGCCCGTGAGTACGACCCGGCGACCGGACGCTTCATCTCGGTCGACCCGCTGTTCGTCACCGAGGACCCGCGCCAGCACAACGCCTACACCTACAGCAACAACAACCCGCTGACCCTGAGCGACCCGGCCGGCACCGAGATCGGCTCCCCGCCCAACTCGTGCCTGTACGACCTGGCCTACTGTTCCAAGGACGTCCAGGACTCCGTCGGCTACACCCCGAAGACCACCAGCGACCCCGGAGGAAGCGGTGGCGGCGGTGGCGGTGGCGGCGGCGGTGGCGGCAGCTCGTCCGCGAAGCACTACTGCGACGGATGCCAGCCGCTGCCGCCCAGGCTGCCCAAGGGCGTCGTCGTGCCCGACGGCCCCCCCGGCACCAAGGCCATATCCACCGTCGTGACCTACCAGGGTCCGTGGACCGACTTCTCCACCGGCGCCAACGTCCGCGAGGTCACCGAGGACCAGACGCTGCAGTTCACCTACACCTACGCCGCCATGTACGCGGCGATGGAACAGTTCGCCGACAAGTTCGGCTGGTCGGCGTCCGTGAAGGCGGGCGGAAAGGCGAGCATCCCCCTGGTCGCCGAAGGCTCGGTCGAGACGACGTTCGGCCTCAACGGCGACTACACCTGGACCAACTCCGATACCAAGACCAACACCTCGACAGCCGCCGAAGCCAGCACCATGCAGCTCAAGAAGGGAGAGCTCTACGGCTACGTGCCCTCCGGCTACGTCACCCGGTACGACACCATCTACCAGGACGCCGACGGAAAGACCTCGACCAAGAGCTGGGGCACGTTCGACATCCACACTTGGCAGGGCAACAAGTTCAAGGAAGCCCCGCCCAACCTGGTGAGACTGGACGTGGTCATGTGCACCCAGGTAGGAACCTGCGGCCGATGACCCGCCACCGAACCCGCGCCGCACGCCTGCTCCTGGCAGCCACCACAGCTGTGCTCCTGGCAGCGGGCTGTGGACCCCAACCGACGGCGAACCCGCCGGCCGTCACACCAGTCGGCCTCGCAACCCCCACCACCCACGCAACTCCCAGCACGCACGAACCCGACCCGGCGCCACTCGAGACGGCCCTCGCGGCCCAGGCTCGCCAGTCCGGCGCAACCCCCACGAACAAAGGACTCAGCCTGGCCCGACAGTCCGGGAGATCCGCCTCCTACCTATGGGAGACCACCCGCGGCAAAGTCTGTTTCGGACAGACCTCCTCCGGCGCGGCGCAGGAGATCGCCTGCAGCGCCGGACGAGCAACACCGGAAGAGAAGAACTCAAGCCTCGCGGCACTCTTCGGCCCCGGAATGGGCTTCGCGGAGTCGTACATCGTCTTCGCCTCCCAGCCGGGAGTGACGGTGACATCCGTGAAGTACCGCGGACAAGAGCTGTCCTGGCGACTCGTCAGAAAACTCAGTCCGGAACGGACGGGCCGGGACGTCTACTACGTCGCCCTGCCCGACGCCCACCGGGGGTGGATCGACGTGACCCTGAAGCAGACTGACGGGCAACTGAAGCCCGACCGACTGCGGGTCACCATGGGCGGCGGCTCCCAGGCCCCCGCCGCAGCCTCGGCCCACTGATCCGAGCAGCTGAGGGTCGCACCCCGACGGAACCCTGTCGGGGTGCGACCCGCCTCTGCCGGGCCCGCGCGACGTGCCACGGCCCAAGTGGGCGATGGTGAAGATCATTTAGTCGCAAACCCATGCGATCACGAACGGCGCTTTCCGGTCGCTTCGCCGGATTTTCCCTT
This sequence comes from Streptomyces sp. NPDC059534, assembly GCF_042743475.1. Lineage (NCBI taxonomy): Bacteria > Bacillati > Actinomycetota > Actinomycetes > Kitasatosporales > Streptomycetaceae > Streptomyces > Streptomyces sp. NPDC059534. The sequence continues at coordinate 39,109 of NZ_JBHWAQ010000027.1, forward strand.
ATCGATTGCAGAGGACCATGAAACCCATCAGTGGCCCTGCACCGGCGGCGACAACCAGAAGTGGCACCGCTACTCCCCTGCGGGTGACCCCGGGGCGTACTACTACGTGAACGCCAACAGCGGTAAGTGCCTGGAGATAGCCGACTGGAGCACGCAGCCGGGCGCCCCCGTGCGGCTGTGGTCGTGCACCCAGAACCCCAACCAGAGCTTCAGCATCAAGGCCGTTGACTGGTAGAACCCTGGGCGGGCGCCGGGCACCTGCCCGACGCCCGCCCGTTCACGCGGATGAACAGCAGGAGCCCGGGCCTGCCGACAGCACTTGATCGGCCCGGCTCGATAGCATGCAAAGCATGGCCATCAAACTCGAGAACGTCGGGATCGCCGTACGCGACCTCGAAGCGACGATCTCCTTCTTCACCGACCTCGGCCTCACGGTCGTCGGCCGTACCACGGTCAGTGGCGAGTGGACCGACACCGCCGTCGGCCTTGATGGCAATCACGCCAACATCGCGATGCTCCAGACACCAGACGGCCATGGTCGCCTTGAACTCTTCGAGTACATCCACCCCGAAGCGATCGAGTCGGAACCCACCCGTCCCAACGAGATCGGCATGCACCGCGTCGCCTTCTCGGTCGACGACATCGACAAAGCCCTCGAGACAGCCGCAAAGCACGGATGCCATCCCCTTCGCGGTGTCGCCACCTATGAGGACGTCTACAAACTCACGTACGTCCGCGGTCCCAGCGGCATCCTGGTGATGCTCGCCGAGGAACTGAAGAAGAACTGACGGATGATCGGGTGAATCGGCCCTGTGCTGTCGCGAGGGGCCGCTCTGCCGGCCCCCGACGGTCGGCGGGCCCGCAGCGGTCAGGTCACCGGCTGCAGCCGGTCCAGCTCGCTGCCGTCCGATCCGGCGCTCCGCCGGCGGGCCTACTACGGTCGAGCGCGCGGATTCCTGCCCGCGTGTCACGCCGCCCCCTTCGGTGGCCGGTCCCTGTTCTCCGTTGGGCGGAAGCCGTCTGTCAGGCGCTGGCTCCTCGGATCACCGCAGGTCATCCCATGACCAGCGGAGCGCGGCTCTCCCGTCGGGTTCCCTGCCGAACGTGAACTGCTTCCGGCGATCGCCGATCGTCGCGAAGTCATCAAATTGCCCTGCGCCAGGCTGTCGTTCGGCCAGGGCCGCAGCTTGTCCGTGTTGCCCGATGTTCTGCAGAAGGTCCAGCAGAAGGTTCACGGCGGGCGGATCGTGGAGGGAAACCCGCGCGGCGGGGTCTCGGGCCAGCAGCGTGGCTACCTGCTCCTGAGTACCGCATATCTGGAGTGTGACCAGCAGGTCTGTTACGGCGGCTGCGCTGTCGAGCGGGGCGTGTGCGGCGGCCCGTTCGGCCAAGGCGGCTGCCTGATCGCGTGTTCCGGCACCATGAAGACGTTGCAGCAGCACAGCGACGGCCGACGGCTCGTCCAGGCGTACGTGCTCGGCGGGGTCCCGCGTCAGCAATGCGGCAGTGTGCTCGTGGGCCCCGCACGCCTCCAGCGCGTCCAGCAGGTCGCTCACGGCGGCCGGGTCGTCGAGGGGGGCGTGTGCGGCGGCCCGTTCGCTCAAGGTTGCTGCCTCGTCCCTCGCCCCCACACTGACCAGACCGACCAGCACCCTGGCCACGTCGTACGGATTGTCGAGGGGCGTGTGCACGGCCGCCTCTTGGGCCAGGGTTGCGGCCTGCTCCCGCGCCCCGGCCCTCACCAGATGCCGCAACACCTCGGCGACGGCAACGGCGACGGGGCGGTCGACGGGAGTGCGTGCGGCGGCCCGCCGGGCCAGGGCTTCCGACTGGTCCTGGGCACCTGCCATCCGTAGATCCAGCAGCAGGGTGGCCACGGCGCGAGGGTCGTCCACGGGGACATGTGCGGCGGCGCGTTCGGCGAAAGCCGCTGCCTGTTCGTGCGCTCCGACTTCCACCAGGCCATGCAACAGTGCGGCCGCTGCGTCCAGGTTGTCGAGGTGGGCGTGCGTGGCGGCTCGTTCGGCCAGGGTTCGTAACTCCTCCTGTGCACAGACCTGCTGAAGATCAGCCAGAAGTGAGGCCACGGCGCCAGGGTTGTCCACGGGGGCGTGGAGGGCAGCCCGTTGGGCCAGAGCCGCTGCCTGCTCCCGTGACCCGGCCCTGCCAAGCGGTGCGAGCAGCATGCCCACGGCCGACGGATCATCGAGGGAGACGTGTGCGGCCGGATTCCGGCTCAGGAGCGTGGCCACCTGCTCCTGAGCCCTGGCATCGCGCAGAACGGCCAGCAGCTCGACCACGGTACATGGGTCGTCGAGGGGGGCGTGCTTGGCGACGTGTTCGGCGAAGGCTGCCGCAGGCGCCGGCTCCCATACCTGCCGTAGGCCAGTCAGCAGCGCCCGGACGACGCGCGGGTTGTCCAGGGGTGCGTGTGCGGTGGCTCGTTGGGCCAGGGCGGCTGCCTGGTTTGGAGTCTCGGGCCCCGTGAGCTGGTTCAGCAGCTCGACCACGGCGTGGGGGTCGTCCACGGGGGAGTGGGTCGCGGCTCGCTGGGCCAGGGACGCCGTGTGTTCCCGCGCCCCGGCTTCCCTGAGGCCGTTCAGCAGCTCGGCCACGGCGGACGGATCGTCCAGCGGCGTGTGCAGAGCCGCCCGTTCGGCCAGGACCGCTGCCTGTTCCTGCGCTCCCACCTCCGTCAGGTGATGCAACAGCCCGGCCACGGCACGTGGGTTGTCGAGGGGGGTCTGTGTGGCGGCCCGTTGGGCCAGGGCCGCAGCCTGTTCCCCTGCTCCCCTCCGTTCCAAGACGTTCAGGAGTTCCACTACGGCGGAGACGTCGTCGAGCGAGACGTGAGCGGCGGCGTACTGGGCGGGGCGGTGGTCGGCGGGGGAGAGGCGGTGCATGTGGTCGACGAGAGCGGCCGCGGCGTGGGGATCACCATGCGCGGTCGCGCGTTTGCGGAGTTGGGCTGCGTCGCGGAACAGGCCGCGGGCCATGGCCGCGTTGCCCAGGACGGTCAGGTCGGCGGGGTGGGCGTGATCGGCGCCGGCGGTCCAGAAGGCGATGGGCGGGATCGTCTCGGCACGGTGTCGGCGGCCGTGGTGGTGGAGGTAGTCGGCCAGCCGGTACGAAGGCCCCGATGCCCCGGGACCGTGTCCGGCAGCGGGGCCGGTGGCGCGCTGATTGCGGTTGGTGCCGGTCTTGACGGGGAGGAGGATGCCCGGGGTGCCGTGGCAAGGGGTGGTGATGTAGTCGAGGGCCTGTTCCACCCAGTCGTCGTCGGTCTGGTTCCATTCGCTGTCGGTGAGGTAGCCGGGGGCGGCTTCGGTCAGCCAGGTCAGAGGGATGTGCGGTCCGGCGCCGAGGCGGAGGGCGTCGATGGCGGTGTCGATCAGGGCCCGGGTGGCGGGCGGGGCGTTCTCATAACGGTCCAACAGGGCCGGTCCGCCGGCCAGGTACTGGGCGATGCGGCCGTCCCGAGCATGTGTGGCGGCTTCTCTGAGCCGGGGATCGCGGCCGGCTGTGTCGGCCAGAGTGGCCAGGTCGACTCCACTGAACGCATCCGGCACCCTGATGCTGTGCCCGTCCAGCAACTCCCGGGTCTGGGCATGCCGGTCGGGGACGGCACGGGTGGTCAGGGTGTCCCACTGGTCCGGCCAGAGCGTGGCAAGTACCAGCACCGGACCGGGCTGGTTGTGCAGCAGGGTTCGCAGGCCCGCCGCCACCCGCTCGCCGACCGCGTCGGGCGTCAGGTAGAACTGGGCCTCGTTCAGCCACACCACGGTGTACGGGGCGAGGTCGTTCAGCCCCGCCAGGGCGGCGTCGGGGCGGGTGGGGTCAAGGGGATGCCACAGTCGCCAGGGTTCGTCCCGTGCGCGCAGCGGGTGGAGGGCTTCCCAACAGGCCCGGGTCTTACCGGTGGAGGATCCGCCGACCAGCACCACGATCCGGCTGGTGCCGTTCGCGGCGTGTGCCACCGCCTCGGCCAGCGCACGGTCGTGCTCGCGCGGCACATAGGCGGGCAGTGCCGGCAGGCCGGCGACCGGGGATCGGATCGCGCGGTGCACCTCCAGATCGGAGGTGAAGGGGTCGGTCACCTCCGACAGAGGCCGGCCGGGTCGCAGGCGCCGCAGCGCTGCCCGCGCCTGCTCCGCCTCGACCGCGGTGCCCGTCGCGTCTGCGCGTCGGCGGGCTTCGCCCAGGTAGGCCCGTCGCCACCGCCCCGGGTCAAGTACCGCCTCCGCTTCCGCCTCCGCCTGGCCACCGGCCACCCCGACACGCTCGGCCTGGGCGCGCACCGCTCGCACGAGTGTCAGCAACGGATCGATCTGCTGTGGGAACTGACCATCGCGCAGCCATTTTCCGATCGTGGTCGGGCTTACTCCGGCTGCCTTGGCGATCGCGCGGTCCGACGGCAGACCCCTGAGACGGGTCTCACGGAACGCGACCAGCCTTGCGATCAACGCTGCGTACGACGGCTCCCGCCCCGCGGGCTCTGTGGGCACGGCGCTTCTCCCTCCCCCGGCCTGCGCGCGCGTGTCCGCCCTACCCTTGGACACCCCGGTGGACACGCACTTCCGGCCGCAACTGAACTCTAACGCCGGCCGGTCCACACGGCCGGATACGTCGCGATCCGCGACCGGACTCCTGCTGGACGCCCCCTTGGACAGGCAGCGTCGAGGTCATCCCGCACGGCCCGCCCCGGGCCGTCACCACCCAGGGGGAGTTACCTCGATGAGCCCGTTGCAGATCCTGTCCCTTCTGCTCGCCCTGTCCACAGCACTCAACATCGCGATCACCGCGGGACTGCTGGCTCGCCGTGCCGGCACCGACATCCCCCAAGCGATCTTCATCGGCGCCGGCGCGGCAGCCACCAGCCTGGGCATCTATTTCGCTGCCGTCGCCGCCTATGCATGACCAGGCCCGCACGGCCCGGACCCCAGCGCGGAACCACCCGGGCAGCATCCACGGTCGTGGGTGCTGCCCGGGTGGTTCGTGGTTCGTGGTTCGTGGTTCGTGGTTCGCGATTCGCCGGGAGCCCGCGGCCCGCACGGTCCGAACGGCTCCCCTTCACGCCTCTGCTCCGCAGGCGTTGCGATCATGCGAACTACGCGCGTCGACCTCGCCGTACGCCGTTGACGCCCCCCGTGCGTGTCGACGAGACTCCTGGCCCATGCAGCCCGCACGTGACCACTCGGTCACCCTCGTCCAGCGCCGCCACGTGGACCTCGTCCGCGTAGCGAGCGCGGTCTGTCGCTGCGTCTGACGGCGCGTCCCGCTCAACTCGCCGTACCCCCCACGCTCCTCCTCCCGCTCTGCCCGCGGCGCCGTCCCCCGCCCGCGGGGCCACGGAGTCATGCCCGCACGTTCGCACGCCCTTTCTGGAGCCTCATATGTCCACGCCCCTGTCCCGCCGTGCCCTCGGCGGGGTCGCCGCCGGCGCCGCCGCCGCGGCCGCCCTCGGCACCCCCGCGGCCGCCGCACAGCCGGCCCCCGCGACCGAAGTACAGGAGCGTCCGTTCCGATCCGCCCACCCCCGCCGTCATTCCCGACGGCCCAACATCCTCTTCATCCTGGGCGACGACCTCGGCTGGGCCGACCTCTCCTCCTACGGCGCCCCGCACATCCGCACCCCGCACCTGGACCGCCTCGCCCGCGAGGGCGTCCGCTTCACCGACGCCTACTCCGGCTCCGCGACCTGCTCACCCACCCGCTTCAGCCTGTTACACGGGCCGCTACCCCGGCCGCACCAAGGGCGGGCTCGCCGAGCCGATCGCCGACAAGTCCGTCGGCCTGGAGCCCACCCATCCCACGCTCGCCTCGCTGCTCCGGGACTCCGGCTACGCCACCGCCCTCATCGGCAAGTGGCACTGCGGCTACCTGCCCGACTACTCGCCCACCCGCTCCGGCTGGGACGAGTTCTTCGGCAACTTCGGCGGAGCCCTGGAGTACTACTCCAAGCTCGGCCTCGGCGGCGAGTACGACCTCTACGAGGGCGACGCCGAGTACAAGGACCTGCGCTACTACACCCGGATCCTCACCGAGCGGGCGGAGCAGTACGTCGCCCGCGACCACGAGAAGCCCTGGCTGCTCAATCTGAACTTCACCACCCCTCACTGGCCCTGGATCGCCGACGGCGACAAGGAGGCCAGCGACGAGATCGTCCGTCGCATCAAGGCCGGCGACCGCTCCGCGCTCTGGCACCAGGACGGCGGCTCCGTGGAGAAGTACAAGGAGATGGTCGAGGACCTCGACCGCTCGGTCGGTCGGGTCCTCCGCGCGCTGAAGCGCTCCGGCCAGGACCAGGACACCCTCGTGTTCTTCGCCAGCGACAACGGTGGCGAACGCTTCTCCTACAACTGGCCGCTCGCCGGAAACAAGGGCTCCCTCCAGGAAGGCGGCATCCGCGTCCCCTCGATCCTGCGCTGGCCCGCCCGGATCGACGGCGGCCAGGTCAGCGACCTGCCGGTGTTCACACCCGACTGGACGGCGACCCTGCTCGAACTGGCCGGCGCGCGCCCCCACCCCGCGTACCCCCTCGACGGCACCAGCCTCGCCGGATACCTGCTCCGCGGCACCGAGGTGCCCGAGCGAGACCTCTTCTGGCGGGTGCGCGGCGAGCGGGCCCTGCGCCGCGGCGACTGGAAGTACTACCGGGGCAAGTCCGGCCGCGACCAGCTGTTCCACCTGACCGAAGACGCCCGCGAGCAAGCCGACCGCGCACCGTTCGAGCAGGCGCGCCTCACCGAACTGCGCGCCGCCTGGGAACGGACCGACGCGGGACTGCTCCGCTACTGAGCCCTCCCGTGGTGCACCGACACCGGGAGGACGACAAGAGCGACGATCCGGAGATCGGACCGTCGCATGGACCCCACGTTCGACAAGGAGCCCTACGACACACGCTCTCAGTACATCGACCGATCTGCAGGCCGGCGGTTCTCGGGCTTGTCGGCCGTGAACGCCTGACAGGGCGACGACATCTTCTGGAAGTCGTCGCCCCTATACCGCTGACCTGCGGAAACCGTCGCCGTGGGGTGTTCGCGGACGTGGTTCGGCGCGTCAGGCCCGGGTGGGCGGCGATGTTGCCGACCAAGACGTCCGGCCTGCTCCACGACACCTCTAGCCTGCCAGGGCAGACGTGAGCCCGGCTGCCGCCTGGTGGGCGAGCGACGCGTCCTTTCGATCGGCCGCGTCACGCAAGGCCCGCAGCGAGGCGTCGATCCGGTCCGCCCTGGCGGAGTCGGTGTCGTGCCGGACCCGGTCCCAGGTGAGTTCGAGGCTGGTCACGTCACCGGCGATCGCGCCCGCATCCCGGGCGGCACTGTCCAGCGTCGACTGGCGCGCCCAGAGCTCCATGCGATCGGCCTCGACGGTCGCGAGCGGTTCGTAGCGTACGTGCAGGTCGAGGTCGTTCTGTGCGACCCGGAGCACCGCACCGCGGACGAGCACGGCATCGCGTGCCTTGACGGCCGCGGTGAGCGAGTCGAGGTCACGGTCCATCTGCTGGGTGAGCAGCTGGGGCACGCGGTCGGCAGCCCGGTACATGTCCCAGGCGGCGCGCACTTTCGCCACGCTCGCGTCGGTCGCCCCGGCGTGCGCCGCGCGGACCGACGTGGAGAGGGCCGTGAGCTCGGCGGGTACGGGGCCTGGGGTGACGTCCGTCGGTACGGCCAGCGAGACCGCCTCCAGGTCGGCGCCGGGCCGGCCGGTGGAGAACTCGCCGTACCCGGGGGCGAAGACCTTGTCCTCGCGCGTGCCGTCCATGTGGAGCTCGGTCACGGTCATCGCGCCCTTGACGGGGCCGTACGGCCCCGGGACCGTCTGCCCGACGGCCTTGACGGTGACCTCCTCGAAGACCACCTCCGGGACGTTCTCCGGCCGGTACACGTCACCGGTCTTCGGTTCGTTGGGCATGATCATCGCAGCCGGTCCGGTCTTCCCGGCCAGCCAGGTGCCGCCGGTGTCCGCCACCACCCCGTTCTCGTAGTTGAAGACGTCCTCGCCGAGGTACCACACCGATCCGTCGTCGGCCTGCGCGAACCAGTCGAGTGCGACCTCGTGGATCCGCCCGTCCGAGAAGGCCATGTACTGGAGCGTGCGCGCCCGGACCTGCTCGCCGTTCACGGTGACGGTCTTGATGTCGGGCAGCAGGGTGAACTCGGTACGGAACGGCTTCCCGTCGACCTGACCGCCGTAGATCACCTGCTGGATCTCCGAACTGGGGTGGAGCGGGTTGGTGACGGCGGTCGGCCGGCTGAACACGGGCGTGCCCCGGTCGACCCGGTCCTGCTCCGGGGCGAGCGGCAGGCACACGTCGGTCTTCTTGCCGGTGCCGCTGTCCACGACCCGTACGCAGTCCACGCCCGCCGCGAGGGTCCCGCTCGCGGCTCCGCCGCCGAGGGCACCGGCCGTGCACGCGCCGGTCGTGAGGGTCGCGGCCAGGGCCGCGCTCAAGGCTGCCGCCGGACGTCTGCTCCGCATGTTCCTCATGACTGCCTCCTCCGCCGTGACATCGACGCTGCCACCCGGCTCCTGAAGGCAGCCTGAACGGAACTGAACCGGCCTTCAGGAACGGCGACCCGGCCTCAGACCCGCGGGTCCGCCGGGAGCACCACCTCGAAACGGGCCCCGCCCAGTCGCCCGTCGGCCACCGTCGCCGTACCGCCGTGCGCCGCGACCAGTTCGGCGACGATGGCAAGCCCGAGACCACTGCCGGAAGCGTTGCTCGCATCGCTCGCATCGCTCGCATCGCCCCCGTCGGCCGTCGAGCGGGCCCGTGCTTCGTCCAGGCGTACGAATCGCTCGAAGACCCGCTCCCGGTCCGCCGCCGGCACGCCCGGACCGTCGTCCTCCACGCCCAGCACCACCCGGCCGTCCGGCTGCTCAGCGAGGTCGAAGGCGACCTCGGAGCGCGCGTGCCGGGCCGCGTTGTCGCCCAGGTTGCGCACCACCCTGACCAGGCCCTGCGGGTCCGCCCGCCGCCGCGCCGCCGACACCCCGACCGTACGGATCCGCAGCCCGGGCGCCGCCCCACGCAGTCGGCGCGCTTCGTCCAGAACCAGGTCGTCGAGGTCCACCGGCCGCAGCCGGGGGCGCAGCGCGCCCTCGTCGGCACGGGCGAGCAGCAGCAGGTCGTCGACCAGCCGCTGGATCCGCAGATCCTCGGCCAGCACCGTTCTGACCAGCCGTTCGCGCGCCGCCGCGTCTGTCAGCCGGTCGGGGTGGGCGAGTGCGACCTCGGCGTGCTGGCGGATGGACGCCACCGGGGAACGCAGCTCGTGCGAGGCATCGGAGATGAACCGGCGCTGGGCGCTCTGCGCACGTTCGAGCCGGTCCAGCATGCGGTTCATCGTGGTGGCGAGGCGTGCGATCTCGTCGCGGCCGCGTGGCAGCGGCACCCTGCGGTGCAGCTCCGCCGCGGAGATCGCCTCGACCTCCGACCTGATGGCCGCCACGGGCGCCAGCGCCCGCCCGACCGCCATCCAGGTCGCGCCGGCCACCACGACCATCAGCAGCGGCAGCCCCGCGAGCAGCAGCCGGGTGACGATCCGGGTCGACTCGGCGACGGCGATCAGCGCCCGCCCCACCAGTACGGTCCGGTCCCCGCCCGGCCCTTCGGCGGTCACCGCCACCACCAGGAACGGGTCCTCGTCCAGCGGCGTGGTGAGGGTGGACTCGGTGCCCTGTCGGGGGTCGGCCAGGGCCGGCAGTTCCTCGACATTCGTGCTGCCCGCGACCACGTCCCCGCGGGAGTCCAGGACCTGGACGAACTGTTCGTCCGGATCGCTCACGGTCAGCGACGGCACCCCGCGCCCCGACTCGATGACGGCGGCCACCTGCTCGGCGCGGGCCCGCGCGGCCTGTCGTACGTCGTCGGTCAGTTCGGCCCGCAGGAGCGCGACCAGGGCAACCGCTCCCGCGACCAGGCCCACCGTCACGACGAGGACGGCCGCCACGGTCGACCGGAACCGCACGCTCATGGCCGCCTACCCTCCGTCGGGGGCCAGGCGGTATCCGCAGCCCCGTACGGTCTCGATGGACGCCCGGCCGAAGGGCCGGTCCAGCTTGTTTCTGAGGTGCCCGACGTAGACCTCGACGATGTTCGGGTCGCCCTCGAAGGCGTCGTCCCAGACGTGCGCGAGGATCTCTCGCTTCGACAGGGTCTCGCCGCGCCGGCGCAGCAGGAACTCCAGCAGCGCCAGCTCACGGGCGGTCACCTCGACCCGTACCCCGCCCCTCGACACCTCTTTGGCCACCGGGTCGAGCCGCAGGTCGCCGGCGGTGAGGACCGCGGGCCGCTCGCGCGGTTCGCGGCGCAGCAGCGCTCGCAACCGGGCCAGCAGCACGGCGTACGAGAAGGGCTTCTTCAGGTAGTCGTCGGCGCCGGTGTCGAGGCCCTCCACCTCGTCCCACTCCCCTTCCTTGGCGGTGAGCATGAGGATCGGGGTCCAGTTCCCCTCGGCGCGCAGGGTGGCACAGACGCGGTAGCCGTTCAGGCCGGGGAGCATGATGTCGAGGACGATCGCGTCGTACGCGTGCTCGCGCGCCCGCCACAGGCCGTCCGTACCGTCCAGAGCGACGTCGACGGCGAAGCCCTCCGCCTCCAGGCCGTTGCGGAGCCCCTCGGCGAAGCGCTCCTCGTCGTCCACGATCAGAACCCGCATGCCCTGATTGTGACCCGTGCCGCCTGAACCGGAGCTGAAGGGCGGACGGTGTCGCCCGCTCCCGGCGGCCTGCGGTGGGTCGGGAGCGAAGGAGCGACGGGTGATGGGTGGGTGGTACAGGCAGCCGGACAATCTGACATCGATGTTGCGGATGGGCGGTGAGACGGCGAGGTCCCGGGGGCGGCGTGGGCCGTTCCCGGGGCTCGTGGTGGATCCGCCTGCTGCTGAGCGCTGCCCCCTTGACCGGGCGGTGCTGAGGACGTCGTCATTCCTCGTGTGTCGGTTTGCCGCGCCGGTCGTGGTACGGGGTCAGGAGCGCTTCCGGCGGGAGCCGGGCCATCCTGTGCGCAGTGTGGCCAGGCGGGGGAGTGCCGACAGCCTCCGGGTCAGATGGTCCGCACCCTTGGCGTAGGCGATGCCGAAGAGGAGAGCCGTGACCAACGACAGGGGTTCGGAGATGTCGTCCAGGATCGGGTAGATCTGCCAGTGCGTCAGGTAGATGGAGAGTGAACTGGCGGCGAGGAGCCCCGCTGCCTGGTTGACCCGGTGGTGGCTGGGAAGAGTCGGGAACCACACCAGCAGGACGAAGCCGACGAGGACGAACGCCTCGCGCCGGGGTTCGCCGGGGAAGAAGCCGGCGACCGTGGCGAGCGCTGCGAGGGTGACGAGCAGCCGATGCGGCGTCGTGCGGGCCTTCGCGGCCGCCCAGCCGAGGGCGAACAGCCAGAAGACGGTGACCGCGTCCGTGATCTGGGAGCGCTCGGGGAGGCCGACCAGCTCGTAGCGGGTCAGCAGGCCCAGTGCGACGAGGGTGAGGGGAAGGCCGTACGGGAAGCGCCGCTCCGCCCGGTCGACGGCGGGCAGTGCGAGGAGTGCGAGCGTCGCAAGCAGGATGTACACGAGTGCTTCCACGAACCACAGGTGCAGTCCCGGCCCCATGTCCTGGGGGAAGAGAGCGTTGTGCAGGAGGAGGAGGTTGCTCAGGTCGTAGTCGGCGCCGATCAGGATCGCGAAGGCTGTCCAGGCCGCACAAGGCAGCGCGATGCGCGCGATGCTCCGTCCCGTGCGGCGGACGCGTTCGCGTCGCTCGGCGGAGGTGAGCAGGAAGCGGGCGAAGTTGAATCCGGCCACCGCGAGCAGCAGATGCGCACCGCCGCGGACCTCGAAGAGCCGGACGTGCGAGCCGACGATGCACACGATCGCGACCGCGCGCAGGGCGACGCTGGTCTCCAGGGACCTGCCTCGGCCCCAGGTCTTGCGTTCGGGGACCCGAAGCTTGCTGATCGGCGTCGTGTGCCAGCTCGTGGGCAGGTGGCCGAGGCGCTCTTCGAGGTGGAGTGACATCTCGACGTAGGACAGGGAGTCTCCGCCGAGTCCCACGAAGGTGCTGTCAGGAGTCACGTCCGTACGGTCCAGGATCCGGGCGTAGAGGGCGCACAGGTCGTCGGTGCCCGCGCCACCGGGCGGGACGTCGGTGTCGTCCGGTCGGCCCAGGGCGCGGACGGCCTGGTAGTCGGGCTTGCCCGTGGGCAGGCGGGGGAGTTCGGGCAGGAGGTGGACCCGTATCGCGCGCGCCGGCAGGCCGAACTCGTCCACCACGCGTCTTCGGATCCGCCGCTCGTCCCACCCCGGCTCGCGCACGACGGCGAGGGCGAGCCCCTCGTCGTCCCCCGCGCACAGCGCGCTGAGGCCGTGGCGCTCGTCGAGTGTGGCCTCGACCTGCTGGGGGTCGATCCGCAGGCCGAGGATCTTCAGGAACCGGCTGCGCCGGCCGACGATCTCGTACAGGCCCTCCTCGGTGCGCCGGGCCAGATCGCCGGTGCGCAGGGTTCCGACGGTGCGGCCGAGGGCGAGGTCGTCGGGGGTGTGGGCGTAGCCCAGCATGACGTTCGGACCGGAGTAGACGAGTTCGCCGACGTCCTCTCCGGAGGTCTCGTCGACGGCTTCGAGGGAGAACGCACCGCCGGGAACCGGAACCCCGATCGCCTCCGGATGTGCGGTCGCGAGCTCCGGTGGCAGGTAGGCCATGCGGGCTGTCGCCTCGGTCTGGCCGTACATGACGAAGAGATCCCAGCCGCGTCGCTGTCCCAACTCGGCGTATTCGGTCACACGTTCGGAACTGAGGCGGCCGCCGGCTTGGGTCACGTACCGCAGGTGCGGAAGCTCCATCTCGGCGAAGCCGACCCGGTCGAGGAGATCGAAGGTGTACGGGACTCCGGGCAGAGCGGTGCCGCGGGCGGTACGGAACAGGTCCCAGAAGCAGGCGTCGGCGACCGAGAGCTCGGTGAGGACGAGGCCGGCGCCATGCAGTAGGTGGCTGTGGATGACGGACAGGCCATAGCAGTAGTGCATCGGCAGGGTGGTGGCGGCGCGGTCGGTGTCGCGGATCCCGAGGTACGTGGCGATCGACTCGGCGTTCGCCTGGAGATTTTCGTACGAAAGCCGGACGAGCTTGGGGGAGCCGGTCGAGCCCGAGGTGCTCAGGAGCAGGGCGAGATCGGGGTGGAAGTCGTGAGCGGAGCCCGTCCGCCGCTCCTCGATCCGCCACTCGCCGGAGCCGGATCCCGAGCCGGAGCTCGGGTGGGCGACGACGTCGGGATCGTAGGCGGCGGTCAGGGCCTCCACGGCCTCCGGATGGTCGCCGGGCACGAGCAGGACCGGGTGCCCCGCCGAGAGTGCGGCCAGGTGGACGACGAGCGCGCCGACGGTGTTGCCGCCGGGAAGGAGTACGAGGCGGCGTCCGGGGCCGAGTCGCCTGGCGGTGTCCGCGACCCGTTGGGCCAGCTCGCCGTAGGAGACCTCGCCCTCGGCGGTGACCAGGGCGGTGCGGTCGCCGTGCAGCGCGAGGCCGTGGGCGAGGGGGAGGGTGTGGCCGCCGACGGGCGGGGCAGGGAGGAGCGTCACGGGCGCATCGTAGGTAAGGCTTTCCTAATCGAGAAGAGGGGGTGCTGATACCGGATGCTCATTTGCGACCGGTCCGTTACCAAACCCTGCCTTGACCATTAGGTTAGCTTTACCTTATCAATGCCGTATTCACAGGTTCTCCCGGTATCGCTTCGTCGCTCGTCGTACGACCCGTCGCCACAGGCGACGGCCGCGACCGGCACGGCAGGAAGGCATCACCTCACCATGCGCCGCCCCTTGGCCCGCACGCTCACCGCGCTCACCGCGGCAGCCCTCCTCGTCCCTGCGCTCGCGAGCTGCGGCAGCGGCGAACCGGCCGGACTGGTCATCTACTCCGGCCGCAACGAGAACCTCGTGAAGCCACTCATCGAGAAGCTGGAGAAGCACCTCGGCACCAACGTCGAGGTCCGCTACGGCGACAGCGCCGAGCTCTCCGCGCAGCTCCTGGAGGAGGGCGACAAGACCGAGGCCGGGCTCTTCCTCTCCCAGGACGCCGGAGCCCTCGGCGCGCTCTCCAAGGAGCACCGCCTCGCCCCGCTGCCCAAGACCACCCTGGACAAGGTCACCCAGGAATACCGCGGTGCGGCCGGCGACTGGACCGGCGTCAGCGGCCGCGTCCGCGTCATCGCGTACAACCCCGACAAGGTGCCCACGCCCCCGGACAGCGTCCACGAACTCGTCAAGCCGGAGTGGAAGGGCAAGATCGGCTTCGCCCCGACGAACGCCTCCTTCCAGGCGTTCGTGACCGGCATGCGCATCCTGGAGGGAGACGAGGCCGCCCGTACCTGGCTCAAGGGCCTCAAGGCCAACGAGCCGAAGGCGTACGAGAGGAACAACAACGTCCTGGAGGCCGTCGACAAGGGCGAGGTCTCGCTCGGCCTGCTCAACCACTACTACTGGTACGAGCAAGTCGCCGAGAAGGGCGAGGCCAAGGTCAAGGCCAAGGTCCACTTCCTGCCCAAGGGCGACCCGGGCGGTCTCGTCAACGTGGCCGGCGTGGGCATCCTCAAGGGCGCCGACGCCAAGCAGGCGGCCTACGCCCAGAAGGCCGTCGACTTCCTGCTCTCCGCCGAGTCCCAGAGCTACTTCGCCGAGGAGACCAAGGAGTACCCCCTCGCCGCCGGGGTGAAGTCCGCGGCGGGCGTACCGCCACTGGAGACGCTCCAGCCGCCGAAGATCGACCTCGGCAAGCTCGACTCGCTCAAGGAAACCCTGGCCATGCTCCAGGAAGCCGGACTGGTCTGACGTGACCTCACCGGATTCCCCCGTCCGGACGCGGCACGACACCCGCCCGGCGAGCGCCCCCGCGCCCGCCGGGCGGAACCGCGCCGACGAACGGAAGCGTGCCGGCGGCCGCACCGACCGCGCCGCCAGACCCTCATGGGTCCTGATCGTGCCCGCCTGCCTCGCGGCGGCGCTCGCCGTCCTGCCCCTCGGCTACCTTGCCGTGCGCGCCCTCGAACGTGGCCCCGCCTTCGCCTGGGACGTCATCGCCGGCGAACGGACCGGGCAACTGCTCCTGCGCAGCCTCGGCCTGACCGCCACCGTCGTCGTCGCCTGCCTGCTCCTGGGCGTCTCCCTGGCCTGGCTGACCACGCGGACCGCACTTCCCGGCGCCCGCGCCTGGTCGGTCCTCGTCACCCTGCCCCTGGCCGTGCCCAGCTACGTCACTGCCTTCGCCTGGCTCTCCGCGGCCCCCTCGCTGGCCGGTTTCACGGGCTCCGCCCTCGCTCTGACCCTCGCCAGCTTCCCGTACGTGTACCTGCCGGTCGCCGCAGCGCTCCGTGGAACCGACCCCGGTCACGAGGAGGTCGCGCGCTCCCTCGGGCGCGGCCCCCTGCGCACCTTCCTGAGCGTCACCCTGCCCCAGCTCCGACCGGCCGCAGCGGGCGGCGGACTGCTCGTCGCGCTCTATGTGCTCTCCGACTTCGGCGCGGTGTCCCTCATGCGGTACGACACGTTCACCCGGGGCATCTACACGTCCTACCGCGCCAGCTTCGACCGCACCCCGGCCGCCGCGCTGAGCGCCGTGCTCGTCCTCATGACCATCGCGCTCGTCGCCGCGGAGACCCGCACCCGCGGCCGGGCCGGGTACGCCCGTACCGGAGCGGGAACCGCCCGGCGGGCCGTTCCCGCCGCGCTCGGGCGACTGCGGCTGCCCGCCCTGGCCTGGTGCTGCGCCGTCGTCGCGACCGCCGTCGGCTTCCCGCTCGCCACCCTCGGGTACTGGCTCGCTGTCGGCTCCTCCGCGACCTGGGACCCCGCCACTCTCACCAGCGCCGCACTCACCACCCTCGGCGTCGCCGCCGCCGGTGCCGCGCTCACCACGCTGCTCGCCCTGCCCGTGGGCATCATCGCGGCCCGCCATCGGGGCCGCCTCGCCCACCTCCTGGAACAGGCCGCGTACGCGGGCCACGCTGTCCCCGGCATCACCGTCGCGCTGGCCCTGGTCTTCTTCGCGGTCCGCTACGCCCGGCCGATCTACCAGGAGGCGCCCCTGCTGATCTGCGCCTACGTGGTGCTCTTCCTGCCCGTGGCCGTGGCCGCCACCCGCGCCGCCGTACTCCAGGCGCCACCCGTCCTGGACGACGTCGCCCGCTCCCTGGGCCGTACCCCCTTCGGGGTGCTGCGCGAGGTCACCGTGCCGCTTGCCGCACCGGGCGTCGCCGCCGGCGCGGCCCTCACCTTCGTCGTCTGCATGAAGGAACTGCCCGCCACCCTGCTGCTGCGCCCCACCGGCATGGACACCCTGGCCACCCGGCTCTGGACGGAGACCGGCAGCGGATCCTTCGCCGCCGCGGCCCCGTACGCCGCCGTCCTCATCCTGCTGGCCGCCGTTCCCTCCTACCTCCTCGGAAGGCACCGCACATGAACGACCTCCAGGTCAGCGGCGTAGTCAAGTCGTACGGGCCCGGCGCCACCGTTCTCGACGGGCTCGACCTCACCGTCCCGGGTGGTCACCTCGCTGCCGTCCTAGGCCCCTCCGGCTGCGGCAAGACGACCCTGCTGCGCGTGATCGCCGGCTTCCTGCGCACCGACGCGGGCACCGTCACCGTCGCAGGTCGCACCCTCGCGGGCCCCGGGGTCCACATCCCGCCCGAACGCCGCCGCATCGGCATCGTCCCCCAGGAAGGCGCGCTCTTCCCCCACTTGAGCGTGGCCCGCAACGTCGCCTTCGGCCTGACCGGCAGCGAGCGCGGAGCCCGCGCGAAGCGCGTCGACGAGATGCTGGACCTCGTCGGACTCGGCGGCTACGGCGATCGGATGCCGCACGAGCTGTCCGGCGGCCAGCAGCAACGCGTCGCCCTGGCCCGCGCCCTCGCCCCCGAACCCCATCTCGTCCTTCTCGACGAACCGTTCAGCGCCCTCGACAGCGGTCTGCGTGGAGCGGTACGAGCCGAGGTCCGCGCGGTGCTCCGGGCCAGCGGGGCCACCGCCGTCCTCGTCACGCACGACCAGCAGGAGGCGCTCTCCACCACCGACGTCGTCGCGGTCGTCCGCGACGGTCGCGTCGCCCAATGCGCCACTCCCGAGGAGCTCTACCAACGCCCCGCCGACCCCTGGGTGGCCTCCTTCGTCGGTGACGCCGTCTTCGTCACCGGCACGGCCGACGAGAACACCGCCACCACCCGACTGGGCCGCATTCCCCTTGCCGCCGCGCCCGTGGGCCTGCGCGAGGGCCGGGTCCTTCTCCGTCCCGAGCAGTTCCACCTCACCGGCCCGGACGAGGCGACCGCTCAAGGCACTGTCACCGACGTCCGCTTTTTCGGGCATGACTCCATGGTCACCGTCGCCGTCGACGGCCTGGAGCAGCGGATCGACATCCGCGCACCCGGTCCGCTCCAGGTACGGCCGGGCGGCCGGATCGGCATCCGGGTCACCGGTGAGGCAACCCTGCACGAACCGGCCTGAGATCGGCGGGTGCGTCCATGAGCCCTTTCCGAGTGGGGGGTGCTGACCGCGAGCTGGGCAGTCCTGCGCAACGACGAAGCTTCTGGCGGACGGGTTCTCGACCAAGGTCACCCGTGTCCGCCATGAGCTTCGCGTGCTTGCCTGCCCTTCCCCCAAAGCTCTTGGCTCCGCCCGAGCAAGTGAGACCCCAGTCGACTGACCTGTCCAGCCCTACCTCGCGGTTCCTGACCGGACTACTGGCAGCCAGGCGGCAGGAGTCTGGGACACGGTGGCGGCGCCTTCCCGCCGCACGTCAGGCCGGCCCTGCTCGCTCGGCTCACGACCTGACCGCCGCTTGACACCACGGGATCATCGGGACGCTCGGCGACGTGGGGCTCAAAGCTAGCCGTGTCTTGCACGGGAAGCCGCCCAGCCCTTCACTGATCTCACTGTCCGTGAGGAGCCCCGGCACAGTCAGTCCGCAGACACCGCCGACTGGTAACCCGGGTGGTTCCGACGTGAGGCTGATCGGACCCGCGAATCGGTCCGCCTCACTGCTTGAGTACCGTGCCGGCCCGGTAGGACTGGGGCTTTGCAGGAGTTCCTTGGCCGCGTCACCGTAGGTGGCTTCCGCACTCGGCACGTCGAACACCTTGTGGCGGACGGCGACTTCTCCTTGGCTCCTCCGCATTCCCGTTCCGGAGGTCGGACGGCAGGCGGATTGCTGTCGCGGGCGTCGGCCCCCGTGGCCCGCGAGCCATCCGCGCGGCCCACGGCGCGCCCGTCGAACGGTCGGCAAGGTACTCCCTAGGACAGGGACCGCCACGCCCCCACCAGGGCCTCCCGGAGTACGGCGATCTGCTCGGCGCTCAGGTCGGCGACCATGCGCTCCTCCAGCGCGCGGGCCGGCCCGGCGTACTCCTCGAGCAGTCGCCGCCCCGGAGGGGCGAGCAGGATGAGCCGTTCGCGGCGGTTGGCGGGATTGGGCTCGCGGCGGACCAGGTCCCGGCTTTCCAGTGCGCGGACCATGTCGGCCATCGACTGGGCGGTGACGAAGGAGTCGCGCGCGAGCTGTGCGGCGGAGACGCCGTCGTGGCGCTCCAGCACCGTCAGGGCGGTGTACTGCAGCGCCGTGATTCCGGCCGGTTTGAGCAGCTCTTCCAGGCGGGCGCGTACCGCCAGCTCCGTCCTCTTGATCAGGTAGAGCAGTGAGGTGCTCACGTTCGTCCTCCCGTGGTGATGGTCCGCGTGGGGTGGGCCATGTCGCTGCGCTGCCGTGGGGGCGGCGCCTCCCACCCTAAGGCATTGACAGGAATCCTGTTGATCCCCAGACTGTCGTTCATCAGGATTCCTGTCGATCCCGGCTCGTGCCGGCGCTTTCGGCATTCCCCCAACGCCACCTACGAGAGGCACCTCTCATGGATCTTCAGGGCAAGGTCGCCGTCGTCACCGGCAGCGGACGCGGTCTCGGACTGGCATACGCCCAGGCTCTCGCCGCGGCCGGCGCCGCCGTCGTCGTCAACGACGTCGACCGGGCCGCCGTCGACGCCGCCGTCACCTCGATCACGTCAGAGGGCGGCAGGGCGGCCGGCGTCGTCGCGGCGGTCGGCGACAGCGCGGCGGCACAAGAGCTGGTGGACACCGCCGTACGGGAGTTCGGGCGCTTGGACGTGCTCGTCACCAACGCCGGCATCCTGCGCGACCGCGTGCTGTGGAAGATGACCGACGAGGACTTCGACGACGTCGTCCGCGTCCATCTGCGCGGCACCTTCACCTGCGCCCGTGCCGCCGCCGTCCGTATGCGGGAACAGGGCACCGGCGGCCGGCTCGTCCTCATCTCCTCGCCCGCCGGGCAGCGCGGCAACTTCGGCCAGACCAACTACGCCGCCGCCAAGGCCGGCATCGTCGCCATGGCCCGCACCTGGGCCATGGAACTGGGCCGCGCCGGCATCACCGTCAACGCCGTCGTACCGGTCGCCGCCACCGAGATGACCAAGACCATCCCGGCCTTCGCCCCGGCCATCGAGGAGTCCCAGGTCACCGGCAAGCCGCTGCCGGACTGGCTGCGCAAGGACGAGGGCCTCGGCACCGTCGAGGACGTCGCCTCGGTGATCACCTTCCTGGCCTCGGACGACTCCGACGGCGTGACCGGTCAGGCGATCGGCATCGGTGGCGACCGGCTGGCCCTGTGGGCGCACCCGAAGGAGAAGGCGGTCGCCTTCGCCGACGGAGGCTGGAGCGCCGACGCCATCGCCGCCGAGTGGCCGGCCGGCGTCGGTGCCGAGCCCGAGACGTACGGCATCCCCGCGCCCCAGGCCCCGGAGGCGTGACCATGGGCGACCTCGCACTCGACCTCGACCGACTCACCGCCATCGACGTGCACACACACGCCGAGATCTCCAAGGACGGCCACGGGGCCCTGAGCCCCGAGCTGTTCGGCGCCTCGGAGGAGTACTTCAAGGCACACGGTCACCGGCAGCCGACCATCGACGAGATGGCCGACCACTACCGCGAGCGCCGCATGGCCGCGGTGGTGTTCACCGTCGACGCCGAACACGCCACGGGCCACCCCCGGATCTCCAACGAGGAGATCGCCGAGAGCTGCGCCGCCCACGCCGACGCGCTCATCCCCTTCGCCAGCATCGACCCGCACAAGGGACGCGCCGGCGTCCGCGAAGCGCGCCGCCTGGTCGAGGAGCACGGCGTCCGCGGATTCAAGTTCCACCCCAGCATCCAGGCGTTCTCGCCGAACGACCCGCTCGCCTACCCGCTGTACGAGGCGATCGAGGAACTCGGCGTGCCCGCGCTGTTCCACACCGGCCAGACCGGCATCGGCGCCGGTGTCCCGGGCGGCGGCGGCATCCGGCTGAAGTACTCGAACCCGATGCTGGTCGACGACATGGCCGTCGACTTCCCCGAGCTGCGGATCATCCTCGCCCACCCGTCGTTCCCCTGGCAGGACGAGGCCCTGGCGGTCGCCACCCACAAGCCGCACGTGTACATCGACCTGTCCGGCTGGTCCCCGAAGTACTTCCCGCCGCAGCTCGTTCGCTACGCGAACACCCTGCTCAAGGACAAGGTGCTCTTCGGCTCCGACTATCCCGTCATCACCCCCGATCGCTGGCTCGCGGACTTCGAGAAGCTCGACATCAAGCCCGAGGTCCGGCCGAAGATCCTCAAGGAGAACGCCGCCCGCCTGCTCGGTCTGGCCTCGGGCTGAAGGAGACGCCGTGTTGAACCAAGGCATCGGTTCCTGGCCTGCGCGCCGGGCCCGCAAGACCCCCGACCGGGTGGCCGTCGTCCACGAGAACCGCACCCTGACCTACCGCGAGCTGCACGGACGCGTCCTTCGCCTCGCGCACGCCCTGCGGGGCCTGGGCGTGGCGCGGGGCGACCGCATCGCGTACCTCGGCCCCAATCACCCGGCGTTCCTTGAGACCCTTTTCGCCGCCGGGACGCTGGGGGCGGCCTTCGTCCCCCTCAACACCCGGCTCACGGCGCCGGAGCTGGCCTACAACCTCGCCGACTCGGGTAGCACCGTCCTCGTCCACGGGCCCGAGCAGGACGGGACGGCCCGGGTGGCGGCGGCCGAGGCGGGCGTACGGCACGTGATCGCGCTCGCCGGCCCTGACGCTGCACCCGGGACCGGCCTCGACGGCGGCACGTCCGACGGGGCGGGCATCTCCAAGGGGGCGGGCGCCTCCGACGGGGCCAGTGCCCCCGACGGGGCCGGTACCTCTGACGGGGCGGGCATCTCCGACGGGGTCGCCGCCCTCGGCTACGAGGAACTGCTCGCCGCCGCCGAGACCGGCCCGCTGGACGAGACCGTGGCCCCCGAGGACCCGTGCATGATCATGTACACCTCCGGGACCACGGGCCGGCCCAAGGGCGCCGTCCTCTCCCACGCCAACATCACCTGGAACAGCGTCAACGTTCTCGTCGACACCGACCTGACCGGCGACGAGGTGACACTCGTCGTGGCCCCGCTGTTCCACACCGCGGGCCTCAACATGACCTGTCTGCCGACCCTGTTGAAGGGCGGCCGTGTGATCCTCCTCGGCGCCTTCGACGCCGACCGCGTCCTGGAGCTGATCGAGGAGCTCGGGGTGACGTACATGTTCGGCGTCCCCACCATGTACGACGCCATGGCCGCCCGGCCGCGCTGGGAGACCACCGACCTGTCCAGCCTGCGCACCCTCAACTGCGGCGGCGCCCCCGTCCCCACCCGTACCCTCGCCGCGTACCTCGAACGGGGCCTCGCCCTCAGCCAGGGCTACGGCATGACCGAGGCGTCCCCCGGCGTCCTCTTCCTGGACCGGGAGCAGACCTCGGCCAAGGCGGGCTCCGCCGGCGTGCCGCACTTCTTCACCGACACCCGCGTGGTTCTGCCCGACGGCCGCGATGCCGAACCCGGCGAACGCGGCGAGATCCTCGTCCACGGTCCTCACGTCATGACCGGCTACTGGGGACGGCCCGAGGACACGGAGGCTGTCTTCACCGACGGACACTGGCTGCGCACCGGCGACGTGGCCCGAACCGACGCCGAGGGCTACGCCTACATCGTCGACCGGGTCAAGGACATGTTCGTCTCGGGCGGCGAGAACGTCTATCCGGCCGAGGTCGAGGACGTGCTGTTCACGCACCCCGCCGTAGCCGAATGCGCAGTCATCGGCGTCCCCGACCCGGTCTGGGGCGAGGTCGGCCGCGCCGTCGTCGTCCTCAAGCCCGGCGCCCGCGCCGACGCGGACGACATCCTCGGCCACCTCCACGGCCGGCTGGCCAAGTACAAGATCCCCAAGTCCCTCGTCGTGACCGAAGCACTGCCCCGTACAGCCTCCGGGAAGATCATCAAGCCCGCCGTACGGGACACCTACGCGAGCGCTCCCACCGATCGCTCCCGCCCGTAACAGACGTCCGGACAGCACCCATTCACGGGCCACGCCCACCGCTGCCCACGCCACCGAAGGGAACCCCCATGCCCACCACCGCCAACGGCCTCGACGAACTCAAGTCCCTCAGCGGAGCCGACCTCGGCCGCACCGAATGGATCGAGATCACCCAGGACCGGGTGAACACCTTCGCCGACGCCACCGACGACCACCAGTGGATCCACACCGACCCCGACAAGGCCAAGAACGGCCCCTTCGGCGGCCCCATCGCCCACGGCTACCTCACCCTCTCCCTCATCATTCCGCTCTTCGGTCAACTGCTCGACATCACCGGCACCAAGATGAGCGTCAACTACGGCCTGGACAAGGTCCGCTTCCCCAGCCCCGTCCCCGTCGGCGCGAAGATCCGCCTCCATGCCACCGTCGGCACAGTGGAGGAGGTCAAGGGCAGCGGAGTCCAGATGCCACTGACCTTCACCGTCGAGATCAACGGCAGCGACAAGCCCGCCTGCGTCGCCCACGCCATCTACCGCCACTACGCCTGACGGAGCGCGTGCCACAAGCCGAGCCACCTCACCTGCGGCATCCAACGACACACCAGCAGTCCCTCCTCCCGCTGAGCCGCATCGGGAGAGGGCCGCTGAGGCTTCGGACGCGTTGACCTGCGTGCTGGCCTTCGCCGTCTCCGCTCGCCCGTTCCACCTGGTCGCGGTCAGCAAGGCGTGCGGGGCCGACACTGAACTGCGGGGAATCGCCCAGCTGCTCGGCCGTGACCACCACCGACAGCGGTGCCTGGAGCTGGGTGACGATCAGTGCCAAGGTGTCATCACGCTGCCGGCGAGGGAAGGGTCCGTAGACCGTCGACGTACGATGCCGCCGTGGGTACGACGCGGAACAAGTTGAGCTGTGGGCTCTGTGGGCAGCCCTTTGGCGCCCAGCACGAACAGCATGGCCGTGGATCGATGGCCGGCGCGGGGAAGCGTGTGGAGTATGTGGTCATCGAGCTGCGCGGAGCCCTGGCCTACTACCAAGCCACCGCTGACCACTCTCGCACAGGCAAGACCGTTGCCGCCGGACTGGCGGAAGAGCTCGGGATCGATCTCGCAGATCTCCCCGGCTGCCGTTACACCTGCTGGGAGACGCCTGCGGAGCACGGTGTCATCGAGAGTGGCTTCGAGCTGGCCTGACACGCAACAGCACGGGACCAGCATGCGGCCGGAGCCCGCAAGAAGGGGTCCCAGCAGGTGAACCGGCAGTCCACGCCCTCGGCCGCTCCCGCGGCGGACTGACCACAGAGATCCACCGGGCCTCTGATGCTCATTGCCGGCCACTGACCTTCGCGTTCCTCGACGGCTAGGACGGTCCCGCACCAGGCCGGAGGTGGTCCTGGCCGACAAGGAGTACTCCTCCCGAGAAGACCGCGACCATCTACCTGTCCGGACCCCACATCGCGGGCATCTTCCTCTGGTCTGCCCGGTGATCCAAACGAAGCGGCATAGGGCCTGTCCGGTGGATCTTGTGGTTCGAGTGGTCGGTTCGTTGCAGTTCACCCGCCGGCTGCACTGTCAGCTCCGTTCGCTAAGGTCTGCGGCCATGACTGAGATCACAGCCGAAGCCTGGCCGGAACCCCCACTCGCAGGCACCGAGGCAGCAGCCATCCTCGGCGCCCTCGAACGCCAGCGGGCTACGCTGGCCTGGAAGTGCTCCGGCTTGGACGCCTCCGGCCTTCGCGCCACACTCGGCACGTCCACGATCACTCTGGGCGGCCTGCTCAAGCACCTGGCGCACGTGGAGGACAGTCATTTCGCCCGGCTGTGGCTAGGCTCCCCCGTCGGTGCTCCCTGGGACACAGTCGACTGGGAGAGTACTCCCGACTGGGACTACCGCTCCGCCGCCGGGGATACCCCGGAGCGACTGCTCGCTCTCTGGCAGGAATCAGTAGCCCGCTCCCGTGCCCTCGTTGGCGAGGCGCTCAGCACGGGAGGGCTGGACCAGCTCGGCGTCTACACGACCCGTAGCGGCGAACGCCCCAACCTCCGTCGGATTCTCCTTGACCTCATTGAGGAGTACGCCCGCCACGCCGGTCACGCCGACCTCATCCGTGAATCCGTCGACGGGCTCACTGGCGAGGACCCGCCGAGGTGAACCGCGGTACCTCGTGGCGGGATGGTCTGCCATCATCATGCTCGCCGCGGGGAAGGGCGAGTTCCTGCCGAGCGATCACGGCCGGAGCCACAAGCGGTAGCGGCGGTTGCGACGCGATCTGTATGCCTTGTCGCCACCGACGCGATCCGGCCGGGTGTACGGATGACCGCCCTGCGGACGGGGAACGCGGATGCGCTTCAGGACCTCGATCATCTGCGGTGCGTCGCCCCACTGTCCGGGCGTGACCAGGAAGGCCATCGGCCGGCACCCACCCTCACCGGCGAGGTGGATCTTGCAGGTCAGGCCGCCCCGGGACCGGCCGAGTCCTTCGTCGGTTCGGTGGCGCCGGGGTGTTGTCCTTTCGGGACGCGTGGCTTCCTCTTCCGGGCCCCGGCCGCGTGCTGATGGGCACGGCAGGACGTCGAGTAGACGCTGACCATGCTCCAGCCGATCCGGCCCGCGAGGTCGGCATCGGCCTGGACGGCGCGCAGGATCCGGTCCCACGTGCCGTCCGCCGACCAGCGCCGGTGCCGTTCGTAGACGGTCTTCCAGCTGCCGAACCGCTCGGGAAGGTCCCGCCAGGGCATGCCCGTTCGGACTCGGAACAGGATCCCGTTGATCACCTTGCGGTGATCGTTCCACCGTCCGTCACGCTGCCCCAACGCCGGCAAGTGCGGCTCCAGCCGGACCCATTCGGCATTCGCCAGATCACCCCGCCCCATGCCGGGAACAACGAGCCAGTAATCCGACAGTCACATGATCCGCCGGACACTGCCTAATGCTGCATCAGGAAACGGAGGACCCGTTGATGTCTGGTGGTGTGTCAGCTTGTGCTGAGTGGGTCGGTTTGCTCAGGGTCGAGCTGGTGGTCGGCCCAGATATAGCTTTCGGGAAGCAGGTCGGTGATGGGGACGGTCCGGAGGCGGTCGCCTGCTCCGACGATGACCTTCAGGGACGGGAAGTAGTCGAGCAGGACCTGGCGGCACCGGCCGCACGGAGGGACGACGCCCCGGTCGCGGTCGCCCACGGCGACGATCGTGTCCAGCTCGTAGGCGCCCTGGGCGGCTGCCGTGCCGAGGAGGACCAGCTCGGCGCAGGGGCCGCCGGTGAAGTGGTAGGCGTTCACCGCGGTGACGATCCGGCCGTCCTGGGCGCGGGCTGCGGCCGCCATGGTGTGGTTGTCGCCCCGGCAGCGCGTGCGCGCGACGTGGGCCGCGGCCTCGATGAGTTCGTGGTCGACCTGGTGAGTCTGGGAGGTCATTCTCTCTGCCTTCGTAAGGTGTCAGGCGACGTTGACCTGAGTGACGATCACGCGCAAGCGAATATCGGCTGCAGAGTGAACGTCTTGGACCGACCACCCTCGCACCTCGGCTACAGCGACTCGAAGCCGTCGGCGTTGAAGCGACGGCCTGGCTCTGCCCGGAGCCTGACCCACTCCCGGCGGCGATGGCGTTCCCCGCGTGATGACCGGGCCCGCGGTGCGACAGACTGGCGTCGTGATCGATAACGCCTTCGTGGTCGTCTCCGGCCTGCCCGCCAGCGGCAAGAGCACCCTGGCCCGCGAACTCGCGGCAGAACTGGGCTGGCCGGTCATCGACAAAGACGCGATCCTTGAATCGCTCTACGACTCCCTCGGCGTCGGCGACCACGCTTGGCGCTACCGGCTGAGCCGGGCCAGCGATGACATCCTGTTCACCCTCGCCGACCACGCCAAGCATGCAGTGCTCGACAACTGGTGGCACCACGACACCGCCCCCAACCGGCTCCACCAGCTCGGCGCGCGGATCGTCGAAGTCCACTGCGCATGTGATCCTGCCCTGGTCGCCGAGCGGTTCCAGACACGCACCCGCCACCCCGGACACCTCGATCGACACCTCACCCGTGAGGAGATCGTCGAGCGCGTCGCCACCTGGAGGGCGGCCTCGCCAGGCCCGCTCCGGCTGGGCGGCCCCGTCCTGATCACCGACACCAGCCAGACCGCCGACGTCACTGCTCTCGCCAAGGAGATCGATGCGCTGCTCTGCGCGTGGAAGCGCCGAAGTGAAAGCGCACGCCTACACCAGCCCCAACTCCTGTGAACCTTCCCGGTCGCAGCAAGAGGTACTGTCCGGCGGATCTTAAGGGCTGTCCCGTAACTGTCCTCCGAGACGGCCGCGCAGGTCCTGTCGATGGTCAGCCGCCAGGACGATCGAGGGGTAGCTCTCGTGGGGGATCCTGATCGTGCGTGCAGGCGACGCACTGTCGTTGAGGTTCGACGATGGTCAGGGTCATGCCTATGACACGTCTCGCCCTTTCGCTCGGCGACACCGAGCGCCCCGTCCCCGTCTGGGCCATCCGACTCGCCAAGGCCCTCCCGTTCGTCGTGCTGCCGCACTGCCTGTGGCGGCTGCCGTTCGCCGTCGACTTCCGTATGGGCATGATCGACTCGGCGGCCCCGGCGGCCGCTCCCTGGTGGGTTCCGTTCTACGTCGTAGGGCTCAGTGTGCTCACCGAGGCACTGGCTCTGCTCACCACCGGCTTGGTGAGCGGGTGGGGCGAGATGGTGCCGCGCTGGGTGCCGTTCATCGGCGGTCGGCGGGTGGCGCCGCTCGCAGCGGTGATCCCGGCGGTCCTGGGCGGCCTGGCACTGGTGGCGATGTTCGACCTCTACCCGCTCGCCTGGGCGGGCGTCTTGCCCGAGGTGGGGTACAGCAACGGATGGTGGATGGCCCTGGCCCGGGTGTGCATCAGCCCGGCGATGCTGTGGGGGCCGATTGTGCTGGCCCTGGCCTGGGCCTACTACCGGCGGCGCCGACCTGCATCCACCGGTTCAAGCCCCGCCACGGGGGCGAATCCTGCAGATGGATCACAACCCGATATGCACCCTAGGGGTCCCCAAACTATTGGTCACGGGTGAGATGGTCTTGGTGTGGCTCGTGTGGTGGTGTGGCTGGTGTGATCACGGCGTCTGAGCCGTCTTGGGCAAGACCCTCACGATCGCCAACGGCGGCTACTCGGCTGGTCTCGCCTGTCCGGGCCGACGCCCCGCACCCTTCCAACGGCGTGAGGCTCTCCGTACCCGTCGACGGCCGGCTACGCTCCCCGGCCGTGAGCCACGGACGCGCGCGGTCACGTGCCCACGCCCCTCGCCGTACCGCCTGATCGCCGTTCTCTTGGCGGCGTCGCGACGGCAGACTACGGGGGTGGACTCTGACCTTTACCCTGACCTGGCTGCTGCGGGCAGCCTGGCCGCAGCGCTGGCGCGGCTGGCGGCCGAACTCGGTGTCGATCTCACCGTGGTACCCGGCGATTGGGGCCCACTCGTCTCGGCCGGCATTGCCACGTCGGTGCCTGAGCGCAAGCCGCTGTCGGTTCACATCGGGGCCGAGAGCCGCTGGTTCGGGGTCTCCGGTTGGAGTCGTGGAGTGGAACTGATCACCGGAGCCACGCCCGACCTGGCGGATGTCGTCAGGGCCGGAGCGGCGTGGGGGCGGGGTGGGAGCCTGCAGGAGCTGAGGGCGGGGCTGCCGTTCCTGCACTCCAGCGAGCGCGCCGAAGCGCATGAACGCGGGCCGGCCGCGGTGGTGGAGCTGCAGTGGCGCATGATGCGGGAGCAAGCGGCCGAGGAACCGGATTTCACGGGGTTCGGCGAGCTCGTGGAAGCGGCTCATGCCGAACCGCGGCTGCGGCCGCTCTATGTCTTCTCGAGCCATTGGACGCTCGGCTTCAGCTCCTGCACTGGATACCCGTTCCGCGATGCCGTGGCCATCGTCCCGTCACACAAGGGCAGCCCCTTCCGCGTGAAGAGCCATCCGCTCTCCGACGACGTTCTCGGTGAGGCCACCACCGCCGAGGAAGTCGTCGCCCTGGCGGTGCGCCACCTCCCCGCCGATCTCGGTCCGGCCGTCGCGGGAACCGCCGAACAAGAGGGATGACAAGCGCCGACCAGGTCGGTGACCGTGACCGATCCCGGCCGGACTGGGACTGTCTGCGTGAGCGGGCCACGCAGCACCGGATGAGCGTCGTCGTGGTCCCCACGCGCGGCCACATCGGTTCCCCTGGGCCGGTGCTGGATAGCCCGGGCCTGTACGTATCGATTGCTCGCGATTGCTCGGCGGTTGCTGAACAGGATCCTGGCGGTTTGGCCGGGGCGGGCCCTACGGCATGATCGGGGAATGACCAAGATCGTGTTGATGTCAGATCCGCAGGTGGCGGCCATACCGGTCACCGAATGCGGTGAGCCCCTCGTGGACGTCCGTCGCAATGGTGCGTTGCTGGTGGATACCCGCAAGCAGGACCCGGCGGACGCCTTCGCGTACCTGCGGGAAGGCGTGCTGGAACGGCTGATCAAGGCCCAGGAACTCCTTCCGCGGGGCTTGCGGCTGCTGTTCGTCGAGGGGTACCGGCCTCCTTCCCTCCAGCGGGAGTACTTCGAGGAGTACGCCGGCCAGCTGCGCGCCGCCCAGCCCGACTGGTCCGCCGAGCAGGTCCACACGGCGGCGAGCCGCTACGTGTCACCGCCCGAGATCGCCCCGCACAGCGCGGGCGCGGCCGTCGACCTCACGCTGGCCGATGCCGACGGGTGCGAGCTGGACCTGGGTACGCGGATGAACGCGGACCCTGAGGAGAGTGCGGGCGCCTGCTACACCGATGCCCCCGGCATCAGCGAGGAGGCCCGTGCCCACCGTGAGCTCCTGGGCTCCGTGCTCACGGCCGCCGGGCTGGTGAACTACCCCACGGAGTGGTGGCACTGGTCCTACGGGGACCGCTACTGGGCTTTGAACG
Organism: Streptomyces sp. NPDC059534; assembly: GCF_042743475.1. Taxonomy (NCBI): domain Bacteria; kingdom Bacillati; phylum Actinomycetota; class Actinomycetes; order Kitasatosporales; family Streptomycetaceae; genus Streptomyces; species Streptomyces sp. NPDC059534. The sequence continues at coordinate 68,366 of NZ_JBHWAQ010000027.1, forward strand.
CGGGAGCAGCCGCGGCCCTGTACGGCCCTAAGGAGATCGGCTCACACAGCTGACCCGCAGGGTCGTCTTGTCGATCTTTCTTCGCGCTGACGCAACCGGCACCCTGTCGGAGCGCGTCGGCAGGGGGAGAGGTTCACAAGACGTTGCCCGTCGTGGCCGTGCGAGATCGAACCGCGCGGCCCGGGAGGACCAGGAGCTGTTCCATGCCGGACAAGATCACGCTGCGCCCTGTCATCGCCCACGACCTCGACGTGTGGGAGCAGGAGTTCAACGGGCCGGAGGGCTGGGGCGTCCATCAGTGGTTCGGCCATCAGTCGACTGCCGACCTGCGCCGCCGTTTCGCGGAGAACGGCCTCCTCGGCCCCGATGGCGGGCTGTTCTCCGTCGTCGAGGGCGACGTGACGGTGGGCCGGGTCAAGTGGTTCCCCGGTACCTGGGGGCCCGCCGACCTGACGAACTGGAGCCTCGCCATCGGCCTGGTGCCCTCCGCCCGTGGCCGGGGCATAGGCACCCGGGCTCAGCGGCTCCTTGCGGACTACCTGTTCGAGCACACCAGGGCCGACCGGATCCAGGCGTGGACGGACGTGGCCAACATCGCGGAGCAGCGGGCCCTTGAGAAGGCCGGCTTCGTCAAGGAGGGCGTCCTGCGCTCCGCTGTATGGCGCGGCGGACAGTGGAACGACTCGGTGATCTACTCCATGCTCCGCGCGGAGCGGCCCGTCGATGCGGCGATCTGAGAGCGGAACGCCGCACCTTCGGCAGGGCGCCGCCCCTGGCGGAAGCGCCGGCGGTGGCAGAACGACCGATCGGGCTGACGGGTCCCCGCCGTGAAGGACCCGCGCACCGAACTGCGATGGCATGACCGACAGGAGCCTGTTCGACGATGATGGGGAACGACACCAGCGTGAATCAAGACCGAGTACTCGAAGCCTTCCGCCAGGAAGCCGCGGCCCTGACCCATGCCGTGTCAGGACTCTCCCCGGCCGAGTGGAGCCTTCCGACACGCTGCACTCCCTGGAGCGTGCTCGACCTGCTCGGGCACGTATGCGTCGTGATCGACTGGCTGCCGGACATGCTGGAAGCGCCGGCGCCCGACAAGCCGGAAATCTCGGCCGCGGAGTACTACCGCCCTGACGACCGCTTCTCGCCCCGGACCAACGACACTCGGATCACATTGGCCCAGGACCGTGCGGCGCGGTCGGCCGACGGCGCCGCCTTCGCCGAGGAATTCGCCGCGACCTGGCAGCGGGTCGACCGGCTGTGCCGGGTCCAGGCTGCGGGCCGGACCGTACGAACTCGTCACGGCGACGCCATGCTCCTGTCGGAGTTCCTCCTCACTCGCGTCGTGGAGGTCGCCGTCCACGGTCTCGACCTGGCCGACGCACTCGGCCACGACCCCTGGCTCACCCCGTCCGCCGCCGACGTCGTGACGGAGCTGCTGCTCGGCGCGGATCGAACCGGGGCCGTCCCCGCCCTGGGGTGGAGCCAGGCGCGTTTCCTGCGTAAGGCCACCGGCCGGGAGACGCTGGACGAAGCGGAGGCCGAACGGATCGAACAGCTCGGCCTCCGATGGCTCGCCCTGGGCTAAGTCATCGTCTGATCTGGATAGTTGATGGCTTGGGAAACTCTGGTAGCCGGTGAGCATGTCGAAGACCGGCTACCGGGCCAGTCCTGCCGCGACGGTCAGATATTGAACAGGAAGTAGTCGTTGGTACCCGGCACCCGGAGTGCGATGGGCGTGGGATTGGCGTTCGTCATGGTGGCGGTGTTCATGTTCGCGACGTCGGAGCTCTGAAGCTGCGGTCCGGAACTGAAGGCGTGTACTTGCGGTACTGCGGTTTCGGTCAACAGCGTCCACACCTGCTGTTCCTGCTGGGGGTTGACGAAAGTGACCATGGTGTTATTTTGCAGGGGGATGGTTTGATGTCCGGACCAGTCGTATGTCTGCCCTGTGTCGACGATCCTGCTGTTTTGGCGCAACATTCGAGGCGCGCCGACTTGAATGAAATCAAGTCCCGATTGGATGGAGCTGTTGGAGTTGCCGAAGCCGACACGCAGGTTGGCCGGGGAGTTGTTCAGGGCTTTGATCAGATCGTTTGCGTGAACGTTCGCGGCGTTGAGGACCTGCACGTTGCGAGCCGGGTTCGACAAGAGCCCGTAGAGATTTGCCGCCGCATTTGTGGCATTCTGCATCTCCTGCAGATTGATCGCCAGTAGAGTTTGCGTCTGCGGAGTATTTTGGTGCCAGGTGGGGAGGGCGCCTTGATTGGGGAATATCGCCCGAATGAGACCCTCAAGGTAGCCGAAATTGTTGAAATTCGTCGTGCTCAAAGACTCGTTTACGGCAGTGATCACGCCATCCGATATGGCCTCGTACGAGATCGTGTGGCAGCGGGCTTCGTTCGCGCCTACCCGCAGCGCATTGGTGAGCGCCGAACTGAACGGGTGCCGCCCGCTCTTCACCAGCATCGTGCCGTTCACGGCGGATGCCCTCTGCACCGAGCCGGTCGCAGAGACGGGGGTAGTCCCGGCAGGATGCGCGACCTCCGCGGAGGCTGAGGGACCAGCAGCCATGGCCCGAGTCGCGTTGGCCTCGGCCTCGCGTTCGAACCGATCCGAGGGGTTGCTGATGTTGAGGCCCTGGCCGTTGTCAGTGCCCGCGACGGGCCCGGTGCGCTGCTGGATGACGTGGGTCAGCTCATGGGCGAGGGTGTGCTTGTCGGTGCCGCCCTCGCCGATGACGACGTGGCTACCGGAGGTGTAGGCGCGGGCCCCGACCTCAGCGGCCGAAGCGGTCGCGGCGGCGTCGTCGTGGAGGCGGACATCGGAGAAGTCCGCGCCAAGCCGGGCCTCCATGTCGACACGGGTCGCGTCGTCGAGGGGCCTGCCGGGGGCGCGCAGCACATCGTGGACGGCTGACCGCTGCACCGCCGCCGCACCTGATCCTGTGGTCTCGGTGGTCGTGTTCGCCTGATGGCCGCAGGCGGAGCCGTGTTGGTGCCGGTCGGGCTGGGGCTGCGCCCAGGGGTGTCCGGCCTGGCGGAGCATCTGCACCATGGCCATGTTCCCGGCGGCCTGCTGGATGCCCAGCGATACCGACCGGGACAGGGGTGAGCGAGGCGGTGGGGCCTTCGGGGAGCGGTCGGGGTCGGGGGTTCGGCCGTGTTGATGCGCCACAGGGGGCAGCCTTTCGATCGACGCGAGCGAATCCCTTCATGGCACCGGCCCCGCCCGCCGGTTCACAGAGCTCGACGGGCAACCATGCGGGCACCGCATGGTGCCCGCAGGCCCATCGGCGTCGACCCGGACCTCACGAGCGCTCTCGGGTGATCCGTACCGACGGAAAGGGCATCTCGCCTTCCCGTCACTCCGCTACGCGCATCGGCCCCCAGCCGAGCAGGTTGGGCCGAGCGGTTGCGGCTGACGACCGGGCGGGTGAGTCTGCGGGGTCAGACGAGGGCGGTGACGAGCAGGGTGAAGGCGGCGATGATGACGGCGACGCGGGCGTAGTGGTAGCGGTCCCAGCGGTTCATCTGCTCCTTCCAGTCGGCGGGCCGGTTCTCGGGGGTCCAGGTCTTGCCCTGGTCGTTGATCGGGACGAGCAGCAGGATCGACATGATCACGCTGAGGATCAGCAGTGCGCCGGCGGTGACGACGAGGCCGGTGCCGGGGTGGTTCCATCCGGCGATGGCCCAGACGGTGGTGAGGACGAGCGAGCCGATGTACCAGACCGGCATCACGGCGCCGAGCATCCGGCCCCCGTGGGAGCGGGCGAGTTGGCCACTGTCCTCGGGGAGTGCGGTGAAGATCGGGTTCATGACGAAGGCGACGGAGAACTCCACCCCCACCATCAGGCCGACGATCACGGTGGTGCAGACCTCGAGTGCGTTGAGCATGATGACCCCTCCTGGGACCTAGCGGCGCTAGGTGTTGAGGCAACGCTAGTGCTGCTGTCGCTCGGTTGTCTAGCGGTGCTAGGGTCGGATCATGTCGGTACAGGAACGCAAGCAGCGCGAACGGGCGGACCGCGAGCGCCTCATCGTGGCGACGGCCCGCGAACTCGCCGAGCAGCAGGGCTGGGACGCGGTCACCACCCGCCGGCTCGCCGAGCGCATCGAGTACAGCCAGCCCGTCCTCTACAGCCACTTCCGCGGCAAGCGGGAGATCATCGGCGCGGTCGCCCTCGAAGGCGCCGCCGAGCTGGCCGCCGCGGTGCGGGCCGCGACCTCCACGGTGGACGATCCCCGCGCCCGGGTCGCCGCCCTCGCCCACGCCTACCTCGACTTCGCCGCACGCAACCCGGCGGTCTACGACGCCATCTTCCACCTCGACGGCGGCCTGGCCTTCGCGCACGAGGACACCCCCGCACCGCTGAAGGACGCCTTCGCCGCCCTGATGGAAAGCCTCGCCGAGGTCGCCGGGGACGGCATCCACCCGGGACTGTTCACCGAGACCTTCTGGGCCGCCCTGCACGGACTGGCCACCCTGACCCGGGCACGACGACTCCCACCGGAACACACCGAACAGAGAGTACGACTCCTCGTGGACCGACTCGCCGTCACCTGACACACCACCCCGCGGGCACCCGGCCGGGAACCTGGCCCCCCGCTGCCCGCCCGCACAGGACGGAACTCGGGTGCTCCGCGTGCGCGCCCGGCCATTACTGGGCATCAGGGAACTGGGCCGTCAGCTCGACGAGTACGTAGTCCTCCGAGTCGTCGGTCGGCCCGTCGCAGGCGCAGCAGCGGAGGCGCCGACTCGCCGCGCCCGTCCACCCCGATCCGCTCTCGCCCAGAGCCATCGTCCGGTCATCGGTACACGTGGGCACGCATGGGCACATCGTCCCAGGCGCCGGAACCGGCACCGAGCCACCTTGGCCGGACGGGGAGGCCCATCCCGCCCAGGGGCGTTGGCGCCCGGCGGTACCGAACGCCCCTTCATCCCCGCGACTTTGGCGCAGAACTCACTACGATCGGGCGGCTGTGCAAAATAGGTAGACCGGTCTATTCTGCGGTCATGGTTGAAACCAAGGGAGCCAAGACCAGCCTGCGGCTGGCGGAGTCGATGCTGGAGCTGATCCAGCGGCACGGGTACAGCGGCACGGGGCTCAACATGGTGGTGGAGCACGCGGGCGCGCCGAAGGGGTCGCTCTACTTCCACTACCCCCAGGGGAAGCAGGCCCTCGGAGAGAAGGCCGTCGAACTCGCGGCGGCGCGATTCGGCTCCCTCGTGGCCGACGCGGCGGTGGAGCCGGCGACGCCGGGCGAGGTTCTGCGACGGGTGATCGACGAACTGGCCGGGATGCTCGACGAGAGCGGGTTCCAGCTGGGATGCCCGGTATCGGTGGTGACGCTGGAGATGGGTGCGGAGAGCGAACGGCTGCGAGAGGCATGCACCCAGGCTTTCGAGTCGTGGATCGCGCCGGTGAGTGAGCTGCTGATCGCCCACGGCCGTCCTCGCCCCCTCGCACGCGCCCTGGCGACCGCCATGGTGAGCATGGTGGAGGGAGCGGTGATCGTGTCGCGCGCCCAGCGGTCCACCGAGCCCCTGTACTGCGCCGCGCAGGCGATCGACGTGCTCCTGGAGCAGGGTGCGGGGGCCTCGGCATGAGCCTGGAGGGCAGACACGCGCTGGTACTGGGCGCGAGCGGTTTCATCGGACGCCATGTGGTGCTCGCGCTCGGGCAGGCGGGCGTTCGGGTGAGTACGGCGAACCGGAGTCATGCGTCCTACCAGCGGCTGGCCCGTTGGCTTGCGGGGCGCGGGCACGACCAGGCCCCGGCCGACCTCAGGGTCGACTTCACCAAGGATGCGCTGATCGAGGCCGAGTGCGACGACATCACCGAGATCTACAACTGCGCCGGTGCCTTCCGGTTCGGGATGTCGGTGGAGGAGGCGCGCCATGCCAACGTCGACAGCGTCCGCACGGTCGTCGCGTTCGCGGCGCGGCTGCCGAACCTGCGCCGCCTGGTTCAGGTCTCCGGGTACCGCGTGGGCGGGCAGGACCACGAGCCGTGGAGCGAAGAGCGCCGACGCGAGACCTACCGGACGTTGGGCGCGTACGAGGCATCCAGGGTCGAGGCGGACGCCGTCTTCCGGGACCTGGCGTCGGAGTGGAACGTGCCCTGGTCCATCGTCAACCCGGCCAGCGTCATCGGGGACAGTGCCACGGGGGAGTCCGACCAGTACCTGGGACTCGCCACCAACGTGAAAGACCTCTGGCAGGGCGCGCTTCCCGCGCTGCCGGGCAGCGGGCGAACGTTCGTCCCCGTGGTCGCGGCCGACTACCTCGCCCGGTTCATGGCTCTGCTGCCGATGGACGCGGCCACCGAGCGCACCGCGTACTGGCTGCTGGACGACGACACTCCCGCGTTGCCCGACCTGCTCACGCTCACAGCGGAGCACTACGGCGTCAAGGCACCCCGGACCCGGGTTCCGGTGCCCTTGCTCAAGCGGCTTCCCCGTCGGCTCACCAAGGCCGATCCGGAGACTCTGACGTTCCTCTCCGCCGACCGCTACCCGACCGAATCGGCCCACGCCTTCGCCGCCCGGCACCGGCTGGCCATGCCGGACACCGCCACGACCATCCGCCGCTGGGCCGACCACCTCGCCGCCCACCGTTTCGGCGACGCTCCCGCAGGTGACAGACGGTTCACCATGGCCGGTGGAATCCGCACGTTCGAACTGGGTGAGCCAGGTGCCCCCACGCTGGTGCTGCCCGGTCTGCCGGTCAACGCCGACACCTGGGCACCGGTCGTCGCAGCGCTCAGGCACGCCCGCGCCGTCGACCTGCCGGGTCTGGGCATGAGCACCGGGCGCCATGACGACTGGCCGTCATGGCTGAGCGCTTTGGTGACCGAGACCGGCGCCCGTCATCTGGTGGGCCACTCCATCGGTGCCGCAGCCGCCGTCGAAGCCGCGACCGCCCACCCCCATGCGGTGGATCAACTCACGCTCGTGTCACCGTTCTTCCTCCAGGCGCACCCGCCCCGCACCGCCAAGCTGGCACTCCTCACCCGCCGGTACCTGCGCCGGACGACTCCCGCGGCTCTGGCCGCGAGGCTTGCGGGCGACACGAGCCACGCGACCGCGCTGCAGTCGTCCGTCGCCGATCTCCGTCGCGGTGCCGTCGCCGCCACCGCCGCGCGGCTCCTGGCCTCCTCGGGGAACACGCAGTGGCGCGCAGATCTGCACGCCAAGCTGCAGCGCTACCCAGGGCGCGTCCACATCATCGTGGGCTCCCGTGATCCGCTCACCGCCGAAGGGCAGTCCCTGCTGGGATCCCTTCCGCACGCCACCGTGACCGTCATCGCCGGCGCGGGGCACCACCCCCAGCTGACACACCCGGCGGACGTCGCTCAGGCCATCGGCGAGACCTCTCTTCATCCGCGGGGAGAACACGGCGTCAGAGCGGCACAGGGCGACCTGCGGTGACGAGCAGTCACGCGCCGGGAGCCGCCGGCTGAAATCGGCGGCCGTCCAGTGCCCACCGGGGCTGACTGAAAAGTCAGCCCCGGTGTCGTTCTTTCGGAAGGCGGTGCCGGCATCGACGTTACGACCACCTGGACCCGCGGCCCGCCCCATGCCCTGTCGGCCTGATCTGTAGACGTAGAGTCATCACATTTCAGGCAATAGCGGAAAAATGAAGGGCGAGGTCGGGCGGGTCCCGCACTGCATCCCGTGGGATCGAGCCCGCAGGTAAAGGGTTCAGGAATCTTGACTGAATTTTCAGTCCAGGCCAGGATGTGCGACGCACCTTCCCGTCCCTCATCAAGGAACTTCCATGGCCACGCCCCTCACCTCTCGACGCCGCCTTCTCCAATTCGGTGCGACCGCCGTGCCGCTGGCCGCTCTCGGCTCGGCGCTGCCCGCGAACGCCGTGGCGGCCACCGCCGCATCGAGCGCCACCCTGCGGATTCCCGCGGAGACCGACCCTCACGTGCGTACCTTCATGGCCTGGCCGGCGCTGTCGTCGGTCTGGTCCACGCAGCTCGGCGGAGTTCGCAACGACATCGCGCGCATCGCCTACGCCATCTCCCGTTTCGAGCCGGTCGTCATACTGGCGCGCCCCTCGCAGGCCGCCGATGCCCGGTACATCTGCGGCTCCGGGGCCTCCTACCCGATCGACGTCGTCGAGATAGCCAACGACGACCTCTGGATCCGCGACTTCGGCCCCACCTTCGTCGTCGCGCCCGGCGCCATCGGTGGTGTGGACACCAACTTCAACGGTTGGGGCAAGACGGGCACGAGCTACTACCAGCCCTTCGCCAACGACGCGGTGGCGGCCACGACGCTGCTGGGCCAGTACGGCGTGAACAGGATCCAGGCCCCGTTCGTCGGAGAGGGCGGCTCGCTGGAGACCGACGGTCACGGCACCCTGATGGCGACGATCAGCTCTCTCGTGAACAGCAACCGGAACCCCGGCATGACCCAGGACCAGGTGGAGCAGTCGCTCAAGTGGGCCCTCGGTGTCGACAAGGTCATCTGGGTCCCCGGACTGGCCGGACAGGACATCACGGACTGTCACATCGACTGCCTCGCGCGCTTCGTCGCGCCCGGCCAGGTGATCCTCGACCAGCCCGGCCCCGGCGCCAGCAGCAAGTGGGTCGCCGTCTACAACGAGACCAAGAAGGTCCTGCAGAGCGCCACCGACGCCCAGGGGCGCCGACTGGCCATCACGGAGCTCCCCGGCCCCGACCGGCGGTACATCCGAGGCAGGGGCACGGACTTCCTCTCCAGCTACACGAACTACTACACCGTGAACGGCGCGCTCCTCGTGCCCCAGTTCGGCGACAGCTACGCCGACGACGTGGCCTACGGCATCCTGCGGGCCGCGTATCCCGGCCGGACTGTCGTCCAGGTCAAGATCGACAACATCGCCAGCGGCGGCGGTGGCATCCACTGCGCCACCCAGTCCCAGCCGGCCGTACCTCCCGTGGCCTGACCCGCGGACGCCGGACCACGTGGGTGGTCACCGACCCCTCTGCGGTGACCACCCACCCGGTGTGGCCGGTCATGCCGCGGCCGTGCGCGAGGACGAGCAGGCTTCCGAACGCGACACCTCCCAGGAACAGGCGATTCGGCGTCGTCCTCGGAGTTCCGTGGCACGCCTGGGGCACGCCGGCCGGCTCCGAAGCGATGGCCAGGCCGCCCCAGGCGATGGCCGCACCCGCCACCACCGCTCAGTGAGTGGTCACGGGGTCTCGTCCTTGAGCCAGTCCGGTGTACGGAATCCTCCGCCGCCGTACATCGGGAGCTTCACCGACTCCCCGTAGCGGGCCAGCTGGCGCCAGGGGCGGTTGATGCCCGCGGAGCCGTAGCGCCGTACTCGGGTGACGGCGTCCAGATCGAGCACGTCGACGAGGATCTCCTCGCCGGGGCCGGCCTGTTGGCGCACGATGCCCTCGGGGTCGACGACGGTGCTCTGCCCGACCCCGGCAGGGTCGCCGGCGTTGACGTTGACGACGTAGACCTGGTTGGTCCAGGCGTTGGCACGCGCGCAGACCAGTTCCATCTCCCGGTCGCGGGTGGGGGTCAGGGTCGGCTGGATGACGACCTCCGCTCCCAGCCAGGCGAGCTGGCGGACCGTCTCGGGGAAGGAGCCGTCGTAGCAGATGGCCAGGCCGACGCGGCCGGTGCCGGGGATGTCGAAGACGGTGAACTCGTTCCCCGGGGTGGTCTTCTCGTACGGTTGCCAAGGGAAGACCTTGCGGTAGCGGGCGACGATCCCGCCCTCCGGCGAGACCGCGAGGGCGGTGTTGTAGAGGGATCCGTCCTCGGCGCGCTCGTACACGCTCCCCGGGACCAGCCACAGTCCGGTCTCCACGGCCAAGGCGCAGATCCGGTCGGTGAGCGGGCCCGGGATCGTCACGGCGGCCTGTTCCGTCCAGTCGTCGTCGGCGGCCGGCTGGAGGAGGGAGCCTTCCGCGGCGAGCAGCAGCTCGGGGACGACCACGAGTTGTACGTGGGGGAACAGGTCGCGTGTGGTGCGGACCTGGTCGGCGAAGCGTTGCCAGCTCGCGTCGAGGTCGCCGGGTACGGGCGTGGTCTGGACGGCGGCGATGGCGAGTGTGCGCATGGGTGTCAGTCCTCGGTGATGGTGAGTTCGGCCACGGTGGTGCGGCCGTCGCGGAAGAAGCGGTGGAAGCGGGTGCGGGCGACGGCCAGGGCCAGCGCTCCACCGGCGAGGGAGCCGGCGCCGAGGAGGAAGACTCCGCCGATGCCGTGGAAGGAGGTGCTGCCGTAGGCCGGGTCGTACATGTCGTGGGCGCTGCGGGCGAAGGCGGCCAGCATCATCAGCCCGCCGAGCAGGGGCAGGATTCCGCGGAGCAGCAGGTCGCGGAGCGAGTTCCGTAGTCGTCCCCGGAAGTACCAGACGCAGGCGAGGGCGGTGGTGCCGTAGTAGCAGGCGATGAGCAGCCCGATGCACAGGATCGCGTCGCCGAGGAAGTCGGTGGAGACGAGCGTGAGCAGGACGAGCAGGCAGGCGGCCGTCGCCCCGGCGAAGAGAGTCCCGAAGCCGGGGGTGCGGTGGCGGGGATGGACGCGGGCGAACGCGGACGGCAGGGCGCCGTGGGCGGCCATGGACAGGGTGCCGCGGGAGGAGCCGACGAGGCTGGTGAGCAGGGCGGAGACGGCGGAGACACAGACGGCGAGCTGCATCACCTTGGCCATCGCCGTGCCGAGGACCGGAGGGGCGAGCGTGGCCAGGACGTCGGCGGCGTTGTCGGGGTTGCCGAGCCCGGTGCCGCCGGTGCCGGTTCCGGCGAAGCCGATGGCCGCGAAGGCCGTGAACAGGTAGGTGCCCAGCAGGACGAGGGTGGAGATGACGGCGGCCTGTCCGGCGACACGTTCTCCGTCGCGCGTCTCCTCGTTCGCGGTGATCAGTGCGTCCCAGCCCCAGTAGATGAACAGGCACAGCATCACCGCTTCGGCGAACGGGCCGAAACCGGAGAAGGCGAAGGGGTTGAGCCAACCCAGGGACGGGGTGACGGCGCCGTGGCGGGCCAGGGCGGCGGCGCCGAAGCCGAGCAGGGCGACCAGCTGCAGTCCGAGCAGTACGTACTGGACGGATGCCGAAAGATGCAGGCCCCGGTAGGCGACCGAGGTCACCGCCGCCAGCAGGGCCACCGCGGTGAGCGTCACGGCGAGGCCGCTGTCGGCGAGGGGGTGCAGGCCGAGCAGGTGGAGCAGGTAGGTCGCGCCGACCTGGGAGAGAGCTGTCATCGCGATGTACGTGGCGACCTGCACCACCCAGCCGCCGGTGAGCCAGCCGGTCAGCGGTCCGAACGCTCGCGTGGTCCACACGAAGGTGGTGCCGCAGTCCGGCATCTCGCGGTTCAGCTCACGGAAGGCGAACGCGGTGAGCAGGATCGGGACGAAGCCCAGGAGCAGTGCGGCCGGCGCGAGGTCCCCCACCGCCAGGGTCACGAAGCCGAGGGTGATGGCGATGCTGTACGCCGGGGCGACGCAGGAGAGTCCGAGGGTGACGGAGGCGAGCAGGCCCACCGAACCCCTGCGCAGCCCCTTGTCGGGGGCGGGCGCGGGCCCGGTTCTGGCCTCGGCGTCGGTCGGGTTGGGCATGGTGCCTCCGTGGGCCGCAGGTTTGTTAAACGCAGATTTAAGACATGGGCTGTTCGATGGTCAAGGGATGGCGAGCTACTGTTAAATTCAGATGCAACAGAACGATGAGAGGAGCGGCGTGGCCGCGAGGAAGGGCAGCAACAAGGAGGCCCGCCGGGCCGAGCTCGGCAAGGCGGTGGGGCGCGCCCTGGTGGCACGCGGGCTGGAGGGCCTGCGTCTGCGTGACGTCGCGGAGGAGGCGGGGGTCACTCCCGCCGCGGTGCTCTACTACGGCGACCTGGACGCCCTGGTCCACGCGGCCTATCAGCAGGCGATCGAGCGCTACAGCCAGGAACGCGAAGAGGCTGCGAACCGCTTCGCCGACGCGCGCCTGAAACTCGAGGCGTGCATCGACAGGGGGGTCGCCAGCGGGCCCGACGACACGCTGACCCGGCTGCTCTTCGAGTACTGGCCCCGCTGCCTGCGCGACGCCAAGGCCGCAGCCCTCGACAGCGCACTGACGGAACGCCAGATCGCCGTCTACTCCGGCATTCTCCTCCTGGGGCAGGCCCAGGGGCACTTCACACTGCAGGACCCGCCCCGGATGCTGGCCGCCAGCTTCGTCGCCATGGAGGACGGCTACCAGATGGAAGTCCTCGCGGGCCGCCGCTCCCGCGCCGAAGTCATTACGGCCCTGCACGCCTACGCCCGAGCGGTCACGGGCCACGACCTGACCGATCACGCCTGAGGCCGGCCGGCGGGCGCGTCGGGCGCCGCTCGCCGGCACCCGGGCGAACGTGTTCGTTACGATCAGGGGATGACTGCGAGTAGAGAGCCGATCAGCCGCCGGGAGCGTCCGGCGAAGCCCGCCCTCTCGCGGCGGTGGATCGTGGACACCGCCGTGCGGATCATGCGCGCCGAGGGGCTGGAGAAGGTCACCATGCGCCGCCTGGCCAAGGAGCTCGACACCGGTCCGGCCTCGCTGTACGTGTACGTGGCCAACACCGCCGAACTGCACGCGGCCGTGCTGGACGCCCTGCTGGGCGAGGTCGACCTGACCGGCGGCAGCGCCGGGGACGGCTGGCGCGAGCGGCTCCGCGCCGTACTGGCCTCCTACACCGCCGTACTCTTCGCCCACCCGCAGCTCGCCCGGTCGGCTCTCGTGGCGCGCCCCAGCGGCGAGAACTACCTGCGGCTGGTGGAACGCGTCCTGGACCTGCTGGCCCGCAGCGGAGCCTCCCGCGAGCAGGTCGCCTGGGGCGTCGACAAGCTGCTCCAGGACGCCACGGCCACGGCCGCCGAGCAGTCGGCGCAGGAGCACGACCCCATGGCCGAGGACGACTGGAACGCCACCACCAGAGCCCTGCGGTCCGTGGACGAGGCCAGCCATCCGGCCATCAAGGCGCACATGCCCGCACTGGTCAGCGGCTCGCCCGGCGACCGCATGGGCTGGAGCTTCGACGTGCTGATCAACGGCATCACGCACACCTCCGTACCCGGCGCGAAGGGCTGAAGCCACCCCGCCTGAAGCTTGGCGGCCCGCCGCCCGGCGCCTTCACCCGGCGCTTCCGTCGGGGTCTGGTGGGTCGGCATGCACTGCTACGAACTTGTTCGGGACGAACATGTTCGTTACGGTTGGAGGTGTCCGGTCAGGTCGCCGCGCGACCGAGCCGTCCGCCGCCGTCCGCCGCCCTCCGGGGCGGTCTGCCCTCCGGGCGCCCTCCGGCGCCCTCCGCCGCGACGAGCGGTGCCGGCTCCGCACCCCTTCCCCGGGCCGCGCGCTTCGTGCGCACTCGGCCAGTCACCTGGAGGCCCCCATGAGCACCCATCACCCCATCGCGATCATCGGCGGAGGTCTCGGCGGCCTCACCGCCGCCCGCGTCCTGCACGTCCACGGCATCCAGCCCGCCCTCTTCGAACGGGAGGCGTCCGCCGCGGCCCGCACCCAGGGCGGCATGCTCGACATCCACGAGGAGAACGGCCAGAAGGCGCTCCACGCCGCCTGCCTCCACGAGGACTTCCTGAACATCGTCCACAAGGGCGGTCAGGCGATGCGCCTGGTCGGCCCGGACGCCACCGTCCACGTCTCCGAGAAGGACGACGGCACCGGCGGCCGCCCGGAGGTGGACCGTGGCGACCTGCGCGACCTGCTGCTGAACTCGCTGCCCGACGGCACGATCCACTGGGGCAGGAAGGTCACCGGCGCCCGGGCCCTGGGCGACGGCCGCCACGAGGTGACATTCGCCGACGGCTCCGCTCTCACCACCGACCTTCTGATCGGTGCCGACGGCGCCTGGTCCCGCGTGAGGCCGCTGCTCTCCGACGCCACGCCCACCTACACCGGCATCTCCTTCGCCGAAGCCGATCTCCACGACGCCGATGCCCGTCACCCACGCAGCGCCGCCGTCATCGGAGACGGGTTCTTCATCAGCCTGGGCGGCCAGTGCGGCTTCCTCGCGCACCGCGAGACCGACGGCAGCCTCCACGTCTACGCCGCCGTGAGGGCGGAGGAGGGCTGGCTCGACACCGTCGACTTCACCGGTCCCGCCGACGCCAAGGCCGGTGTCCTCGCCCGCTTCGACGGCTGGCACGAGGACCTGCGCGCCCTGATCGCCGACGCGGACACGATCACCCCGCGCCGCATCCACGCCCTGCCCGTCGGACACCGCTGGGAGCGGACCGCGGGCGTCACGCTCCTCGGAGACGCCGCCCACCTGATGTCCCCCTTTGCCGGCGAGGGCGCCAACCTGGCCATGCTCGACGGCGCCGAACTCGCTGAGGCCGTCGCCGCCCACCCCGGCGACACCGAGGCCGCGCTGACCTCCTATGAGCAGGCCCTCTTCCCTCGCAGCGAGGCGTCCGCCGCCGAGTCCGCCGCCGGCCTGGAGACGATGTTCGGCGACCACGGGCTTGAGCGGATGATCGAGTTCTTCACTTCCGGACCGGCGGCCCACTGACCGCCACGGACAACACCCCCGACACCGACCAGTGCTGTGCCTTCCGTCTGCTCCTGCCCGACTCGACGACCGCCCCGGTGGGCCACCCCGATGAGGCTCACCACGATCCGCATCACACGTGACCGCACGACAGCGGCCCGCATCGACAAGAAGCACCGCCCGCATCGACAAGAAGCACCTCACCCTCCTGCGTACCGCCCTCCGAACGGGCCTGGGGCCCGCCGCGCTGGGATGCGCGGCGGGCCCCAGGGTCTTGGGGGAGTGGCTCAGCCGGTGGTGACCGCGGTGTCGTCGATCAGGAAGCTGGTGGCCGCGGAGGAGTCCTCGGTGCCGGTGAACTTGATCGTGACCGTCTTGCCCTTGAACGCCGACAGGTCGAGGGTCCGCTGGGCGTAGCCGCCGGGCGTGGCGTTGGAGTACGTCGCCAGGGTGGTGGTGCTGGTGCCGTAGACGACCTGGGCCTTCAGCGTGTCGTACGGCGTCGTGCCCGACTCCTTGGTGTCGATCGCCAGGTAGAAGCTGAGCTTGGGCGCCGTGGCGGTGGCCGGGACGGTCACCGACTGGGACAGCGTGTCGGTGTGCGCGCTGCCGTACCCGTCCAGCCAGGCGTAGTACGAGCCGGAGCGCGGAGCGGCGCCGGTGTCGTTGGTGATCACACCGGTACTGGCGCTCCAGTTGACGGCGCCGGACTCGAAGCCCGGGTTGGACAGCAGGTTGGAGCCCGTCGGAGGGGTGACGCCACCGCAGGTGGTGGCGGTGGGCACGACGGCGACGCCGCTCCACGCCTTCTCCACCGCGGCGCACTGGCTGCTGCTCGCGCCGTACAGGTCGATCGCGGCCTTGACGCTCGCGGTACGGGCCTCCGGATAGGTGGTGCCCGAGGTCATGTACGTGGTGAGCGCGCGGTACCAGATCTTGCCCGCTGCCGCGTTGCCGACGCCGGTGACCGTGCCGCCGTCACAGGTCGGGCTGTTGCCCCAGCTGGAGGAGCCGGAGCCGACCGCGAGCAGGTAGAAGAAGTGGTTGCCCACGCCCGAGGAGTAGTGCGGGTCGAGGTTCTTGGTGCCGGTGGTCCAGCAGCTCTGCGACGCGCCGTCCTTCTTCGGGTCGTCCATGTACCGCAGCGGCGTGGAGCTGATCTTCTCGCCGATGAGGTAGTCGGGGGCGTCCGCCGAGCTGTTGGCGTTGAACTCCACCAGGGTGCCGAAGATGTCGCTGGTCGCCTCGTTCAGACCGCCGGCGTCGCCGAAGTAGTTCAGGCCGGCGGTGGCGGAGGTGACACCGTGGCTCATCTCGTGGCCCGCGACGTCGAGTTCGGTGAACGGCTTGTCGCCGGGCGCGCCGTCGCCGTAGATCATGCTGAAGCTGGTGTCGTCCCAGCCGGCGTTGGCGTAGTTGTTGCCGTAGTGCACGAACGAGCGGGCGCCGACGCCGTCGTTCTTGATGCCGTTGCGGCCGTGCACGTTCTTGTAGTAGTCCCAGGTCGCCTGGATGCCGAAGTGGGCGTCGGCCGCGACGGTCGCGCGATCGCCGAGCGTGCCGTTGCCCCACACGTTGTCGGTGTCGGTGAACGCCTTGCCCCAGCCGGCCGGCGGGCTGTCGTTGGTGGCGGTCAGGTTCTGCGCGTCCCGCGTCTCCCCGTTGCCGCGGGTGGAGTCCTTGAGCTGGTAGCCGCCCGAGACCGCGGTGGTGGTCAGCGGGACGTCGCCCACCTGGTAGCCGTGCCCGGTGCCGTCGGCGGTGTGGAAGTCGTTCCACGTCTGCCCGACCTGGCCGGTCAAGGCGTCCACGAGCACGTTGAAGTGGCTCGGCGACTGGTCGGGGGCGATGCCGTCGACGGTCACCCGCCACGCCAGACGCGGGGTGCCGGAGAGCGCGTCCACCACCAGCGTGCTGGTCGTCGTGGCGCGCTTGCCCTGGAACCGCTTCTGCGCCAGGGCCTCCGCGCGGCCGGCGCTGACCTTGGGGGTCACCGGCACGGAGAGGCTGTTCTTGAGGGTCAGTGTGCTCTCGCGGAACGCCCCGCTGGGCGCGGAGTGCACGACGACGTCACCGCCCAGTACGGGCAGGCCCCGGTACGCCCGCGTCATGTGCACATGACGGGAGCCGTCCTTGTCGACCAGCACCGAGGAGGACGTGAAGGTGTCGTCCGAGCTCGCCCGAACTGCACTGGGGTGGGCGGCGATCGAGTCGCGGGCGTCCTGGATGGCCTGGCTCTTGTCGGCCTTGGGCGGGTGGGGGCGAGCGGCGTGGGCAGCGACGGCGGGAGATCCCGCGCCGGCTATCAGCAGGCCGCTGACGGCCAGCGAGATCGATGCGGCAAGAACAGTTCTCTTCATGGGCCGCGATGCTGGCCGTCGACGGGAAGTCAGGTCAACGGACGCCAACTCTGTTTAATTGCAGGCACTGTGAAGAGGCTGGCGATCGGGCCTTCCCCTGGCCACGACCCTGCCGTAGCCAGAGCTTTGGTCAAAACTGTTCACAGACTGTCTAACGTCTCGTCGATATCCAGCCAGGCTGTGGCTAACCTGTGGCCGCGTTCCATCCCCCCACAGGAGATCGCTGTCACTGGCAGTGCCTCCACCCCCCCCACAGGAGACCGCTGTCACCGGCAGCGCCTCCATCCCAGGTGCGCGACGTCGGCGCAGGAGGCGAGAGACTGGTGGAAACCAGTGGCACATCGCGGTTCGGGCAGGCGGTCCAGGCCCCACGGCTACTGGAGCAGAAGGCCGTGCAACCGCGGGAAAGACCGGACGATCTGCTCGACTTGCTCCGCACCGGCCCCTTCGAGGCCGCCCTGGACTCCGCCGTGCGGGCCAGCGGGCTCAGCCTTGAGCGCATCCAGTACCGGCTCGCCGAGCGCGGTGTGGAGATCAGCGTCACCACGCTCAGCTATTGGCGCCGTGGCCGCAGCCGCCCCGAGAGGCCGCAGTCCCGGCAGGCGGTCCGGTTCCTGGAGGAACTCCTCGGCGTCCCCACCGACGGCCTGGTCTCGCTGCTCGGCCCGCGCCGCCCCCGGGGACGCTGGGTGAACCGGAACTCCGAGGTACTGGAGACCGAGCACCTGTGGCGGGAGTTCGTGAGCCTTCCCGACCTGCTGGCCGAGTTGGGCAGTACGGACGACGGACTGCTCCGGGTCGCCGCCCACGACACCTACGAGCTCGACGCGCAGGGCGCCGGAGCGCGGCTGACCACGCGCCTGACGCTCAAGGCAACCCGGGATCGCGTGGACCGCTGCGTCGTGGTCCTCCGCGGCGAGGACCCGGACAGAGCGCTGCCCCGGTTCGTCGACGTACACAACGCCCGCCTCGGGCGGCTGCGCTCGGACCGCAGCGTGCCGTTGGTGGTCGCCGAACTGTTCCTGGACCGCACGCTGTCCGAGGGCGAGACCACGCTGATCGAGTACACCCTGCGGTTCCCCGAGAACGGACGCCGCGCGGAGGAGTGCGGGCGGGGCTTCCACGCCCCCGCCCTCCTCTACACCCTGGAGGTCGCCTTCCACCCGGACGCCGTGCCGGTGCGCTGCCGGCGCTGCTTCAGCGCCTCGGTCACCGGCGAGCCGGTGTCCGCGGAGCCCGTGTGGATCAGCGCAGCCGGCCGGGTGCACGCGGTCTTCGAGACCCCGGGCCCCGGCTTCCGGGCGCTGCGCTGGGAGTGGCACTGATCGGCGGACGCCGGCCACCGGATCGCGCGGCGGATGCCGGAATCAGCTCCGACGAGATGTGATCCGCACCCGACAACGCCGGTGCGGAGAAGCCGGTGTGCGGCCGCTCCCTGCTGCGCCCCGACCCGGTGTGGCGCGGCCGGATCGCGGCCTCGGGGTGCTGGGTGTGATGGGCATGGTCGCGCCCGGCGAGACGCCTGGACGCGATCACTCGTTCGGCCGCCTTCCGCCGCGTCCTGAGCGGCCCCGGCCGGGGCCGACCCTAGATTCGGAGCATCCGTACCCGACCCGCGCGCGAGGCGGTCTCAGGCCGCCCGATCCACCCGGCGGCGCGTGGCGAGCGAAAGGCAGGGCATGCTCCAGCGCCCCAACATCCTGCTGATCATCACCGACGAGGAACGTGCCGGCCTTCCGCGGCCGACCGGGTACTCCCTGCCCGCGCGGGAACGGATCGCGGCGCGAGGGACCACCTTCGAGCGCTACTACACCGCCTCCGCGCAGTGCAGCTCCGCGCGGTCCGTGATCTACACGGGGCAGCACCTGCCCCTCACCGAGATCTACGACAACGACAACATGCCGTACATCCGTCCGCTCGACCCCGAGCTGGGCACCATCGGCACGATGCTGCGGTCGGCCGGTTACTACACGACCTACCAGGGCAAGTGGCACCTCTCGAACTGCTACGCCACCGCGGAGAACCCCGGACCCACGACGGACGCACTGGAGCCCTACGGGTTCAGCGAGTTCAACGACTGGGGCGACATCGACGGCGGCGCGTGGGCGGGCCTCAAACTCGATCCCGTGATCGCCGGACAGGCCGTGCGCTGGCTGCGCAACAGGGCGCCGGTCGTCTCCGAGGACCAGCCGTGGTTCATGGCCGTCAACTTCGTGAACCCGCACGACATCATGAGCTTCGACTACGGCGGCCGCTCCCAGGTCCAGCTCCCGCCCGGCCTCGCCCATGCCGTCGTCACCCGTGCGGCGGCGAACATCCCCGTGTACCAGCGGCGCTGGGACTTCGAACTGCCGGTCAGCCTGCACGACGACTTGAGGGGTGCGGCTCCGGCGGTGGGGGAGTACGCCCGAATGCTCGACACGGTCTTCGGACCGGTCGCCGACGACCAGCACTGGTACGACGGTCTGAACTTCTACCTCAACGCCATTCGCGACGTGGACCGCAGTGTCGAGTTCGTCCTCGACGCCCTGGAGGCGTCCGGCCAGGCGGACCGCACCGTCGTGGTCTTCACCTCCGACCACGGCGAGATGGCGGGCTCGCACGGCCTGCGGCAGAAGGGCAACCTCGTCTACGACGAGAACTTCCACGTCCCCTTCATCATCGCCCACCCCGACGTGGCCGGCGGGGGTCGCACAGAAGCGCTCGCCTCCTCCATCGACATCGCGCCCACCCTGCTCGAGA
Organism: Streptomyces sp. NPDC059534; assembly: GCF_042743475.1. Classification (NCBI taxonomy): domain Bacteria; kingdom Bacillati; phylum Actinomycetota; class Actinomycetes; order Kitasatosporales; family Streptomycetaceae; genus Streptomyces; species Streptomyces sp. NPDC059534. The sequence goes on from NZ_JBHWAQ010000027.1 coordinate 87,965, forward strand.
TCGCCGGACTGGACGCGGCCGAGACCGCCACCCGCCACCCGGCCCTGAAGGGCCACTCACTCATGCCGGCGCTCCACGGACACCCGGTGCGTACCGGGGTCCTCAACGCAGTGGAGTCGATCATGATGCTCGACGCCTCGTTCTGGTTCGAGTTCACCGACCCGGAAGCGCCCCAGCGCGTCGCCGCCGGCGACCTGCGCCCCGACTGGAACAAGCGCGGCTTCCTACGCGGCTACTCCGACGAGCGCTACACCTTCGGCCGCTACTTCTCCCCGCTGAACCCCAACCGCCCCACCGGCACCGAAGCCCTGCTGGCGCAGAACGACGTCGTGCTCTACGACCGCGAGCAGGACCCCGCCGAGATGCACAACCTCGCCGCGGACCCCGCCCACCACGGCCTGGTCGAGCGCTACCGGGCCCTCCTGGAGGACCTCATCGACACCGAGATCGGCACCGACACCCACGCCTGGGTCACCGAACGGCCCCGCCTGCTCGGCTGGCCCACCTGGCACGGCGACGACACCCGCCCCGAAACCCTGGCACAGCAGACACGCTGACCGTGTACGCCGAGGCATGAAGACCACTGTCGTCGACTGCAACCCCGCCCCCGTGCTCCTGTCGGTGTGCGGGGGCGCAGCCCGGAAGCTCGCACACTGACACGGGACCTCTTCCGGCCGCCGCGTACCCCCCGGCCATGTCACCGGATGGTGCCCGGCGTCGGCAGCACGGGGTCGATGCACCGGGCACTCCCGCACGTTGTCGGCGACGTGCGGGAGTGCCCGTACCGACGAGCGCGAAGAGGCCGTCACCACATTCGGTGCACGGTCGCCTTGCCACCGGTCACCAAGCTTGCGGGCGGAACGTCATCGGCCACGACAGCGCCGGCGGCAACCACGGCGTCACGGCCGATGCTGACGCCGGGCAGGATCGTGGCACCGGCACCGATCCACACATTCTCCGCCACGTCGATGGGTGCGCCGGTGAGGTACAGCCGCCGCTCCTCGGGATCAACCGGGTGGCCGCTGGTGATGAACGTGACCTTCGGTCCGATCATCACGCGCTCGCCGAGCCGGATGCCCGCATAGTCCAGGAACGTGCAGTTCTGGTTGATGAAGACGCGCTCGGCGAGGTCGAGGTTCAGGCCATGGTCCGTGAAGAAGGGCGGATAGATCGTGACTCTCGGCGGCAGCGGCTTACCGAGGATCTGCTCGAACAGCTCCGCCTTGCCCGCTTCGTCTTCGAAAGGCAGGACGTTCAGGCGGGAGGTGAGCTCGGTGACCCGCAGGACCCTCTCGGCCATGGCCTGGAACTCGGCGCTGTGGATGCGCATGAGACGGTCGCTGGACATGCCACGATCCTTTCCGTGCATCAGTGACTGGACAAGATTCACCGAATGATCAAAGCCAAGGGGAGCCGCCGAAGGCGAGAACAAGGGCATCTGGGCATCCAAGATCGTTTTGTGACGAACAATCCGGACACCTCGCGACGGCACTCTATGTGAAGACCGACGACCTGCCGAAGGCGTCTCCGCATCTGGCGCCGTGGCGTCCGGCCGTGGGATCGCCCCGCAGCTCACCGACGCCTGTAACGCTCGGAACTGGCCGGATAGCCCGTCCAACGCTCGCTGACCGCCTACGACCGCTGACTTGGAATCGATCGCCAGCTCTGTGACCGCATAGATTCGCCGGGTTGATGGTTGGGGCACCGGGCGACGGGTGGCATGGCTGAGGGCTGTGGCAGGATGCCGCGATGATCTCCAGCTCACGCATACCAGCAGTTGTTCCGGCGGGGCAGATGGCCAAGATGGACCAGCCGGTGTTCGGCCTTCCGTGCGGCCTGGAGCTGCGTCCCTGGCGTCTTTCCGATGCCGCCGTCTTGGTGGCCGGCAGTCAGGATCCCGGGATTCGTCAGTGGAACCGTTTGCTGGTGGAGACGCCAGAAGACGCGCGCCGGAGGATTGAACGCATGCACGAGCGTTGGCGGGCCGAGCTGAGCGCGATCTGGGCCATCGCCCGACCGGAAGGCGAGGCTGTGGGCCTGATCGGGTGGGGCGACATCGACCTCAGCGGTGGCAGCGCCGAGATCGTCTACTGGATCCTCCCCGCGGCACGCGGGGGCGGTGTGGTGGTCGAAGCCACGAAGCGCGTCAGCGAGTGGGCCCTGAAAGACCTTGGCCTGCATCGCCTGCGGCTGTGTCACTCGGTGGCCAACCCGGCATCCTGCCGTGTTGCGGACAAGGCCGGATACTCCCTCGAAGGCACCATGCGCAGCGCGCTGCTGCACGCGGACGGGTGGCATGACGAGCACCTGCATGCCCTCGTCCAGGGCGACATCTGATCGTGCGGCAGACGGCCAGGCCGCTTCCGGCAGAGGTCGTCCGGCCCACCGGATGCTCTTCTCACTGCGGATGCGTCTGCGGATGCGGGCGCGTTCGGGTCGTTGGACGGCCAGGCCGTCGGGACGCCGGACGTTCTGGCTGCGCCAGCGCAGGCAGCGACGCAACTCCCGTGTCTGGACGGCTGCGGCCACGCTTCGTCCCCGACGCAGAACTGTCGCCCGCACCCAACACCGGCGGGATCATTTCCCCGCAACTTCGACCGCCGTCACTCGAAGATCACCGGTCACGCTGCGCACGCGACCCACCAGGAATGGACCGGAACCCGAGCTCTGGAAACACCTCGGTGCTTGATTTGAGACCCTGCTGCTCTGTACGTCACCGGTGTGGCTTCGTTGACTTCAAGCGGGTTCTGGCTCAATTTCCGTGGAGCTTGCACTCTGGAGCCGGTTGCGCTGGGTGCGGCGGCCGGTCGGAACGCGTTCACGGCTCCTGTCTGCGTCTTCCTGCCGACGTGCAGAGCGCCGGCAGGCGGCCTGGCTTGTGGCGCGTCTCCGCACGCGTGTGATCATGCTTGGCGACGTGGCAAGGAGGGGTGGATGGCCGGCGTATGGGTGACGGTGTGTCTGCCGGGTGAGGCCGCGGGCGATTTCGAAGGGGCGCTTGGAGAGGCCCTCGCGCCCTTCTGCCTGGACACGGCTGACAACCCCGTCGACCGTGGCATGTGGGACGCGCGCCACGTTAGTGGCGGCAGCGACGGCATGGGTTTCGCGGTCGTCCCAGGACACATGGGCGATCCCAGACTCATCCACGACGACCCTGGATACGACGGTTCGCCCCTCCCCAGCGTCCCGGGCGTCTGCGCCGGAGGACCGCGTGCCCTGCTCGTTTTCGCAGCCGAACCTCGCCCGCGAGCGCGCGGTCGCCGCGTCCTGGGACCTGTGGCACAGCCTGTCCGCCCTCCACCCTCCGGCCATTCCCCTCGCGGTCTTCGTCGACCGCTGGTGGAACGATCCGGACGCATTCCCCGGTGACCGGTGGGGAGACGAGATGCTCTCCGCCTACCGGGCCCAGCCTCTGATCCGGGCCTACCTCGACCACCCCTTCAGCCTCGACATGGGGTATCTGGGGTTCGTGGGCCCTGCCGGTCCCGAGGAGCACCCGGTGATCGGCTACGACGGAACCCGTGCCGAGTACATCCGTGGACTCACTGGGCCATACCCGCCGAACACGGACGTCCTCACGTTGGACGGTTGGTGGTTGGAGGGCGGCAGCAACGCCGTCCACGCCTCCTGTGATCCTGGCTCTTGCCCTCACGACCCTCCGAAGCCCACCGTATGGCAGGGCAGCGAGGCGTACCTCGCGGACCTTCCCGGCGACACCATCCTCGTCCGGCTCCACTGCCACGCCTGATGTCACTCCCGGTGCACGCTTCACGAAGAGTGAGCCAGAATCTTCAAGCGACAGCGTTTGTCGATGGCTTCCGGCGGTGGTGGGTGATCAACAGCTGAGCAGATGCCGACGAGTTTTGACGGCACTGCCGACGGTCGTGACGGTCCGGGCTGGTGAGACCCGGCGCAGGGCGTGGGATAGTTGATCATGCCTGTGACTAATCCGTGGCTGGCCGGCCCGTCACCGAAGCAGCGGCTCGATCGCGAGCGGCTGGAAGAGCGAATACTCAATCTGCTGTCGTCGCAGAACATGTGCGTGCTCGCGACGGCGGGACCGGAGGGGCCGCTCGCGACGCCGGTGCGGTACTTCCACCTCGACTTCGCGGTGATGTTCTCCACGGCTGCTGGTTCGCCGAAGATGAGGAACCTTGCTGCGGATCCCCGGGTGTCGGTGGGGATCTTCGCTCCGCTGGTCGGGCAGGCCAGCAGCCGAGGTGCCCAGCTCTTCGGTCAGGCTCGCGTACTGTCCGAGTCCGACGTGGATTTCGAGCACTACTGGCCGTCTTTCCGCTGGCAGTCCGACCATGTCGAGCGGTCGCGCTCTCTCGACGAAGCGCCGTCGGGGCCGATCATCGTGATCGAGGCCGAACGGATCGTCTATACCGAGCACTGGCTGCGGCGCGAGGGGTTCGCGCCGCGTCAGTTCTGGACCCGAGCGGACACGTAGCCGGGATCCTTCGGCCGGCTGTCGGGGCGGCCAGCCGGCCTTGGCGGGCCCCTCGGCTCGGGACCCGTTCACCAGCTTCGTCGCGAGGGTGTAGCGGACGCGGTAGCCCTTCATCGCGGCTTCGGTGCCCAGGGCGATCAGCATGCGGGACTTGCCGGTGCCGGAGTCGCCGATCAGGCAGAGCGGCTGACTCTTCTTGATCCACTCGCAACTCGCCAGGGTGTTGATTGTGGCCGGGTCGATGTTGGGGTTGGCGTCGAAGTCGAAGCTCCGCAGGGACTTCTCCCGGGGGAAAGCCGGCTGCCTTGTTCCGCCTCTCTGACCGGCGGCGGGCCCGGTCGTCGCACTCGGTCATCAGCAGCTCGGCGAGGAAGCCGCGGTAGCTCATCTGGTCCTTCGTCGCCCGGTCGGCGATGTCGGAGAACTCGTTGCGGATCGACGACAGCCTCAGCAAGCGGCAGGCGGAGTCGATTGCGGCATCGGCGCCTGCTCGGTCAATCCTCGCTGGCGGGGCATGGTCACGGCGCTTCTCCCTCACGGTGGCCGCTGCCGCGGGTGCGGCGGTGTCGGAGCAACTGGTCGTAGTGGGTCACCGAGGGCAGCGGCCTGGTGTCCGGGGGAAGATGCGCGAGCCGCCACTCGTGCAGGGACGTCACCGTCGCCGAGGACTGGCCGAGGGCCCGGACATCCGATGCGGGCTCGGTCGGCCTGCGCAACGGCAGCCCATCGGACCGGCTATCCGGCTTCGGGCCACGCGGCGGCCGATGCGTCGTTCGCTCGGCGGCGTCGGTAGTACGCGACGGTGAGGATTGCCAGGAGCGGTCCCCAGACGAGGAGCGGAGCGTACGACGTCCACAGCGCCCAGGCGGCCGGACCGCTGGTAGGGGAACCGTTGCCGTCCTCGTTCAACGGCTCCACGAAACCGAAGATCTGATTCAGCACGGCGTACGCGCAGAACATCATGATCAGTGCTGCCCCGACTGCGGCCGGAACGACGGCCGCCGGGATCGGGATCCGTCTACCGTGCAGCCTCGGTACCCAATCCGGGACGACTTCGCCCCACGGCCGCACCAGCCCGAGAGCGAGCAGCGCGAGCCCCTCGGAGACCAGGGACAGCCCGATCACGTACGGGCGTTCCCACACCGACCAGTGGTAGTCCGCGTCGTAGCCGGCCAGGCCCAGCACCAGCGCGACACGCCATAACCCAGACGGCAGGACACACAGTGGGATGGCATGGGCCACCCGGACCGCCCAGCGGGGAACGGGCTCGACGGGCTTACGGCCGGTCGGCGCGCCGACCGCCATCTCGGTTGCCGTTGCCGTGCCCCTGGCAGGCGTGGTCATGTGTGCCCTCCCCGACGAGATCCGACGTTGTCGATCTTCGGGTGCGGGGTGGGACCTCAGCGTCCGCCGCCGGGTTGATCCGATGGGCGACCAAAGGATGACACCGGCGGCGCCAGCACTCCGGCCCCGGCGCTGCCGGTCACCCTCGACAAGCGGGTAAGGTCGCCGTCTTCCTCCGCCCGAGCTGGATCCCGCAGTGCGCACCGCGCCCGACCAGGGCGTGATCGTACGGCGCGGCCAGGGCTGCACGCTCTGCGACAGCGTGTGCCCTCGGTCCACCGCCCACTCCTCGCCCGCTGCCAACCCCTCGACGGCGCCCCGGGCGCCTCGGCGATCCCGGCCCAGCACAGACCCGCTGTGAGTACGAGAATCGCTTAAGCGCCCTCTGTCAGTGACCAGCTCCACGCCCCGGGTGCCCCCAGACGGGCCGCCGCTGCGGCTGCCCTAATGCATCATCTGGACTGTGCCGCAGTTGCTTACAGGCTGGCCACCCGGGATTGATCTCGAAGCGTATTGGCCTGCAGACCGGCGGGGTGGCAGTTCAGCGTTTGCTGGTCGGCCCGTTACTCGTACCGGTACTTCAGCGTCTCCGCCTCCGCCTGCTCGATGTCAGCGATCGTCAGCTCCGGCATCCGCAGCTGAGCCAGCGTCACCTCGGCCGAGGTCGGCTGGGCATCCGCCGGCAGCCACTGCTCCGGCTTCCAGGCAGCGCTGCGTAGGAGCGCCTTCGGGCAGTGCGGGTAGACCTCCTCGATCCCCAGCACCAGCGCACTGGCCGGCGGCTTGCCCACAGCGGTCAGCTGCGACAGCAGGTCCGGGCGGGTGGAGACGCAGGCCCGGCCGTTCACCCTGAGTGTCGTGGTGCGCCCTGGGATGAGGAACAGCAGCCCGGCCCGTCCGGTGGCGATGACGTTCTGCAGGGTGTCCAGACGCTTGTTGCCCGTCGCGTCGGGTATCGCCACCGTGCGTGCGTCCAGGACGGCCACGAACCCGGCGGGGCCGCCGCGCGGGGAGACGTCACAGTTGCCCTCGGCGTCCGCGCTGGCGACCAGGACCAGCGATGAGCATCCGATCAACCGCCGGGTCTGTGCGGTGAGTTCTGTCATCTGCTTGCGCACGGACGCGTCGCTGGGGAGTGCGTAGGCCCGGCGCAGCGCCTCTTGGTCGGGCACGGCGTCGAGGCGGAGCGAGTCGAAGGCGCTGCCGGTAAGGGGTGTTGTCATGCTCCGGACCCTAATTCGACCACGCCCGGGATTCCGGCGCCTACCCTTCCGATGCCGTTCTGGAGGAGGACCCGGATATCTCTCCCCTGTGCTCCACCTTGCCTGGCCCACGTTCCTACGTGGCACTCCCTGCCGCTCCGCCGACGGCATCCAAGCCGTACCCGCGCAACATGCCGCTCGCCTCGCGCAGTAGGGCCTACCCCACTCCGCTCAAGGGGGCTTGTCGGAGTGCCTGAGTGCGGCGCCGCGTGATCGGCTGTCCGCACGAGATTCGTGGAACGGAAGGTGGACAGGTGAGAGTCCGGATCGGGTACTGGGCATGGATCGTCGGCGTGGTGCAGTTCTTCGTTGCCCACGTCATCGCCGAGTTGGCTTGGGCCAGACCGTATAGCTGGGCGCGGAACAACATCAGCGACTTGGGCAACGTTCACTGCGCCTTGCAGCCAGAGCCCGAGCCGCGGTACATCTGTTCCCCCGAGCACGGCCTGATGAACGTTTCGTTCGTCGTCCTGGGAGTGTTGCTCGTTGTCGGCGCCGTTCTGACCAGTGGTGTCCTTTGGCGCAGTGGCCGGGCCGCTACCACGACGCAATGGCTGCTCGCCGGTGCCGGCTTGGGATTCGCGCTGGCCGGACTGGCTCCTGCGGACGTCAACGAGAACCAGCATGTCCTGGGCGCCCTCCTCATCATGGCAGCCGGCAACATCGGTCTCGTCATGGCGGGGTTCGCCCTGGCAGAGCGCATACCAACCCCCCTGCGGTGGGGGACCGGCCTGCTGGGACTCACAGCGATCACGGCCCTCGGGCTGTTCCTCTCCCGCCACTACCTCGGCCTAGGCATGGGAGGTATGGAACGGATCGCTGCTTTCCCTCTCCTGCTCTGGGCGCTGGCTGTCGGCGCCCATGGCGTCTTCCACCGGGCAGGTCGCACACACGAGGCGATGCCGACAGAACGCCTCAGTCATGCTGGTTGAGAGGTGTGGTCCGGTCCCGGTCCTCTTCGCATACTCCTGACTCCGCCATGTCGTATCCAGAGAAGTGGGCCGCCGTCTCGATGATCAGGCATCAGTCCGAACCGGTCGTGATGCGCGTGGCGACCGCTTCGCTGTCGATCAGTCACACGTCCAACGGGTCGGACGGAGCCTCCGTGCCGTACAGATGACACGAAGCCACCACTTGTTCAAGACCCCGTGCAACGGGCACTCGCTCACCGTCCTCGATTCCACCTGCTGACCGCACTGCCAGGCAGACCACCAGCTCACCCCGTAGTTCGGGACAAGCTTTTAGCTGCCGAAGGCCGCGAGGGCCAGTCGCTGGGCCACCGCAGGGACGCCGTCGATGGGACCCGCGGTGCCCACCGCGTAGACGGCGCGCAAGTTGAGGTCGCGGGAGGCGAAGACACCGCTCCGGTATCCCGGATCCGATCCCGTCTTGCCCCACAGGAGCGACCCGTTGGGAAGCGGCGTGGACATCAGCCCCACGCTGAAGCAGGCCGTGCCCTTGCCGGGGCCGATGTTGCAGTGGGAGCCATCCGCGTATGGCAGAGGCTTGCCATCGATGCCCTTCGGTATCGCGAACAGTTCGGCGGTCTGAGCCGGGGGCAGCAGCCGGCCGTCGAACAGGCCGGATATGAACCGGTCCAGATCCGCCGTGGTCGAGGTCATGCTCGCAGGCAACCCACCCTGCACGTTGACATCGACCAGGTCGCCCCCGCTGTTCGCCAGATAGCCGGGCAGGTACGGCCGGGGCACGGGCGTGCTGCGGTTCGGAACGGCGGCTCGGGTGTCCCGCATCTTCAGCGGTTTGAGGATGCGGGTGGTCGCCTCGTACTGGTACGAGTGCCCGGTGATCTCCTCGATGAGCTTCCCGGCGATCCGGTAGCCGAAGGAGTTGTACTCCTGACGTGTGCCGGGGCTGAAGCGCGGCCCCGGGCCGGGCCGGCTCTCGGGGCGGAGAGTCTCCCGGATCACCTCGTCGAACGTGACGTAGCCCAGCAGCTGCTCGATCTCCTCGTCCGGCGTGGCGGCCGGCGCGCCCTCCAAGTCCTGCGGGAGCCCGCTGGTGTGGTTGAGCAACTGCCGCACGCTGATCGGCTCCTTGAACCGGTCTTCCGGCAGCAGGCCGGGCAGGTAGTGCTGGACGCTCTCGTCCAGGTCGACACGGCCCTCGGCGGACAGCTGGAGCAGGATCACCGCCTCCATGGGCTTGGTGATGCTGCCGATCCTGAAGTGCGCGCGCGGGGAGAGATGCCGACCGGTGACGACGTCCCCCGCCGCACCCCGCCACGTCTCCCCGTTCTTGTGCACCTCCGCTACTACGCCGGCCGCACCGTCACCCGGACGCGGGACGATCGTCGAACGTAGCGCTGCCCGGTCCAGCTCCGGGGTGGGCCCAGCGGTGGCAGCCTGGGCGGGCGCGACGGCACCGAACGCCAGAGCGGCGGACAGGGCAAGGAACGATGAACGACGCGTGGCACGACGCATGGGTCGACTCCACCTCTCGAAGCAGTGATCAAGTTCGTTTCGAGTCTGTCCGCCTGGCACGCCCGCGACGACCGGGATCACCCCGGTCCAACCCCGAACCGACCCTGACTCCTCATCAGGGAGACCCAGGGGACGGATAATCGCTCCCTACGTCACACACAAGGTCCGCTGCTGCGCCGCCATCATGCCGACGGCTACGGCCGTCCTTGGCGCAGGGGGAGAGCAGCATCTCCGGGCGGACACTCCGCGGCTTGAGCTGACCGACGACGCCGAGGACCGGCTGTCCAGCTACGCCGCACCGCACCAGTGGCGCGACACGGCGAGCTGTGTGAGGCCACGCCGTGCACATCGCCGGTGGCCTGCTGGCCTCGCCCCTGCCCTGCCCCTGCCCCGCCCTTGGCCTCCGGGTCTGGGTCCGGCCTCAACGGGACCCTCGACATCGCCCCGTCCGTCGCGCCGCAGCCGGGGGCGGTTGCCTATTCAGGGGCGGGGCCGCCAGCGCCCTGGCTGGGCTTCACCTGCCTGGTACGACGGCACCGGGGATTGACGGCCGTCCTCGCGTGAGTGTGCTGCTGACCGGTGCCTTCGGCTGCGCTCGGCTGTTCTCGGTCGACCTATGGCCTGTTGTCCGCTTTGGGGTTTGCGAGGAGCTGTTCATTCATTCGAGTGGCCGGTGCGGAAATTTCCCCAGGGTGATCTTGGCGGGGTGAGCATGTGTCTCGACACCTTGTCACTATCCCTTTCACAGAAGGCGGGTACAGCCATGTCTGCAGACGGAACCACGGATCCCCTCTTCGCGCTCTCGGCAGAAGACCTCGCGAGGTTGGACGCGATCCGTGAGGCGCTGCTCGACCCGTCGCCGCGCCGGATCGGCCGTCTCGACCAGTGGGGTCTGGCCGATGAGTACGAGGTCTACGCGGAGATCGGCCGGTACGCGGAGGTCTCGCTGACCATGGCGGACGGGACGCTCCTGGACGCGTCGCTCAGCGTCCCGAGGCACCTCGCGCCGGGGCAGGTTTGCCCCGCGGTCGTGCTGCCCGCGCCGCTGATCAGTATCGGGCACCGGGCCTACCTCGGCATGATCTCCCGCTGGACGCAGGGCGGCTACGCCGTTCTGGCGTACAGCCAGCGTGGTCTGGCCAAGTCCACGGGCGAGATCCAGGTGGCCGGACCGCTGGACTGGTCCGACGCCACCGAGGTCATCAACTGGCTGGTGGCGCAGGACGGTGTCGACGCGGACCGGATCGGGTTCTTCGGCGCCTCCTACGGCGCCGGCACGAGCCTGCTGGCGGCCGCGCAGGACCCGCGGGTCAAGGCCGTCGCGGGCGCCAGCGCCTGGGCCGACCTGTTCACCTCGCTGTACGAGAACGGCACCCGCCACATCAAGGCGTTCGAAGCGCTCGTGCAGCTCTTCGGCGAGGACCGGTGCTCGCCCGAGTTCCGCGAGATCATCCAGAAGATCCGCGCCAACACCATCGACGACCAGGTCAGGGAGTTCGCCGAGCGGCGCTCGCCCAAGGCGTACCTGTCGCAGTACAACGACAACGCGACGCCGATCCTGCTGACCACCACCTGGCACGAGACCATTTTCTCCGTGCCCGCCGTCATCGACTTCCACAAGCGTCTGACCAGCCCCAAGACGCTCCTCGTCCAGGTCGGCGACCACGGCAACGCCGAACTCCCGGGCCTGGCCGGACTCCCCGCCAAGCCCACCGACATGGCCTACCGGTGGATGGACCACTTCCTCGGCGGCACCGCCGGCGACGGACAGCCTCCCCGGTTCGACGTCCGCTCGGAGTACATGTTCAACCCCCTCTCTGACCTCCGCCACGCCACCTGGGACGACTACGCCCTGCCGAAGAAGCGGCTCCACCTTGCCGACGCCCCCTCCGGGCAGAGCGACGGGCAGCTGACCGAGGACAAGCCGCAGGCAGGCTGGACGCGTTCGGTGAAGGCCACCGGCCAGGGCACCGACATCGTCGTCGCCCCCAAGCTGGTCCAGACCGGCCTGTTCGAACGCCTGGGCCTGCCCCACGCCTACAAGACCGCCGACATCGACCGTGGCCTGGCCGCCGTCTTCGCCACCACGCCGCTGGAGCAGGCATCGCGCGTCCGGGGCGATCTGGAACTGCGGCTCACGGTCAAGCCGCAGCAGGCGGACGCCACGATCGTCGCCTACCTCCTGGACGCCGACCCGGCCACCGGCAGGGCCCACATCATCACCCACGCCCCGTACACCTTCACCGCCGAGCAGGCCGGCCAGGCCACCACGGTGACCTTCCCCCTCCAGCCGGCCGACTACGTCGTGTCCAAGGGCCGCCGACTCCAGCTGGTCATCGACACCCACGACCCCTTCTTCGCCTACGACAACACCACCACCCCGGTGTTCACCATCGACATCACCTCCCCGAAGGGCACCGAGTCCTACCTCGACGTCCCCCTTCACCCCGTAGGCTGACCCCCACCCCTCGGCGCACCGGTACGGTCCGTCCGGGTAGGAGGTCACCACCCTCACCGCCCTGACCCGCGTCGACGGATCGCCGTACCGGTCGGCGGCGACTTCAGCCTCGCCAACGAGCACCAAGCCCCACCGCGGGCAGGGTGGACTACACCCTGCCCGCGAAGAACCCCGTAAGCCCTACTCACCGGGGCATGGGCAACACCCAGACCATGCCCGTCACCGGGGGGAGCGCCGTCGTCACCGAAGCGCCGCTGGTCGCGCGGGCAGGGGTAACGATGACTGCGGCCAAGGACCGTAAGAACACGCGCTCCTTGGCCGCGAGTCCGGGCACCACGCGGTGTACGACACCGCCACGCCAACCGGCCGCGACAAGATGGCCAACAGCATCCGGAATGTGCGCCGGAACCCGCCTGAAACCTTGGCTGTGAGCAGGCGGTGTCACCCGTGCCCCGGGTGAGGAGGGGGATGCGCCGCCAGCTGGCGCCTGGTGTGGGGTGGTGTGACGTGGGGGAGGGTCAGGCGAAGTACGACTTGAACTCGGTGAGGCTGATGCGCCTGTCGCCGTCGGTGTCGGCCTCTCGGACGAAGTCGGCGAGCTTTACTCCGCCGAGGGTGCCGCCGTTGGCCAGGTCGTAGTCCCTCAACTCGCGCAGTCGGATCTCTCCGCTTCCGTCCGTGTCGATGTCCGCGAACACTGCCTCGGCCTCGGCCTCGGTCATCTTGCCCACTTGGTCCTCCTGAGGTTCGTGTACGGGGAATGACTTCACGGCAGGGGACGCCTGGGATCAAACGTCAGTCGGTACGCCATGCGAGGCCCGGCAGATTCACTACATCGGGCGCAGCGGATCCACGCCTACCGACCTACTGGACCTGAGGGCGTACGGAGGCCGCTGCCCGCTGTCCCTGATCTTCACTCCAGGCCAACACGTGGCCTACACCCAGTTCAAGCCGGTTCTGGCGGAGATACCGTCCAGGCAGGACGAGCCAGTCCTGACCCAGGCCCGCAGGAGGAAGTGGGCGACGTCCGAATCCCGTTCGCGGACCTCGCTGCCCCAAGACCTCTCCCTCCCTACGGGTTAGGAGTGGTGAATGGCTTCGGTGAGCCGGTGGGCCGCGTCGACGGCGGCCTTCGCGAGTCGGGTGCCGGGGTGTCGGGTGAGGCGTTGGATCGGGCCGGTGACCGTGACGGCGGCCACGACGCGGTCGGACGGGCCGCGGACCGGCGCCGAGACGGAGGCCATGCCGGGTTCGCGTTCACCGATCGACTGGGCCCAGCCTCGGCGCCGTACGCCGCTCAGGGCGGTGGCGGTGAAGCGAGCGCCCTGCAGGCCCTGGTAGAAGCGCTCGGGCTCCTCCCAGGCCAGCAGGACCTGGGCAGCGGAGCCGACCTTCATGGGGAGGGTGGACCCCACCGGCACGATGTCGCGCAGGCCGGCGGTTCGCTCGGCGGCGGCGATGCAGACGCGCAGCTCACCCTGGCGTCGGTAGAGCTGCGCGCTCTCGCCGGTGGCGTCCCGAAGGGAGGTGAGGACCGGACCGGCCGCGGCCAGTAGGCGGTCCTCGCCCGCGGCAGCCGAGAGCTCACCAAGTCGAGGGCCAAGGACGAAGCGGCCCTGCACGTCCCTGCCTACCAGACGGTGACGTTCGAGTGCGAGGGCGAGTCGATGGGCCGTAGGCCGGGCCAGGCCGGTGGAAGCGACCAGCCCCGCCAGAGTGGCCGGGCCCGACGCGAGCGCGCCGAGTATCACCGCTGCCTTGTCGAGGACGCCAACACCACTAGAAATATCCGAAATGTCCATGAAGGGGGTACTCCAGTCTCGTGCCGCGAGCCATGACTTGCGGCGACCTCGCTCAGGGGAGGGCAGGGATGATCAGCGGGAAAGGGCCGAAGCGGTCGGCCGATATGCCGCGGTGATCGCGAGATGGGTACGCGGAAAGCCCGGGGTGGACAGAGCCGGGGCGAAAGGCAGCACAGAGAGCACCGTGTCTCCTCATCTTTTCCCGCGCCACGTTGGCGCGAGCCGGAGTTGGCACTGATCCCGACGACACGGCGTGAACATTGAGCGCCGAGTCGACCGGGGAGTTGCCGGGGCTTCGTAGGGCCGGTCCCTCCACCCCTCTGGATGATTCGCGGAGAACGATACAAGACTCCCGGGGCTGCCGTGCTCGCTGCCCCGTGCGAGTGAACGTCATGCCGCGCGACGACCTGGTCGATCTGCAGACTCACCAGGCGTGCGCTGCGATCGACCGTGCCACCTTCCTGGCCGAGCTGTGAGACGTCAGGCAGCGGGGCGCCACGACCGGCATGTGCTTCCAATGAGGGCCGGCCGGGGCGTCGGCTGGCTACCTCGCACCAGTTACCCCCTTCGGACCTCCCGCCTCCCCGGGCGGGAGGCGCATGGGCAGTACCGACCGGCGTGCGCCAGGGCCTTCACACGTGCCCTCACTGCGGGCGGTCTCCGTGTCGGTGGCCTGGTTGTGCCGTCAGCCCCTTCGCTCCAGAGGGTGCGGTGTTGTGTGGCGGGCTGGTTCCGCCATGGGTGCCGCTCTCGCCGAGGGCGACTGTAGCTGCGTGCGCCGGGGTCCGGGCGGAGTGTTCGGCCTCCGGGTTGTGGGCGTGCCGGGCGGCGGCCCCGGCGTCGCGACGCAGCATGATGGAGATATGCGTTCTCGGCCCGTGCTCGTCTACGACGGAGACTGCGGCTTCTGTACGACGTCGGCAAAGTTCGCCGAAAGGCGCGTACGGCCCCGCTGCGACTTCATTCCATGGCAGTACGCGGACCTCGAGGCCCTCGGCGTCACCCGAGAGCGTGCCGAGTACGAGGTGCTGTGGGTGACACCGGCCGGCGCGGTGGAGGGAGGGGCCCGGGCCGTCGCGAAGGCACTCATGAGCGCGGGCGGGGCCTGGGCACTTCTCGGCGCGGTGCTCCTGCTGCCCGGCGTGAGATGGGCCGCCCGATGCGCCTACCGTCTCGTCGCGGCCCACCGCCACCGACTACCGGGAGGAACACCGGCCTGCACCACGCCCCGCCGTCCGTCGTGACCTGAGCCGGAGGGCCTTGAAACGGCTCGCTTGGCTGCTGGCGCTGCGGCGGGCGACGCCAGGTGGAGCCGTAGCCTGGTCGACGCGGCCACGGCCATCGCCCGGTGGCCAATAGCGGTCCCGGAGCCCTTCCCCGCTCGCAGGATGGGTGGGAGCGCCTTGCGTGCCTTGCGTCTGTTGTCACGCGAGGTGTCACGTGGGTGGTCACACGAGGCCGCTGTCGCGTCTGTTGCCTGGTGAAATCCTGTCTGGTCCCCGGCGTGTGTCGTGGGTTTGACGGCCGGCTCCGGCCTGCCCGGGCAGTGCCTGGCGCCCGTGCAAGGCGCCACCTGAATTCGGCAGGCCCCGGTGTCTTTCTGGACGATTCCTGCCGGTCGCTGTCGTGCCTGATGAGGGTGATGGCCGTCAGGGCCGTGTGGGTTGTGTCAGGCGATGAGCTCGTAGGTGCTGCGTGCCGTCAGCCAAAGGCCGACGATCAGGGCGAGGGTGACGATGAGTTGTTCCTGGTGTTGGGCCAGCCAGTTTCGAAGGGCGTTGAGGCGGGCGTTGGCGTCCGCGGGCGCCCGGAGTGCGTACGTCTCCATGACGATGAGGCTGAGTGAGGCGAGCAGGCAGTAGCCGGTGAGTGTGAGCCAGTCGGTGACGGTGGAGAGATCGGCGTCGAGGGCGGTGGCGGCGCCGGCGCCGACCAGCGCCCAGGGCTGCAGCACCCAGGCCAGGCCGGCTGCTGTGACGGGGGATGCGTTGTCGATCCGGGTGGTCCAGCGCGGAGGGCCGTGCGGGCGGGGCGGCCGGCGGTGTCGGTGCGCGCCGTAGAGCACCAGGACCAGGCCGATGGCGAGTTTCACGGCGAGCCCGGCGGTCGAGGGCGCGCTGTGACGGGCGGGGGGCTGACCGCCGGTCAGCAGCACCACGACGGCGGTCACAGCGATCAGGTTGGCGAGCCATGACAGCAGGAACGCCAGCCCCTGCCGGATGCCGCGCCGTGAGGAGAGCAGCAGGATGAAGGCGCTGTTGTGCAAAGGCCCCAGGGTGATGGCAGTGCCGATTAGCACCAGATCGAGGACCATCGGGACAGGTTGCTCCTGGGTCTCGGGGCTGTCCGCCGCACCTGGAGGGAGAGGCGGCCGACGGGGGACGAGTGCTGCTTCGGGTCCGCATAGCGACTTTGCAGGCGACACTCCGGCCGGTCAAGCAGGCCACGCCCGCGAAGCGTCGCCGGTCTGCGTGGACCCTGCATTGCCGGCCTGCGTCCGTATCGGCTTCGGCGAGGCCACGGAGGCGCGGGCTGGGGTGAGTGGTGGCGTCCGCCCGGCCCTCCTGTTCGTGGCGGTCGGTGGTGTCGGCCGTCCGCCTCTCGGGTACTGAAGCAGCATTGTTCTAGATTGCCCTGTTATGGAATCCAGTGGTGGAGTCAGCCGTCGGACGGTGCTGAAAGCGATCCCGGTCGGCGCTCTGGCAGCAGCGACAGGGAGTGTCCTGGCCGGCCGGGGTATGGCAGCGGAGGCGCCTTTCCCGCAGCCTGTTGTCGCGACGGCACGCCCGGTGCCTGGCTCGGCATCACGCGTGCTTGAGCAGATCTTCGATGTGCGGTTCACGGACGTCGAAGTGCCGGGCTACGGCCGGGTCACCTCCCGCACCTACAACGGGACCATCCCGGGGCCGACCCTGCGGGTGTGTGGCGGGGACACGCTGCGGCTGACGCATGTCAACGGCCTGCCGCCCAACCCGCCACACACCACCGATCCTCACGCGCCCCATCACGCCAACAGCTTCAACCTGCACACCCACGGCCTGCACGTCAGCCCGTCAGGGCAGGCCGACAACGTCCTGCGGGAGTTCGCGCCGCGCACGGAGGACGAGGTCGCCGCCGGCGCCCCGGAGCCGAGGCACGAGACGGTCATCGACGTGCCGGAGAACCATCCGGCGGGAACGTACTGGTATCACCCGCATCTGCACGGAGCCACCGCCGAGCAGCTCATCGGAGGAATGGCCGGCGTGATCATCGTCGAAGGCGATGTCGACGAGGTCCCCGAGATCAAGGCGGCCGCCGACATCGTCCTCTGCATCAGCGAGCTGAAGTTCAGGGACGGCCACGTCCCCGCCTTCACCTCCGGAACCTGGGTGAACGGCATCCCTTCCCTCTTCACCGTCAACGGCACGGTCAACCCCACCCTCACCCTCCGCCCCGGTGAGGTCCAGCGGTTGCGACTGGTCGCCGCGACCGCGTTCACCGCCCTGCAGCTCAAGATCACCAGTACAAGCACCAGCACCAGCGTCGGCGACGGCCTGACCATGCACCAGATTGCCCAGGACGGTGTCACCTTCGGCGCCCCACGAGCCCAGACCATCGTGGACCTGGGCATGGGCAACCGCGCCGACGTCCTGATCCAGGGCGCCACGCCCGGCACCTACCAGCTGCGCGCCGCAACAGCCCCCGGCCCGCTGATGACGATCCAGGTCTCAGGAGAACCCGTACAGCCTCCGATGGAACTGCCGACCTCACTGCCGCAGGGCAGGCCCTTCCTCGACGAGAACGACATCACCCACCCGGGCGCGGACCGGGAAGTGGTCTTCCACGCCGACCCCGGCGTCTTCACCGGCCCCTTCCCCAACGCCTACCGCATGCTCGGCACTCATCCCACCCCCGCGGCCGATCCCACAGGCGACCTCACCCACGACCCCGCCTACGGCCTGTTCGACCCCGACTACACCAACCACACCCTGCGCCTCGGCTCTGTGGAGCGATGGACTATCCGCACCGACGAAACCATCCCCGCGCGCAGCCACCCCTTCCATCTGCACACCAATCAGGTCCTGCTCACCCACCGCAACGGCCAACCGCTCGAGACCCCTACCTGGCACGACACCATCGGCCTTCCCGGCGGAACTCCCGGACAGTCCGCCACGTTCCTCGTCCGGTACGAGGACTTCACCGGCGACACCTTCGTCCACTGCCACCAGCTCCACCATGGAGACCTGGGCATGATGCAGACCGTCCGCTACGTCGAAGCGCCGAACCCCGGCCAGGCGCAGACCCGCCCCGGCCGGCCGCAGACGCGCCCCGCCGGACGCTGAGGAACCCCAGCGGCGCGAACAGACAGCAAGGGGCTCTGGGCGTGTCATGGAGGCCCCAACCAGCAGTGGCGCCTGCCGTGATGAGAAGTCTGATCGACGGGTAGGCCGACGAGGGCCACCATCCTGAACGGGATGGTGGCCCCTCACCTTGATCTCTGACGTCATGTCGGACAACGGTCTCGCCGGCGCACCCGGTGCGCAAGGGGATGGAGAACAGCCGGATCGGTATCGCCCCCGGCCTCGTTCCTGCTCTGTGCTGCCGGCCGGCGGGTGTGAGCCGGCGGACCGGACGGTAGGGAACCGCGCCTCAACCCGTCGTCCAGCGATGGAGCTTCTCGGGGTTGCGTACGACCCAGATGTGCTTGATCCGGTCGTCCGCGACATCGAACGCGTACACCGACACGATGGCGCCGTCCTGCTGAGCCACCAGACCGGGCTGGCCGTTGACCGTGCGCTCCAGGAACGTCATGGTGTCGGGCTTGCTGCGGGCGATCTCTCGCCAGGCGTGCGCGATCTGCTCAGCGCCTTCGATGGGGTGCGGGAAGGTGAGGGCAAGGCCACCGCCGTCGGCGATCGCTGTGGCATCGGGGTCGAGCAGGCCGATCAGGGCATCGATGTCCTTGGCCTCCCAGGCTTGCTTGAAGTCTCTGACGACGGCGGCGCGTTGGGCTGTAGCAGTCGTGGAAGGCCGCGCGGCCCGGATGCGGCGGCGGGCCGAGGAGGCCAGCTGGCGGCATGCCGCCGGGGTCCGGCCGAGGATCTCGGCCACTTCGGCGAACGAGTGGCAGAAGACGTCGTGCAGGATGAACGCGACGCGTTCGGCCGGGGTCATCGATTCGAGCACGACCAGGAAGGCCAGGTTGACCGACTCGTCCAGGGTGACCCGGTCGGCCGGATCGGCCGCCGCACCGTCCGCCCGCCCACTGATCCACTCCGAATGCTTGGGCAGCGGCTCTGGGATCCAGTCGCCCACGTAGGTCTCTCGCCTGGCCCGCGCCGAGCCGAGCAGGTTGAGGCAGATGCGGCCGGCGACGGTCGTCAGCCAGGCGGCGGGGTTCTCGATGGCGTCCTGCTGCTGCCGTGACATGGCGTACCAGCGGGTGTAGGTCTCCTGGACGGCGTCCTCTGCCTCGGCCAGGGAACCCAGAAGCCGGTACGCGAGATTGATCAGTTGGCGACGCTCGCTCATGAGCGCGTCCAGGCCCGGATCGGGCCGGCCGTGTCCTGGCTCGGATCGGTTACTCATGGTGCCGACGGCTCCCTTCGTCGTATCTGCCCTTACCGGTTCGACAACACAGCCCCACGGAATGTGAGGCGACGCACCAGCCTCACATTCCGTGGGGCTGCGCTGTCGAACCGGTGGGACGAACACATCACCCAGCGAGCACGTCGGGGCTCAGCTCGTCGGCGTGTCTACAGGGCGCTCCAAGGGCGGCGGCGAGGTCGCCCCTCCGGGACTCGTCTGACCGGCAACGCCCATCAGGGGCAGAAACTGCTTGAGCGAATGAGGAGGTTCCATCGTGGTCACCAGAAGGCTGGGATCCGTCGGCGTGCATGACAGGGATCGGAGGAAGAACAACACACGAGCGTCGATCACAAAATTCCTCGCCATATCGCTGGTCACCGCTTTGATCGGCGTCTTTGCCGTAACTAGTGCAGACGCTGACGCCCTGGAACAGCGACGAGTCGAGGTCCTCGAACTCAAGGTTCAGAACGACCAGTACGCGTATACCGATCTCGACCCGAAAGGGCCGAGCCTGGGTGATACGTACGTCTACTCCGGCACCGCGATAAAGGACGGCCGCAGTGTCGGACGCGGGGGCGGGGCGTGCCAGGTCATCCACATCAATGGCGAAGAACTCATGACACAGTGCCTGATCACGATGGAACTCAACCGTGGCTCTCTGGCGATGCAGTCGCTCTGGGTGAGCGGAACGAGCCAGCTCGACATGGCCATCACCGGCGGTACAGGCGACTTCAGTAATGCGCGGGGCATCGTTCGCTACTGGGACATCGCAACGCCGAAAGAGAGAGTGCGGGCCGAAATCCTGCACTGAGAGGTGCAGCGCAATCCGCAGAGCGGAGTGTGTGAGAAGCCAGGATTCCAACGTGAAAGGAAAGGTGAGGTCGCGATGCCTACGCAACGCGAGAGGGACGAAGCCGAGATTCGCCGGCAGGTGGACATGATCGCCGAGAGCCTCCAGGCCAAGGATCCGGAGGGCCTGAAGATGCTGTACGCGACGGACATCGTGTCCTTCGACATCGAGCCGCCGCTCCGGAGTGTGGGGGTGGAGGCGAAACTCAAGGACTGGGCGCCCGTGTTCGTGTTCCTCGAGAGCGTGACCTACGAGGTTCGCGAGCTGACCCTCACCATGGCCGATGAAGTGGCCTTCGGGTACGCCTTTGCTCGTCTCGGCGGCACGCTGAAGGACGGGACGGCGATGGGCGGTATGTGGGTCAGGGTCACGTACTGCTTCCGGAAGATCGACGGGACGTGGTTGATCACGCACGACCACGTCTCGGTGCCGCTCGACATCGCGAGCGGCAACGGAGCGGTCGACCTTGAGCCCTGACAGATCGCAGGAGTTCGAGCAACACCAGGCAACTGTGCGCGATGACCGACGTCTTGGGATCCCCGGCTCCCTTGGGCGCGCCGCTCGCGATGGAACACAGGCCCCGACCCCGACCGACTATCACCCTCGCCGTGCGGCTGCGGCCGCACAACCATGGAGGAAGCCGTGAACGAACCCATGAACACCGCCCCCGCGACCGCCGCGATTCCGGGCTATCTGGCCGGCACGTGGAAGGCCGACCCGGCGCACTCCGAGATCGCCTTCTCCGTCCGCCTTCTCGGGATCAGCAAGACGCGGGGCCGGTTCACCCGCCACGACGTCACGCTCGTCACGGACGAGGACCCACTGCGCTCGTCGGTCACCGCGACGATCGACCTCGCATCCATCGACACCGGCAACGAGAAGCGCGACAACCACCTCCACGCCGCCGAGTACCTCGACGTCGACACGTACCCGACGGTGAGCTACCGCTCGACCGGCATCCGCCAGACCGTCGACGGTTGGGCCGTCGACGGTGAGCTGACCTTGCACGGCATCACACGGCAGGTACCGCTGACCCTCAAGGTGAACGCCTTCAGCTCGGACCAGCGGGATGGACAGCGGGCCGGCTTCTCCGCGACCGCGGAGATCAACCGGCGCGACTTCGGCATCAACGCCGGTGGCGTCGCGCTCGGCAACAAGGTGTCGATCAGCCTCGAAATCCAGGCCGTTCTTTACAAGTGACCCGCCCGGACGGGCTGCCAGGCCCCCATCCACTGATCGCGCGATGTCCCGATTCTGCGGTTCGACCGAGCGGGATCGGGACACACCCGCCACCCTTCACACCGTGGACACGTGGAATCACCACGCCCACCTGGTTCAGGTCGCCGTCACCCTCGACCAGTAGTAGTGGCAGCACACGAAGCCGGCGGAGGCGAGTCCTGCACGCGCGCGACCCCACGATTCAAGATGTCACGAGACGGTTCGTCTTGTTATGGTGGGGACATGGGTTCGCATCACGACTTCCGCTGATTCAGGGCGCCACGCCCGGGCTGACCGCACTCCGATGAGCTGCGGCGGCCCGGCGTTCCTTCCGCCCCCCTGTACGCCCCCGACTCAGGGAAACGAATCATGCAGGCACGCGCCCAACTGGCGATGAAAGACGTCTCGAAGGCATTCGGTGACCGCTCCGTCCTGGAGCAGGTCACCCTCACGGTCCGCCCCGGCGAAAGAGTGGGGGTGATCGGAGAGAACGGCTCCGGCAAGTCCACCTTCCTACGCCTCCTGGCAGGGCTGGAGCAACCCGACACCGGAGAGCTGACCGTCGCCTTCCCCGGCGGCACCGGCCACCTCGCCCAGACCCTCGACCTCGACCCCGCCCTCACCGTCCAGGACGCCATCGACGAGGCCCTCTGCGACCTGCGCGAATTGGAGCGGCGCCTGCGCGAGGCCGAACAGGACCTGACCGACGCAGCGGCCCTCGAGGAGTACGGGGAGCTGCTCACAGCGTTCGAGGAACGCGGCGGCTACGAGGCCGACGCGCGAGTGAAGGCCGCGATATACGGGCTGGGCCTCACCCACATCACCGCCGACCGCGTCCTGTGCACCCTGTCGGGTGGGGAGCGTTCCCGCTTGGCGCTGGCCTGCGTCCTGGCCGCGCAGCCGGAGCTGCTGCTGCTGGACGAGCCGACCAACCACCTCGACCGTGACGCCGTCGACTGGCTGGCAGGGCAGCTGCGGGCCCACCCCGGCACACTGGTCGCCGTCACCCACGACCGGGGCTTCCTCGAGCGGGTGACCACCACGATCCTGGAGGTCGACCGCGACACCCTCTCGATCACCCGGTACGGCGACGGCTGGTCCGGCTACCGCACCGCCAAGGCCGCCGCCCGGGCACGCTGGGAACAGCGCCACCAGGAGTGGCTGACCGAACTGGCCCAGGCCGAAAGGCTGGTCGACACCGCGGGCGAGCGACTGACCGTGACCGGCAAGGACCCGCAGGAGGGCTTCGGCAAGCACCGCCGCTCCCACGAGGCCAAGCTCGGGGGCCGGGTACGCGCGGCCCGGCAGCAGCTGTGGAGGCTGCAGCAGTCGCCCGTGCCCGCCCCGCCGAAGCCGCTGCGCTTCACCGCGGCCCTGGAGGCCGCAAGCCCCGAGACCGATCCCGCTCTGCTGGCCGGTGTCACCGTCGGAGGCCGACTTCACATCGAGGCCCTGGCCGTCGCCCCGGGCGGGCGACTGCTGGTCACCGGCCCCAACGGGGCAGGCAAGACCACCCTGTTGCGCGTACTGGCCGGTGACCTGGAGCCCGACACCGGCCGTGCGAGGCTCCCGGCCCGCATCGGCTACCTACCGCAGGAGCTCCCCGCCGCACCCAGCCGCCGCCCCCTGCTCGATGCCTTCGCGGCCGGTCGGCCCGGCACGGCCGAGGAGCACGCCGAGGGGCTGCTGGCCCTCGGTCTCTTCCGCGAGGATGATCTGGCAGTGCCCGTAGTCGCGCTCTCCGCGGGGCAGCAACGGCGCCTGGCCCTGGCTCGGCTGGTGACACGCCCGGTGGACCTTCTGGTCTTGGACGAGCCCACCAACCACGTGGCGCTGTCCCTGGTCGAGGAACTGGAGCAGGCCCTGGCCCAGTACCCGGGAACCGTCGTCGCGGTCTCGCACGACCCCGGATTCCGCGCCGGATTCGGCGGGGAAGAACTGCACCTGCGGGCAGGCCGGGTCCAGTAGTACCGCGACGGTGTCCGGCTTGGTGACCTTGTCGGCACCACCGCCGGCGACTGCCGCCAGGACGACATCGCTTCCCAACCCCAGGACAACCACCGAAGAAGGCAGGGCCCGTGCGTCACGGGCCCTGCCCCATCCATTCCGCCCACCCGACGTGCGGTGGACATCGGGACTCCGATCGTCGCCGCAGCAGGGTGGGGTGAACCCCTGCTCCCTGCCGGTCGCGAGTCACCGGTGGCGGCAGTCCCAGTGCCCCTTCACCCAGACGTGGTCCCAGTGCCCGGGAACGTAGACCCACTTGTAGAAGTGGTCATGCTGCCAGTAGCCGTGCTGCCACTTCCCATGGTGGTCGTGATGTCCCTGGTGCCAGGTGTCGTGGTTGAACCGCTTCTTCTCCCAGTGCCCCTTCACCCACTTCTTCTCCCAGTGCCCCTTCTTCCACTCGCACCGGTCGTGCCGGTCGTGCCCATCGCCGTGGCCGGCCACGACAGTGGTGGCGACGGACGTCGGGGCAGGAGCAGCTGCCGCCGAGCCGGACATGCCGAGCGCGGCGCCGCCTGCCAGCAGGCCGGACGCGGCGGCACCCGCCACCAGCCGGCGGACTCGCATGGACCTGGTCATGGAACACACCTCCTTCGAACGATCCGATTTGGGCCTGCACGGAACGAGAGTCAGCGTGAGAGCGGACATTCCGGCTTGTGTGGCGAGGGCCGAGAGCCCTGAGTCTCGCCGTGCACTTCGTAGTGGGTTCGAAGCAGCAGGCGCTGCGGATGAACCGATGCCCGGATTTCTCGAATGGCCGTATGCGATGCCTTCGCCGTCCCGCGCCCTGTTCGTCATCCACCGGTGGCGCGGCTTCGAATACCCAGCAGAACCACACGTCCCAACCGAGTCGCCAGGGGGCGGTCATGATCACTACCACCGTGTCGGCACCGGCCGCGACACGCCACAGCCTCGGTCTTCCCTACAACTGGCGGACACCGGCCACCGCCCGACGCGTTGCCGCACGCTGGCTAGCGGGAAACGGCGGCCGGCCGGACCGGACGGAGGACGCCGTGCTGATCGTCTCGGAACTGGTGACGAACGCCGTTCGCCATACGCGCGGTCCCTGCGTGCTGACGCTGACCATCCGCGAAACGCTGCTGGACATCGCCGTCGCCGACCAGAGCGAGGAACTTCCCCAGACGTCGTGGGACGCACCCCTCGACGAGCGCGGCGGCCTCGGCTTCCGTCTGATCCGGGGATTGGGAGGGCGCATCAAGGTGGTTCCCGCCCTCGGCGGCAAGACGGTGCACGTCGTGCTCGGCCTCGAAGACGACGGCGCGGGGGAAGGCGACCCGCCATGAACTTGCCCCCGTCCCCGCGACCCTCACCCGATTGCCGCCGCCGCCCGGCGACGGTCGGGGATCACGGGCAGAGTCGGGCAGGGGCAGAGCCGAAGCACCAGATCCACGCCGCAGGAGCGGCGGACGGCTGACGCAGAGGACGGTGAGCAGCGCGTGCCGCAGGGACACGCGGAGGACGCGGCGGTGGAGGAGCTGCTGACGCGTTCGGCCGACGGGGACCACGAGGCGTTCGCGGGCGTGTACGACGCCCTCGCCGGCTCGGTGATGGCACTGACCTGCCGCATCCTGAGGAACACCGCGCTGGCGGAGGAGGTGACCCAGGACGTCATGATCGAGGTATGGCGGACCGCTGACCGCTATCGGCCCGAACGTGGCACGGCCAAGGCATGGGTCCTCACCCTGGCACACCGCCGGGCCGTCGACCGGGTACGCAACGTCCAGGCGAGCGCGGAGCGGGAACAACATGCCGCGATGCTGTCCTCCGGGCGCCCCGTCGACGAGGTCATCGAGGCGGTGGAAGGCCGGGAGGAACGCCGACGTGTGTATCGCTGCCTCGCCCGGCTCGGCAGTGTCCACCGGGTTCCGTTGGTGCTCGCCTTCTACGAGGGAATGACCTATCTCGAGGTGGCCCGGTCCCTGTCGACCCCGCCGGGCACGGTCAAGTCGAGAATGCGCGCAGGACTGCGCCGGCTCCGCGCCTGTCTGGAGGAGGGATCATGACGCCTGCAGACAGCCCGCACGCCGCCGTAGGTGCGTATGTCCTGCACGCTCTGCCTCCGGCCGAGGAAGCGGCGTTCGAGAACCACCTGGCAAGCTGCGAAGCATGCCGTCGCGAGGCCGACGAACTCCAACGGACAGCAGCCTCCCTCGCCGCCGCCGAAACCATCGCCGTACCCCCCGAGCTGCGTCGACGTACCCTCGATCGGATCAGAACCGTCCGCCAGGAGCACACTCTCCGCCGGCCACGCCCGCACGGACGCGTGATGAACATGGCCCTGGCCGCGTCCCTCGCGGTCGCCGCCGCGCTCGGCGGTTTCGCCCTGTGGCAGCACTCCGAGGCCGACGACGCCCGCACGAGGGCCATCCAGGCCGAAGCGCGGACACACGGCGACGGAGCGGCCTTCGCAGCTGTCCTCACAGCCCCCGACGCCACCCTTCACACGCAGAAGCTTCCCGACGGTGCCAGTGCCGCCGTAGTCGTCTCCCACAGCCAGAACCGGGCCGCGTTCACCGCCCGAGACCTGCCGGCCCTGACCGGCAACCGTGTGTACGAACTCTGGTACGCCGCCGAAACGGGCGACCTCCGGCCCGCCGGACTGCTGCCCGCCTCCGGCCAGGACTCCGCCCGCCTGCTCGCGGGGCCACTCGGCGACGCCACCGCCGTGGGTATCACCGTCGAACCCGCAGGCGGTTCCACCCAGCCCACCTCGGAACCCCTCGGGATCATCTCCATCGGGACATGAAGCGAGGACGGCTCGCGAGAACCACTCATCGACCACGCGCTCCTTCGCCCATCAACGGGTCGGGACGGCTTGTCGGTTTCGGTGAAAAGTGGTCCAGGTGCGGCTGCGGGTGATGTAAAGCTGCTGCTCACCGCACCTGTGGGGATGCCCCCCGACCGCACGCTTGCGTGCAGCGCAAGTGGCCGCGCTCCCCGCACCCGCGGGGATGGCTCCGCGACGCACGGGTGGCTGGGTCGGCAAGTGTGGTAACGGCTGTTACCATGCAGGTATGGCGAAGACACAGCTGGGTGCGCGCGTGGATGAGGATGTCGCGGAGCTCGCGAGGAAGCGTGCTGCCGACCTGGGGCTGAGTGTGGGGGACTACCTCGCCCGGCTGGTACAGGACGATGCCAGTGGTCTGCGTGCCCGAGCGGTGGCCGCGGCCGCCCGTTTCCTGGCCGAACACCAAGCGGTCTTCGACGAGGCCGAGCAGGATCAGCATGCCCCTCGGGGAACGCGCGCGGCCTGATGGAGCTGCACATCGACGTTCCCTGGATCCTGCAGGTCGCCGAGGCGGCTGGAGCGGACGATCCGGCTCCCGACGACTATGGCGTCCCGGTCTCGGCTGTCGCCCGGCACCGCGCCGAACTGTTCGAGCAGCCCGTCTACGACGGCCCCTACGCCAAAGCCGCCGCTCTGATACACACTCTGGGCCGGTGCCGGTGGCTGGAGCGTTCCAACCTCGCCGTGGCCGCCGCGACCGGCGTCATGTACCTCGAAGCTGCCGGCGTCTCAGTCAAGCCCACCCGCGGGGATGCCATCGCGCTCAAGGACCTGCTCCTCGACCCTGCCTGCACATGCGGCCGGATCGCCGCCCTCCTGCGGACCTGGCCCACCGCTACCTGACGTACACGGCTCTCCGTGCTGCCCACCTCAGTAGTCACCCGCCACCCGCATCCTGCCGATGCTGACCGTCGGCCGTCGACTGCACCGCCCCCCTCACAAAACCCTGAACTGGTTCGAGCGGTCAGGAAGCGCCGGACGTGACCAGGCATGGCTCGAAGCAGCGGCCATGCTCAGCGCCCAGGGCCGAACCCCTGTGGGCGGGGCCGCACGCCGACAGCTCCGCCCAGCAGCACGGTCCGCGTGGGTCTTTGTTGCTGCAAGACTGAAAAGGTCGGCAGGATCGCCATCAGCCGCAAACGGCTGGGCCCCCTCACGACCCGTGCGGCGGTACAAGCCGGTCAAGCAGCGCGGACACCGACGGCTGCCATGGGGGCGTCGGCGTACCGTCCGGGTCCAGACCATGGGGCCAGAGCCCTTTGAGGACTCCTTCTACCTGTGCCAGACGGACGTTGGTGGTCTCGCCGTGGTCGGCGGCCCACCGGGCTAGGGTTTCGGCGTTGTCGCGGTCCCCGGCGTTCCGGCGTCGCAGAGCCAGGTGATGCAGGGCAGCGGGGTCGCCGTGGTAGGCCGCTTGCCGGGCCAGGGTTTCGGCGCTTTCCTGGTCTCCTGCCTCCTCTCGATGTAGGGCCAGACGGCCGAAGACGGAGGGGTCGCCGTGTTCGGCGGCGTGCTGGGCCAGGGTCTCGGCCTTTGCCCGGTCCCCGGCTTCCTCCCGGACTTGGGCCAGCCGGTACAGGACGCCGGCGTTGCCGTAGGCGGCAACCTGCCGGGCCAGGGCTTCTGCGCTCTCCCGGTCCCCGGCTTCCTCCCGGAGCTCGTGTGGCTCCCACTCCCCGATCAACCTGCCCAGGCCCGACCGATCAACAGGCGCCCGGCCGGCGGCCTGCTGCAGCGTCCCCAACTCCTCGACCGGCAGTCGCAACACCCGAGCCAGCTCCCGCACAGTGCGCTCCGAGGGCACCGGCCCGTCGGCCTGGAAAGCTTCCGACACTGTCGTACGCCCCAGCCCCGCGAGGCCGGCCAGAGCCTTCTTGTCCAGCCGCAAACGGGTCCGCCCGGCCTCTAGTCTCCTGCGAAGTTCGGCCAGTGCCGGATTGTCCGTATTCTGCTCGTCGTGCACGCGCTCGCCCCCAGCTCTGGATGTGTTCGCCGGTGTCCATCTTCGGTCCGGCGAACCCCGGCGGACACCGTTTCGGCGACCTTCGAACACGTCAACACCCCACCAATTACTGGGAGCTTGCCGTGGTCATCGCTGTCGTTCTCCAGACCGCCGCCCTTGTGATCGTCGTCGCCCTGCTGGCCGCGGCCGGCGCGGGCAAGCTCGCCCGCATGGACGGCGCCACCTACCCTGCCGCCCTCACCCGCGCCGCCACCGCCTTCGTCGCAGTCGTCACCCTCGCCACAGCCGTGACCGCGGCCCTTACCGCCCTGTTCACCTGAACGATCCATAACCAGCCTGCCCACCGGCCGGCGGCTCATTGGTCTGCCATGCTCCACGACTCTGCCGGCGGCAAGCAGGCCCTGACCGAGCCGGCGGCGGCCCATTCGGCAGTGACCAAGGTGTGGGCCGACGGCGGCTACCAGACCAGTGTCGTCCAGCACGGGGCCAGTCGCGGGATCGACATGGAACCGGTGCAGCGACCACGAGTGAAGGGCGTCCAGCCGATTCCCAAGCGATAGGTGATCGAGTGGACCTTCGGCTGGTTGATGTAGCACAGCCGCCTAGCCGAGACTGCGAAGCCCTGCCGCAGCGATCCCGAACGATGATCCATTGGGCCATGGCTAACAAACGAGCTGCGAACTTACCGGAGAATCCGCACCAATCCGGCGAACCGAAACGGACATCCCCTACACAGTCACCTGAACGTTGATCAGATGTCCTCTTAGTACTCCAGCCGTAGATCGTGATCTCGATGGTGAGGGGCGCCGAGGCGACAGTCGGACAGCGTCGACCATCTGGCCGAGACCGCCCACGGCGTCGGCGCCTTCTTCCTCTACCCGAGTTCACCGAGACGGAGGGCGTCCCTTATCTCGCTGAGCTTCGCGGTCGTCGCCGGGGTCTGATCCTGCGCTTGTTCAGCGAGTCGGAGGGCATCGTCAATCTCGCTGAGCTTCGCCGAGGACAGGACGGCCGCCCGCTCTATCAGGTCGTCCCGTGACACAGTGGTCAGCCACGTGCAAGGGGTGAAGCCTGGACGCGGGAACGCGAGCCGCAGCACGCCTTCGAACGGCACTCCTTCACCGGCGCCCACCATCACTTCGATGCCCAGACCGCTGATGTCGACGCCCGCCGGAGCGACGACCTGCATCACCCGGATCCCGGACGCGTCGTCTCCCGACAGCAGTACGACCAACCTCCGCTCGTCGAACTGGACCCACCAGACTTCGCCACGTTGCACAAGTCCTCCAGACACAGGACGGCAGACAGACGCTGCGCGAGCCTGACGCGCTGTGGAGACGGGTGCGGCCACCGTTGATCATCGGTGTGTGAAGACTGAAGATCACGCGGTGGCCGCAGGTCACAGCGTAAACCCTGCCCACTGGCAGGAGGCGTTCGAGGGCCTGATGAGCCGGATAGCGGGACGGTTCACGCAGGTCGAATCCCGGCGCCGAGCCCGGAAGTTGGTACTCGGCCTGCTGTCGGACCTGCCGCGCAAGAACTGCTGGACCATCGCCGAGTGGGCCGGGGACAGGACCCCGGACGGCATGCAGCACCTGCTCGGGCGGGCCAAGTGGGACGCCGACCAGGTCCGTGACGACGTGAGTGACTACGTGGTGGAGCATCTGCACGACGACGAGGCGGTGCTGGTGGTCGACGAGACCGGCGACGTGAAGAAAGGCACCGACACTGTCGGTGTCCAGCGCCAGTACACCGGCACCGCCGGACGCGTCGAGAACAGCCAGGTAGCCGTTTACCTCGCCTACTCGACCCCGCGAGGGCACGCGGCGATCGACCGGGAACTCTATGTTCCGCGTTCCTGGACCTCCGACCCCGACCGCTGCCGGGCCGCCGGACTCGGTGACAAGACGGAGTTCGCGACCAAGCCAGAGCTGGCCACCCGCATGGTCACCCGATTCCTGGACGCCGGCCACCGGGCCGCATGGGTCGCGGGAGACGAGGGTCACCACAGGCGCCGGGAAGTTCCGCGCGGACACGCTGGCCAGGAAGGTGCCCAAGAGGGCCTGGCAGAAGCTGTCCGCAGGGGGCGGAGCCAAGGGCCACCGCTTCTACGACTGGGCCGTCATCGACCTCACCGACCCCCGGCCCGGGAGCTAGCAGTTGCTGATCCGCAGCAACCGCAGCACCGGCGAACTCGCGTACTACCGCTGCTACTCGCCCGGCCGCAGTGCCGCTGACCACCCTGGTGCGCGTCGCTGGATCAAGGTGGCGGGTAGAGGAGTTCTTCCAGTCTGGTAAGGGCTTGGCGGCCTTGGACGAGCACCAGGTCCGGCGCTACTCGTCCTGGTCCCGCTGGGTCACCCTGGCCATGCTTGCGCACGCCTTCCTCGCCGTCGTCCGCGCGAACGAACACGACCGTCATCCCTCACCCGACGAGCTGATACCGCTCACCTGCAACGAGATCCAACGACTGTTCATCACGCTCGTCATCCAGCGCGTCTTTGACCCTGTCCACCGGCTTGGCTGGTCCGTCTGGCGACGCCGCCACCAGGCCCGATCCCAGACCAGCCACTACCGACGACAAGCCGCTCAAGCATGAAGATCACGATCTACGGCTGGAGTATTAGTACTCCAGCAGGATTTTACTGTCTGACCTGCGGGTTTCGCTGGGCGGCTGGAGTGTAGCGGGGCTTCGATCGTGCGGGGGCGGTCTCACGGA
>NZ_JBHWAQ010000028.1:0-109944 GCF_042743475.1 Streptomyces sp. NPDC059534
GCCCAGCACGGCACCGTCACCCTGCGCACCGAAGCCGGAGCCATCACCGTCGGCGCCGCCCGCGGCACCTCCGCCACCCTCGACGCCTCCACCGCCCACGGCCGCATCAGCAACACCCTCCAGAACGCCGACGGCACCGACGCCGCCCTGACCATCCACGCCACCACCTCCTACGGCGACATCACCGCCCGCAGCCTCTGAGCCCACCCGTGGCCTCACCTGTGGCCTCACTGCCTCACCCCGAGGTGCCACCCACGCGGTGCGATAGATTGCGGGCGACACGAAGAGAAGAGCTCGCATGGACTCCCGCATCCCGCGGCTGCGACGCAAGCTGGCACGGATTCCGTACACACCCGGGCGGAGCCACTCCTTCGGGGAAGAGCGGCACGCGTTCCGACTCGGCCCTCGACTGCCGCAAGCCCGGGTGGACGACTTCGAGGCCGAACACGGTGTGGAACTCCCGCGGCCCTACCGAGACTTCCTCACCGGGCTGGGCGGAACCGGCGCGTCTCCGTACTACGGACTGATCCCACTGGAAGAGTGCAGGCTCTTCACGATGAACCCCCGAGGGGCCACCCCCGGACCGCGAGGCTTCAGGCCGGCAGACCGCCCCGCAAGGGGCGGTGACCTCCTCCTTCACATCATCGAACGCGGCTGCAGCGACCTCGTCCTGATAGGCATCACCGGCCCTCTCACCGGCCGCATGATCATCGGAAACACCGACGCCTTCTGGGGCCCGAACGTCTCCTCGGCCCCCGACTTCCTCGCCTGGTACGAACGCTGGCTCGACCAGATGGCCGCCGGCCAGGACAACCCGGCCCTGGAACTCACCTCACCCGGCTGCGAGTCGGCGCGGATGCGACGTTGGCGGAACGCGTCGCTGCCGGCGTCCTGACCCTCCCGAGCGCGCTCTGCGCACCACGGTTCAGCGCTTCCCCTCCCAGGGGTTCACGCCCTGTGCCCAGAGGCGCTTCTGTTCGGCCTCGCGGAGGAAGAGTGACGACGGTCGGCCCCAGAGGGCGGTGTCACCGAGTGGGCATTCGGCGAAGTCGCGGCGGAGGAGGCGTACGAGAAAGGCGACCATGCCGCAGTCGTGGCGTCGCCACAGGTTGTCGTCGCGGTTGCGTACCAGGAGCGGCCAGGTGGCGGGGTCGGTGCGGGATGCGTCCCAGCACAGCAGGTCCGAGCCGGCGGTGACTCCCCAGGTGATCAGCACCGGGTGGGTGTGGGCGAGCTCCGGGGACTTGTTCTCCTGTGCCCAGGAGTGCTCCGCGTTGCGTGTCTCCAGGAGCATGCCTCCGTACGGGGACGCCGGTTCGGCGTCCTTGTACTCGGGCTGCTGGATCACCAGGTAGCCCTGGATCGACCCGGCGCCGTAGACGTCGACGAAGTGCCGGTAGTCGGGCGGGAATTCGCGGCCCCATGAGGTGGCCATCCGGTGCCAGTCGATGGGTGCGGCGGCTTCGTCCGGTGGCGGTACGAGGTGCCGGAGTGCCTCGCGTTCGGCGGCCTGGCTCATGCGCGTTCCTCGCTCGTTCCGTCGTGCGGCCGGAATCCGTCGCCGGTGCTCGGGTGCTCGGGTGTTCAGATGCTCGGGTGGCGAGTAGACCTGCGGCGGTGCACAGGCTATCGGCCTCGGATTGCGGAGGCGGGCGGTTGGTTCGCCGTCGGCTCCATGACGCGGCTCCGCCGCCCGCCCGGGGAGGGCGGACGGCGGGGCGGGGTGAGGGGAGAGCGGGTTCAGCTGCCTGCGCGGCCCAGGGCGATGCGGCGTTCGAAGGTGCGGAAGGCGGCTTCCTGGCGCCATTCGACGGCGGCCTTGGGGCTGGCGGCGAGGATGCGGCGGCAGGCGGGGCGGAGGTGGTCGGAGCCGGGCCGGTCGTGGCGGCAGGGGCCGGCGAGGCGGTAGCCGTCGCGGGTGGGGTTGCCGTGCCAGATGCTCGCGCCGGGCAGGAAGGCGTACTCCAGGGAGGCGCGGGCCAGGTCCTTGAGCTCGCGGTAGGAGAGGTCGTAGGTCTCGGCGGCGTACCGGTACTCGTGGGTGATGTCGATGCGCGAGACGCCCGGGTCGTCGGTGGCGAGGACGACGGGGACGCCGTGGGCGCGGTACGTCTCGAAGGGGTGGTCGGCGCCCTTGACGCCGAGGATCTGGGCGTTGCTGGTGAACGGCACCTCGACGGCGACGCGCCGGGCGGCCATCGTGTCGGCCACCTTCCGCCAGTCGTCCTCGTGGACGAGGTCGACGCCGTGGCCGATGCGGTCGGTGCCGGCCACGTTCACGGCCTCGCCGATGTGGAAGGTCAGGTCCTCGGGCTTGACGAGGCCGGGCCACAGCTCGCCCGCGTGGAGGGTGACGTGGGCCTTCGGGTACACGCCGCGCAGGTACTTCAGCATCCGCATCTGGGTGCGGTAGTTGGCCAGGGAGGTGTCCCAGTCCTCGGGCTGTACGAGGTTGACCGCGACGAAGCGCGGGTCGGCCTCGGCGAGCCGCATGCCGAGCGCCATCTGGGTGAAGACCCGCTCGTTGGTACTGCCGCGGGAGACCTGGGAGATCCAGCGCACGGTGAGCCCGCAGCCGGGGCGGGGTGCGTCGGTGGCGCACCCGGCCTCGGTGCGGAACTCGGCGTCGCCGTCGTCGGCCTCCTTGCGGGCCTCGGCGACGACCGTGTCGAGCTTGCCGCCCGCGACGAGCCTGGCGTGCAGCTTGGCCAGGTCGGCGTCCCAGCCGACCTCGTTGGCGAGCTTCCTCGCGCTCTCGGAGGCCGGGCTGACCATCGTCTCCAGATAGAACTGGTTCTGCTCGGTCACGCTGTCCGCGAACTCGGCGAGCAGCTTCCCCCGGTGCCGCCAGGTCACCTCGCCGAACTTGCCGAAGGTGTCGAAGAAGTGGTCGTGGCCGTTGCCGCCGGGCGGGAAGTCCTGCATCGACCACTCGCGTACGAGTGCGTCGCGGAAGGCACGGTCGGTGCTCGCGTCGGCGGCCGGCCGGGTGCCCGGGCCGCACGGCGGGACGACGGCCGTCATCGTCTTCGTGTCGATG
Organism: Streptomyces sp. NPDC059534; assembly: GCF_042743475.1. NCBI lineage: Bacteria > Bacillati > Actinomycetota > Actinomycetes > Kitasatosporales > Streptomycetaceae > Streptomyces > Streptomyces sp. NPDC059534. The sequence continues at coordinate 3,041 of NZ_JBHWAQ010000028.1, forward strand.
CACAGCCCGTCCTCGGCGGCGAGCTGGATCAGGTACTCGGTGGTGACCGCTCCGGACAGGTGGTTGTGCAGCTCGCCACCCTTGGGCAGGGCCCGGAAGAACGCCTGGAGCGCGGCCGGCTCGTCGCGGATCGCGGCGAGCCGTGCGGAGGCCACCGCCTCCCCCGCCGTCAGCGTCGGCCGCGGCGCGGCCGCGGGCCCGCCGGGCGCGGCACTCGCCGAGTTCGCCGGGGCGGCGACGGCGGTCGGCAGCAGGCACAGCGCGGCGACGAGGAGCGTACGCCGGCGCGAAGTGCGGCGCGGGGCGCTGCGGTTGAGGTCTCGTGGAGATACGGAATTGATCACTCCGGCATGATCGCGAGTAACAACGCGCCGTGGGGCCCCTGACGGGGCTCTTCCCCCACCACTCCACCCGCACGAGGGATCCCCTCGCACAGAACACCCGGCCTACGAACACACATGCCCTCCCTCACGCCCGGGGGTCAGAGCCAGCCGTTGCGGCGGAAGCCGCGGTGGATGACGAGGCAGGCGACCGCCATGACGCCGAGGACCATGGGGTAGCCGTAGGTCCAGCGCAGCTCGGGCATGTGCTCGAAGTTCATGCCGTAGACACCGCAGACCATCGTCGGGACCGCGACGATCGCGGCCCAGGCGGTGATCTTGCGCATGTCCTCGTTCTGCGCGACGGTCACCTGCGCGAGGTGGGCCTGGAGGATCGAGTCCAGGAGCGTGTCGTAGGAGGCGACCTGCTCGGTGACCCGCGCCAGGTGGTCGGCCACGTCACGGAAGTACGCGCGTATCTCGTCCGGGATGATCGGCACGGGCTCGGACGCCAGCCGCTGGAGCGGCCGGCCCAGTGGCGCCACGGCCCGCTTGAGTTCGAGGAGCTCGCGCTTGAGCTGGTAGATCCGGCCGACGTCACTGCTGTGGCCCTGCTCGGAGAAGACCGCGGTCTCGATCGCGTCCAGGTCGTCCTGCACGGCCTCCGTGACGGCGAGGTAGTCGTCGACGACATGGTCCGCGATCGCGTGCAGCACCACGGAGGGCCCCTTCGCGAGCTGCTCGGGCTCCGACTCCAGGGCCTCACGGAGCGGGCCGAGCGAGCCGTGCCCTCCGTGGCGGATGGTGATGACGAAGTCGGGCCCGGCGAAGGCCATCAGCTCGCCCGTGTCCACCACCTCGCTGGTGGCGGTGAGCTCGTCGTGCTCCACGTAGCGCACCGTCTTGAAGACGGCGAACAGTACGTCGTCGTACTGCTCGAGTTTCGGCCGCTGGTGGGCGTGGACGGCGTCCTCCACGGCCAGCGGGTGCAGCCCGAACAGCTCGGCCAGTCCCGCGAACTCCTTCTCCTCCGGTTCGTGCAGACCGATCCACACGAACCCGTCACCCGCCTTGCGGACGCGCCGCACGGCCTCCTCGGTCGACCGGACCCCGTCCTGCCGCACTCCGTCGCGGTAGACCACGCAGTTGACCACGGCACTGCCGAGGGGCGACCGCGCCGGGTGGCTGAGATCGACGGCACGCCGGTACGTCCGGCGGACGGCGGTGCGCAGGCGGTGAATCATCGACACGGGGAGCTCTCCTTCGGCAGATCGCCGGACAGTCTGCCACCAGCCCCTTGGGGACGACAGGCGGTCATGCCCACCCTCAGCATCGCGTTCACCTTCAGTCCATTGCAACAATCCCACGGACCTTGTTGCGTTAGATCCAGAATCATTGCAATGAAATGCAGCAACTGACCTGGAATGATGGCGATTTCACGCAACGTACCACTTGCCGAACTCTCGAACGCAACGTAGCTTTTCACTCATCGGAAACATCGAGGCGAACAACCGCCCGCCAAGACCAAGGAGAAGCACCATGCAGAAGTTCGACACCGCCGCCGCGATCGTCACCCTCCTCGCCGTCCCCGCCGGCCGCATCCGCCTCATCGCCGCCGACCGGACCGACACCACCGTCGAGGTCCTGCCCGCCGACCCCTCCAAGAGCCGCGACGTGCAGACGGCCGAGCGCACCGAAGTCGCCTATGCCGACGGCGTCCTGCGCATCGAGGTCCCGAAGACGAAGAACGGCGTCCTCGGTGACACCGGCTCCATCGAGGTGACGGTCCAGCTGCCCACCGGCTCCCGCGTCGAGGCCCAGGCCGCCGCCGCCGAACTCCGGACCGTCGGACGGCTCGGCGACGTGACCTTCGAGGGCGCCTACCGCCAGATCCAGATCGACGAGGCGGCCGCCCTCCGCCTCACCGCGACCGACGGCGACATCGAGGTCGGCCTGATCACCGGCTCCGCCGAGATCACCACCGCACGGGGCGACATCCGCATCGCCCAGGCGTCGGGCGGCACGGTCAGCCTGACCACCCAGAAGGGCGACATCTCGGTCGCCGCCGCCGCCGGCGTCTCCGCCTCCCTGGACGCCCGTACCGCCTACGGCCGCGTCAGCAACTCCCTCAAGAACGACGGCACTTCCGGCCTGAAGATCCAGGCCACGACGGCGTACGGCGACATCGCCGCCCGCAGCCTCTGACCCGACGCCCCCGACCCGCAGCCCCTCAGGAGTGCGCATCATGGCCACGCCGACCCTCCCGCATCAGGTGGTCGCCTCGGCCGCCAGGTCCGGGACGGACGGCACGGCGCCGACGGCCATCCGCAGGGTGACCGTGATGGTCAGCCCGCCTCCGGGGGTGTCCTCCGGCGCCAGAGCACCGCCCATCGCCTCCACGAAGCCCCGCGCCACCGCCAGGCCGAGACCGACGCCCTCACCGCGCGGAGCGTCGCCATAGCGCTGGAAGGCGCCGAAGATGCGCTCCTTGGCCTCGTCCGGGACACCGGGACCGCGATCGACCACCCGGAGTTCCACCCGGTCCGCCAGAGCGCTCGCCGAGACCAGGACCGGCTGCCCGGGCGGGCTGTACTTGACCGCGTTCTCGACGATGTTGGCGACGGCCCGTTCCAGGAGGCCGCGGTCGACGGCGACCATCGGCAGCGTCTCGGGGATGTCCAGGTCGACGCCGTCCTCGGGGACGCCGAGCAGCGCCATCGGTACGACTTCGTCGAGGTCGGTCTCCCGGACGACGGCGGTGACGGTGCCCGTCTCCAGACGGGACATGTCGAGCAGGTTGCCGACGAGGTGGTCCAGACGATCGGCGCCGGACTCGATGCCCTCCAGGAGCTCGGCACGGTCCTCCTCCGACCACTCCACGTCGTCGGAGCGCAGCGACGTGACCGATGCCTTGATACCGGCGAGCGGCGTACGCAGGTCGTGACTGACGGCCGCGAGGAGCGACGTACGGATCTTGTTGCCCTCCGCGAGCTTCCGGGCCTCCTCAGCCTCGCCTACGAGCCGCTGCCGGTCGAGGACGACCGCGGCCTGGGCGGCGAAGGCGCCCAGCACCCGCCGGTCCTCGGCGGGCAGCACCCGGCCGGTGAGGGCGAGCGCGAGGTGGTCGCCGACCGGCATGTCGACGTCCGCGTCCTCCGGACGGTCGCACGGGCCGTGGCCGACGACGGCGACGCAGGACCACGGCTCCGTCTCGTCGGGGCGTTCCAAGAGGGCGACCGACTCCATCGAGAACGTCTCCCGGACCCGTTCGAGGAGCGCTTCGAGCGTCGTCTCGCCCCGCAGGACGCTCCCGGCGAGGAAGGACAGGGTCTCGGACTCGGCTCGCAGCCGGGCGGCCTGGTGGGTGCGGCGCGCCGCCAGGTCCACGACCGAGGCCACCGAGATCGCCACGCCGACGAAGATCGCCAGGGCGACGATGTTGCGGGGGTCGGCGATGGTGAGCTCGTGGATCGGCGGGGTGAAGAACCAGTTCAGGAGCAACGACCCGAAGGCGGCCGAGGCCAGGGCCGGCTTGAGTCCGCCGAGGAGCGCCGCGGCGACGGTGAGCGTGAGGTAGAGCAGGACGTCGTTGGCCAGCCCCACGTCGGAGATGGCGGTGCTGAGCAGCAGGGTGAGGAGGGCCGGCCCTCCCAGACCCACGAGCCAGCCCCAGATGGTCCGGGAGCGACCGAGCCGGGCGCCCCCGATGACGGGCAGTCGGCGGCCCTTGGCGGCCTCGTCGTGCGTGACGATGTGAACGTCGAGGTCAGGTCCGGACTCGCGGGCGACCGTGGCGCTGACACCGGGGCCGAAGAGGTACTGCCAGGAACGGCGCCGGCTCACGCCGAGCACGATCTGGGTGGCGTTCACCCCGCGCGCGAACGCCAGGAGCCCGGCGGGGACGTCGTCGCCGACGACGTGGTGGAACGTGCCCCCCAGGTCCTCGACGAGGGTGCGCTGGACCGCCAGCTCCTTCGGGGAGGCCGAGGTCAGGCCGTCGCTGCGCGAGATGTACACGGCGAGCACCTCGCCGCCCGCGCCCTTCTCCGCGAGCCGCACGGCGCGCCGTATCAGGGCCCGCCCCTCGGGCCCGCCGGTGAGACCGACGACGATCCGCTCCCGCGACCCCCAGATCTTGGAGACGCGGTGCTCGGTCCGGTACTCCTGGAGGTACTCGTCGACCCGGTCCGCCGTCCACAGCAGCGCCAGCTCGCGCAGGGCGGTGAGGTTGCCGGGGCGGAAGTAGTTGGAGAGGGCCGCGTCGACCTTGTCCGGCTTGTAGATGTTGCCGTGCGCCATGCGGCGGCGCAGCGCCTGGGGCGACATGTCGACCAGTTCGATCTGGTCGGCGCGCCGGACGACCTCGTCCGGGACGGTCTCCTTCTGCCGGATGCCGGTGATGGCCTCGACGACGTCCCCGAGGGACTCCAGGTGCTGGATGTTCACCGTCGACACGACGTCGATGCCGGCCGCGAGCAACTCCTCGACGTCCTGCCAGCGCTTGGCGTTCCGCGACCCCGGGACGTTCGTGTGCGGCAGCTCGTCGACGAGCGCGACGGCCGGCCGCCGCGCCAGGACGGCGTCCACGTCCATCTCCGTGAAGGACGTCCCCCGGTACTCGATCGTCCGGCGCGGAATCATCTCCAGACCGTGCAGCATGACCTCGGTCCGGGGCCGGTTGTGGTGCTCCACGAAGGCCACGACGCAGTCCGTGCCGCGCTCGACGCGCCGGTGCCCCTCGGAGAGCATGGAGTACGTCTTGCCGACGCCCGGCGCCGCTCCCAGGTAGATACGCAGCTTTCCGCGTCCCATGTTCCGCGTCTCTCCTAGGTTCTACGGTTCGAATCTCGTCGTGCAGCGGGAGCCGGCGGGTCCGGGGCGTTCCCGGATCCGCCGGCTCCCGTGCCGCTTCGATCAGGCCATCAGCCCTTGGTCAATTCCTTGAGCGCAGTGTTGAGCTGGAGGACGTTGACGCGGGGTTCGCCGATGAAGCCGAGGATGCGGTCGTCGGTGTGGTCGGCGACGAGCTTGTCGACCTGGGCGACGGTCAGGTGGTTCTTCTCGGCGACCCGGTGGACCTGGAGCTTCGCGTAATCGGGGGAGATGTGCGGGTCCAGGCCGGAGCCGGAGGAGGTGACGGCGTCGGCGGGGACGTCCGACGGCTTCACCGTGTAGCCCTTCACCGAGTTGTCCTTGATGACGGCCGCCTTGGCGTCCTTGACCCAGGTGATCAGGTCCGCGTTGTCGCCGGAGCGGTTGGTGGCACCGGAGAGGATCAGCTTGTACTGGGTGTTGACGCTGTTGGTACCGAGGCCGTTGGAGGGGCGCGGCTGGAACCACTTCAGGTCCGGAGCCGGCGTCTCCTCGCCGTCCTTCAGCGGAAGGTTGTAGGTCTGGCCGATGAGTTCGGAACCGACGACCTTTCCGTCGACCTTCACCTCGGAGCCGTTCGCCTTGCCGGGGAGGGCAACTTGGGCGATGCCCGTGACGGCCAGGGGATAGAGGACGCCGGTGATCACGGTCAGGACGAGCAGGGCGCGCAGGCCCGCCCAGAGCACTCGGCCGGTGTTCGCTGCTGAATTGTTCATCGCGGGTCAGCCGATTCCGGGGATGAGGGAGAGGAGCAGGTCGATGATCTTGATGCCGACGAACGGGGCGATCAGGCCACCGAGTCCGTAGATGCCGAGGTTGCGGCGGAGCATCTTGTCGGCGCTGGTCGGCTTGTACTGGACACCCTTGAGGGCGAGCGGCACGAGGGCGATGATGATCAGCGCGTTGAAGATGACGGCGGACAGGATCGCGGACTCGGGCGAGGTGAGGCCCATGATGTTGAGCTTGTCGAGCGACGGGTAGGCGACGGCGAACATCGCGGGGATGATCGCGAAGTACTTCGCCACGTCGTTGGCGATCGAGAAGGTCGTCAACGCGCCCCGGGTGATGAGGAGTTGCTTGCCGATCTCGACGATCTCGATGAGCTTGGTCGGGTTGGAGTCGAGGTCGACCATGTTGCCGGCCTCCTTCGCGGCCGACGTGCCGGTGTTCATCGCGACACCGACGTCGGCCTGCGCGAGGGCGGGGGCGTCGTTCGTGCCGTCGCCGGTCATCGCGACCAGCTTCCCGCCGGCCTGCTCGCGCTTGATGAGGGCCATCTTGTCCTCGGGCGTGGCCTCGGCGAGGAAGTCGTCGACACCCGCCTCCTCGGCGATGGCCTTGGCGGTCAGCGGGTTGTCGCCCGTGATCATGACCGTCTTGATGCCCATGCGGCGCAGCTCGTCGAAGCGCTCCCGCATGCCCTCCTTCACCACGTCCTTCAGGTGGATGACACCGAGGACACGGGCACCCTTCTCGTCCTTGACCGCGACGAGCAGCGGAGTGCCTCCGGCCTCGGAGATCCTGTTCGCCAGGGTGTCGGCGTCGTCGGCCACCGGGCCACCCTGCTCACGGACCCAGTCGACGACCGAACCGGCCGCGCCCTTACGGGTCTGCCTGCCGTCCACGTCGACACCGGACATACGGGTCTGGGCGGTGAACTCGATCCAGGTGGCGTGCGCCAGCTCGCCCTGGTGGCGTTCGCGAAGGCCGTACTTCTCCTTGGCGAGGACCACGATCGAGCGGCCCTCCGGGGTCTCGTCGGCGAGCGAGGACAGCTGGGCCGCGTCGGCCAGTTCGGCCTCGGTGGTGCCCTTGACCGGGACGAACTCGGATGCCTGCCGGTTGCCGAGCGTGATCGTGCCGGTCTTGTCGAGGAGCAGCGTCGACACGTCTCCGGCGGCCTCGACCGCGCGGCCGGACATCGCCAGGACGTTGCGCTGGACCAGCCGGTCCATGCCGGCGATGCCGATCGCGGAGAGGAGCGCGCCGATGGTGGTCGGGATCAGACAGACCAGGAGCGCCGTGAGGACGATCATCGAGGTCTGCTTGTCCGCACCCGCGTAGATCGCGAACGGCTTCAGGGTGACGACGGCGAGCAGGAAGACGATCGTGAGGGACGCCAGGAGGATGTTGAGGGCGATCTCGTTCGGGGTCTTCTGCCGCGCGGCGCCCTCGACCAGGTTGATCATCCGGTCGATGAACGTCTCGCCCGGCTTCGTCGTGATCTTGATGACGACCCGGTCGGACAACACCTTCGTACCGCCCGTGACCGCGCAGCGGTCGCCGCCCGACTCGCGGATCACGGGGGCGGACTCGCCGGTGATCGCGGACTCGTCCACCGACGCGACACCCTCGACGACGTCACCGTCGCCGGGGATGATGTCGCCGGCCTCGCAGACCACCAGGTCGCCGATCCTCAGCTCGGTGCCCGGGACCCGTTCCTCGTTCGTCCCGATGATCCGGCGGGCGACGGTGTCGGTCTTGGCCTTGCGCAGGGTGTCGGCCTGGGCCTTGCCGCGGCCCTCGGCGACCGCCTCCGCCAGGTTGGCGAAGATCGTGGTCAGCCACAGCCACGCGGTGATCGCCCAGCCGAACCAGTCCCCCGGGTTCTTCACGGCCAGCACCGTCGTGACGACCGAGCCGACCAGGACCACGAACATCACGGGCGACTTGATCATCACGCGCGGGTCGAGCTTCCTGACCGCGTCCGGGAAGGACTTGATCAGCTGCTTGGGGTCGAAGAGACCTCCGCCGATCCGTCCGGGGGCGTGGTGGCCCCCGGACAGGTCGCCGTGGGGCACCTTGGTCGCAGTCGCGGTGGACATGTCGTCCTCGTGCTTCTTTACGTCGTTGGTCATGCCGCGAGCCCTTCGGCGAGCGGGCCCAGCGCGAGGGCCGGGAAATAGGTGAGACCGGTGATGATCAGAATCGTGCCGACCAGGAGGCCCGTGAACAGCGGCTTCTCCGTCCGCAGCGTGCCCGCCGTCTCGGGTACGGGCGCCTGCTCGGCCAGCGAACCCGCCAGCGCGAGGACGAACACCATCGGCAGGAACCGGCCCAGCAGCATCGCGATGCCGATCGTGGTGTTGAACCACTGGGTGTCGGCGTTCAGGCCGGCGAAGGCCGAGCCGTTGTTGTTCGCACCCGAGGTGAAGGCATAGAGGATCTCGGAGAAACCGTGCGCGCCCGAGTTGGTCATCGAGTGCGACGGGGTGTCCAGGACGAACGAGGCCGCCGTGAAGCACAGGACCAGGGCGGGGGTGACGAGGATGTAGCAGGCGGCGAACTTGATCTCGCGGGTGCCGATCTTCTTCCCCAGGTACTCCGGGGTGCGGCCGACCATCAGACCGGCGATGAACACCGCGATGATCGCCATGATCAGCATGCCGTAGAGGCCGGAGCCCACACCGCCGGGCGCGATCTCGCCGAGCTGCATGCCCAGCATCGTGATCCCGCCGCCGAAGCCGGTGTACGAGGAATGGAAGGAGTTCACCGCGCCCGTCGACGTCAGCGTCGTCGCCACCGCGAAGAGCGACGAGCCGCCGATCCCGAACCGGGTCTCCTTGCCCTCCATCGCGCCACCGGCCAGGTCGAACGCCAGGCCGTTGTGGGCGAACTCGGTCCACATCATCAGCGCGGTGAAGCCGACCCAGATGGCCGCCATCGTGCCGAGGATCGCGTACCCCTGCCTCAGCGAGCCGACCATCCGGCCGAACGTCCGCGTCAGCGCGAACGGGATCACCAGGATCAGGTAGATCTCGAAGAGGTTGGACAGACCGTTGGGGTTCTCGAAGGGATGGGCCGAGTTGGCGTTGAAGTAGCCGCCGCCGTTCGTTCCCAGCTCCTTGATGACCTCCTGCGAGGCCACCGCACCGCCGTTCCACTGCTGCGAGCCGCCCGCGAACTGCCCGACCTCGTGGATGCCGGAGAAGTTCTGGATCGCACCACAGGCGACGAGGACCAGCGCGCCGATCACGGAGATCGGCAGCAGGATGCGGACGACGCCCCGGACCAGGTCCGCCCAGAAGTTCCCCAGCTCACCGGTACGGGAGCGGGCGAAGCCGCGCACCAGCGCGACCGCCACGGCGATGCCCACGGCCGCCGACACGAAGTTCTGCACCGCCAGACCACCGGTCTGCACGACGTGGCCCATGGCCTGCTCGCCGTAGTACGACTGCCAGTTGGTGTTGGCAACGAAGGACGCCGCCGTGTTGAACGCCTGGTCCGGGTCGATCGACACGAAGCCGAGCGAACCCGGCAGCGAGCCCTGCACCCGCTGGAGCAGATAGAGGAACAGGACGCTCACCGCGGAGAAGGCGAGGACCCCCCGCAGATACGCCGGCCAGCGCATCTCGACGCTCGGGTTCGCACCGATCGCCTTGTAGATCCACTTCTCGGGCTTGTAGTGCTTCTCCGAGGAGTACACCTTCGCCATGTAGTCGCCCAGCGGCCGGTACGACAGGCCCAGGGCGACGACCAGCGCCAGAAGCTGGAGGACTCCAGCAAGAACAGGACTCATATCCGTACTCAGAACCTCTCCGGCTTGACGAGGGCGAGGACGAGATAGACCAGCAGAGCGGCGGCCACGATCAGACCGACGACGTTCTCGGCAGTCACAGCTTGGCCACCCCCTTGGCGATGAAGGCCACCAGCGCGAAGATCGCGATCGTGGTGACGACGAAGGCCACGTCGGCCATCGTGAGCTCCCGGATGCAGGAAGAAGGAAGAACGGATTCTCGGACAAGACGAGAAAACCGCGTTTCGGCCACGGATCGGCCCTCGTTAACGGCCCCCATACGCCCCGCAGCGCGGTCTTGACGCGTCCCCTACGGCTCCCTGGCTCGCGACGTCGAACCCATCATCGCGGCGGCGAAGGCCGGCGCGGCGAGCGCGGAGACGCTGCGGCTGCGGGTGAGCGCGTCGGGGTACGAGGCGCGCATGGTCGCGGACACGGTGGCGGCGAAATCGTCGTCGTACAGGCGCATGACCACCCGGATCGCCGGGTTGATCTCCCGCGCGGCCATCGCGAGGTCCAGGTTCTCCCCGTCGCCGTGCGTGACGACCAGCAGGGACTTGCCGTGCCGGATTCCGGCCTGCTCCAGCACCCCGGGTGCCGTCGCGTCCTCAAAGAGGAGGGGAATGCCCAGCTCACGGGCGTAGGCGACGCCGCGGGCCGCCGGATCACGCTCGATGACGACGACCTTGTGGTCGGTGGTGCGCAGGCGGGCCAGGACGCGGGTGCCGATCTTCCCCAGGCCGACGAGCACGATGTGGTCGGCCATCTCCGGAGCGGGTGGCTGGTTCGCCGAGCCGGTGCGGAAGGCTTCGGTGGCGTGCATGGTCGCCGCGACCACCAGCGGCAGGATGGCGAGCCCGACGAAACCGGCGATGAGTTGGAGTATCCGCCGTGCGGGGGACTCTTCATCGCCGGTGGCGGGGTCGCCCATGGTGAAGATGTCCAGGAGCGGCAGGTAGACGGCGCGCCACAGCGGGTCGCCCTCGGCCAGCCAGGTGGCTACGGAGAGGACGACGACGATCGCGGCGAGTACGCCGAACACGGCGAGGACCTCGCGCGCGAGGAACACCTTCCAGGGGAGATGCGAGAGTCGCGCCCGCAGCCAGGCGCGGCTGCCGTTCCGGTCGTCCGGGACGCGCGGCGCGTGGTGGTGGGTGACCTCTTCGAGCATGAGGCGGCCGTGGGTGAACTGTCGCCGGTCCGCGGTCCTGGTGTCGGGCAGCAGTTGCGTACCGCCGAGCCGGCGGTCTCGGCGCTGTCCTCGCTCGCCGGGTCGTCCTCATGCGCCCCGGAGAGGACGGCGAGGGTGGCGAGGTCGGCGGTGTGCGGCGAGGTTCCGGCCGCCCGCACCACGCCGCGGAACACCTTCCCGTCGACTTGAAGCAGACGTATGGACGGGTTGAGGCCCCGGGCCAGCAGTGCGGCCGTCATGTTCACCTGGTCGTCGGCGTAGGTGAGGGCGAGGGCGGCGGCGCGCTCGACACCCGCGGCTCTGAGAGTCCGCTCGTCGGGTCCGGGGGCCACGATCAGTTCGATCGGGGAGTGCGGGTCGCGGTGCAGGGCGGCGATGTCGGCACCGTGCTGGTCACGCCGTGAGGGGAGGACGACGGTGACCGCCTCGCCGCACACGGCGTCGAGTTCGACCGCGAGGCGGTGGGCGAGGGCGTCGTCCCCGCAGATCACCATGTGCTGGGAGCGCTGCCCAAGTGGCATACCTAGATGGATCGTTGACGTCACATCCGGCAACCCTGCCGAACGAAGCCCGCCACGTCCCCCGTCGCACGGGAGTTCGGTGTCAAGGTCGCGTCAGGATCGCCGGAGGCCCCGGTTCCGAGGATCGCCGCAGAGGCTCCGTTCCGCCGCCGTCTCAGACCGCGCAGGGCAGCGAGACGACCATGGTCAGACCGCCGCCCGGGGTGTCCTCCGGGGTCAGCGTGCCGGACATGGCCTCGGTGAGGCCGCGGGCGAGGGCCAGGCCGAGGCCGACACCCGTGGTGTTGTCGGTGTCGCCCAGTCGTTGGAACGGCTCGAAGACCCGCTCCCGGTCGCCGGGAGGCAGTCCGGGGCCACGGTCGACGACCCTCAGTTCCACCCGGCCGGCGAGCGCGCTGACCGTGAGCAGGACGGGGTGGCCGGGTGGAGCGAAGCGGCTCGCGTTGCCCACCAGGTTGGCGATCACGCGTTCGAGCAGGGGCGGGTCGGCGAAGACCGGCGGCGCCTGCTCGAAGCCGTGCAGGACGGGTCGGGGTGCGTCGGAGGGCAGCGCGTCGAGTGCCGCGGGCAGGACCTCCTCCAGCGCCGTGGGGCGGAGTGTGAGGTTCAGAGCGCCGGCCTGGAGGCGGCTCATGTCGAGGAGGTTGTCGATGAGCCGGGCCAGCCGGGCCATGGACTCGTCGGCGGTGGCGAGCAGTTCGTCGCGCTCGTCCGGGCTGAACTCGACGTCGGTACTGCGCAGGGAGGCGACGGCCGCCCATCCGGCGGCGAGAGGGGTGCGCAGGTCGTGGCTGACGGCGGCGAGCAGGGCCGTCCGCATCCGGTCGGCGGCCCGTACGGGCTCCACCTCGGCGGCGGCCTCGGCGAGCCTGGCGTGTTCGGCGGCCGCGGTGACATGGGCGGCGAACGCGGCCAGGACGCGTCGGTCCGAGGAGGGCAGGGTCCGGCCGCGCAGGACGAGGAAGTGGCCGTCGCCGACGGCGACCTGGCTGACGGCGGGTTCGCCCGCGTGGGCCGCGGGGAGCTCTGCGGCCGGTACGAGTTCGGCGGACTCGGCGCCGAAGATCTCCCGGGTACGGGCGAGCAGGGCGGACACCGTGTGGTCGCCGCGTACCACCGAACCGGCGAGCGAGGAGAGCGTCTCGGCCTCGGCCGTGGCCCGGGCCGCGCGTCTGGACAGGCGCAGCGAGCGGTCGACGGCTCCGCCCATCACGGCGGCGACGAGGACGAAGACCGCGAGGGCGAGCATGTTGTCCGCGTCGGCGAAGGTGAAGGCACCCACGGGCGGTATGAACCAGTAGTTGAGCAGCAACGAGGCGGTGACGGCTGTGACGAGCGCCGAGACGACCCCGCCGAGGCAGGCCACACCGACCACGGTGGCGAGGAAGAGGAGGGCCTCGCTCGTGAGGTTGAACACCCCCCGTGTGTGGTCGAGGAGCAGGGTGAGCAGGACCGGCAGGACAATCCCGGCGAGCGGGCCGACGACGCGCCGTGAGACGGGCAACGCGTGGCGGCGGGAGGGGAGCAGCCGGCCGTGGCCCGCCCGCTCGTGGGTGACCGTGTGGACGTCGATGTCGCCGGAGAGCGCGACGATCGTCTCGCCGATTCCCCGGCCCGTCAGGAAGCGTTCGAGCCGGCCGCGCCGGCTGGTGCCGAGGACGAGCTGGGTGGCGTTCTCGGCGCGGGCGAACTCCACCAGGGCCGTGGGCACGTCGTCCCCGACGACCGTGTGGTAGCTGCCGCCGAGGCTCTCGGCGAGCCGCCGCTGACCGGCGAGGGCCGAGGACGAGGTACCGGCCGCGAGGCCGTCGCTGCGGACGACGTGCACGGCGAGCAGCCGGCCCTGGGCCGTCCGGGCGGCGATACGGCTCGCGCGCCGGATCAGGGTGTCGCCCTCGGGTCCGCCGGTGAGAGCGACGACGATCCGTTCGCGTATCTCCCACACGCCGCCGATGCCACGCTCGGAGCGGTACTTGCGCAGGGCCTCGTCGACGCGGTCGGCCACCCACAGCAGGGCCAGTTCGCGCAGCGCGATGAGGTTGCCCGTACGGAAGTAGCTGGCGAGGGCGGCGTCGACGTCCTCGGGCGGGTGGATGTTGCCGTGAGCCATCCGGCGCCGGAGCTCCTGCGGATCCATGTCCACGAGTTCGATCTGGTCGGCACGGCGGACGACGGCGTCGGGAACGGTCTCGTCCTGCGGCACCCCGGTGATCTTCTCGACGACGTCGCTGAGCGACTCCAGGTGCTGGACGTTGACCGTGGTGAGGACGTCGATGCCGGCGGCGAGCAGCTCCTCGACGTCCTGCCGGCGGTGGGCGTTGCGGTGGCCCGGTGCGTTGGTGTGGGCGAGGTCGTCGACGAGGATCACGGCGGGTGCGCGGCGAAGCGCCCGGTCGAGGTCGAGCTCGGGGCGGACGCGGCCGGCGTGGGTGGGCTCCAGTGTCTCCAGGCCCTCGAGCATCGCCTCGGTGTGGGGGCGGCCCTGGCAGGCCGCGATGCCGACGACGACATCGGCACCGCGTGCGGCTCTGCGCCGGCCCTCGTCCAGCATGCGGTAGGTCTTGCCGACCCCGGTGGCGGCACCGACGAAGACCTTGAGCCTCCCCGGACGGACTTCCGGGTCGACGGGCCCCGACGGCGCGGGCAGGTTCAGAACTTCTCCGGACGGATCAGCGCGGCCACGAGACAGCCGACGATGCTGACGGCGACGATCAGTCCGACCACGTTCTCCACGCTCATGAGCGCTTCACTCCCTGGTGAGTCCCTACAGGTGTCCCGTGGTGAGGAAACCCGGTGCGCGGCGCGCGTACGAGCACTTTGACGGGTCCCTTGCGGGGTGCCGCCGCATGCTGACGGCCTCTTGGCGGATCTCTGACGCGGAGCCGCTCGGCCGCGTCGAAGGAACGGCTGTTGATGGCCGTGACCTCGTCGAGGGCCTCCATCCACGCGCCGAAGTGGGCGTTGGACTTCCCCGGTTCCCAGCTGATGCCGAAGGCGACGGCCTCCTGTGCCCGGCCTGCGGCGACGAGGGAGCGGACGGTGCGGTCGGCCGCGGCCCGCTCACCGGGGAAGGTGATGTTGTCCAGCTCGCGCCGGAACTCGCCGGTGAACCGCTTGTCCTCGTGGTCCTCCCGGTACGCCGTCCACGTCTCAGCGAGCCGTGACTCGTACGAGGCGAGGTCGGCGTCCTTCATCCCGTACAGGCTCTGCGACTTGGCGAGGAAGTCGGCCTCGTGGGCGGCGCGGTGGTCCCGGTCGAGGAGGTAGCGGCTCTCGTCGGCGTTGGCGTCGTAGGCGATCGCGCGGGCGCGGGAGAGGGCGACGACCGAGTCGAAGGCGTCACGGCGGGCGACCCGCAGCTGCTCCGAGGTGGCAGTGAGGGCCTGGGAGCCGAGGACGACGGCAAGGAGGGCGCAGGCGGTGGCGGTGAGCAGGGCGGGGTTGAGGATGCGGTGGAAGCGGCGGGCGAGGTACCGCTGGAGCAGGGCGAGTACGGCGAGCAGAGCGACACCCAGGGCCAGGAGCAAGGCCGCCTGGGTGCCCAGGTCGGATCGTTCGGCGGCGTAGGCGTCCTCGAACTGGCCATTGGTGTGCTGTCGACGAGGGTCCGGGCCTCCGGCAGGAGCCGCTGGGTGAGCATGCCGTTGGCCGTGCGGAGTTCTCGACGGCGTCCGGTTTCCCGCCGATGCGGGTGTCACTCTCCAGAGCGCGTCCGATGAACTCCTGGTACCGGGCGAAGTCCGCGGTGACGCGTTCGACGGTGCGCTCGGCCTCGGCGTCGCCCTCCGCCGCGACGCCGAGGGTACGCAGGTCTCGGCTGACGGCCTCGCGCGCCTCGTCGTACAGCTGGATGGCCTTGTCGTACGGGACGGTCATCCGGCCCTTGCCCGCGTCGCCGTTCGCCGGAAGGGAGTTGACGGCCTGGGCGTCCATGTCGTTGAGCGCGAGGTTGAGCCCTGCGGCGCTGACGGTGCGTGGGGCGTGGCGGCCGGTGACGGCACTCCAGGTGTCGGAGGCAGCGATCCCGGACGTGGTCATCAGTCCGGCGCAGGCCGCCGTGAGCAGCAGGAGCACCGCACGCAGGAAGCGCAGCCTGGCGGGCAGCGTGCCCCAGGCGCGGCGCCGAAGCGCGTGCAGGCGGTGGGTCGCGCGCCGCACGGCGGGGGTGCCGGACGTGCCGTCCGGCCCGCGACCCCCTCGTGGTCGCGGACCGGAACGGCCCACCGGTCGTACAACCGCCGTGGGTGTGGGAGTGGCGGTCCGGGCCGTCGTGTCCGGACCTTGCGCGCTACCGGTTGCGGTGGCCACGCACCCCTCCCACCCTCACACCTCGGACGGTTGTCCGATCCCCCGTGCCGAGGATTCCTTGGTCCGATGCGGCCGCCGTCCGACGGCATTGACGTGCCCCTGACGGTCCTCCGGTCCGTTTTGACGGGCCCTTGACGGCCAGGGCCAACGTCCGTCAGAGAGACGTCAATTCGGGCCTTCCGGTGTCGTTTCCGCCTCGCCGCGGGCCTAGCTTTCTTCTCGGTCGCTCACCGGGCCGCGGACGTCAGTGGCCTGATCGTCCCCGGACCGCGGGGGCACGGCTGCCGCTCCCATCCGGCTGCCGTGCCCCCGTACCACGAGCGTCGCTGTCCGTCCGCAGCCGTCCTGTGGGCGCCGGGGATCCGCCCAGCGGGAATCCCCCGTGCGCCCACGGGGCGCGGACGAGGACGGCCCTGCCGTGCACTCCCGGTCGGCGCCGATCGGGCGGGGCCGGGCTCATCCAGAAGGTCTTCCGCGATGCATTCCCGCGCGCCCCAGCAGGCGCCCTCCGCTCCCCCGCCACCGCCCCGTTTTCCGGCCCCCGCTCCGAAGCGGCGGCGCTCGGCGCACGGCGGGCTCCTCGATCCCGTACAGCTCGTGAAGTGCTTCCCGGAGGCCGTGCGCAAGCTTCATCCGCGGGACCTGGTGCGCAATCCGGTGCTGTTCGTCGTCGGGGTCGGTTCGGTGCTCACGACGCTGTCGGCGGTCTTCAACCCGTCCGTGTTCACCTGGGTGATCAGCGTCTGGCTGTGGCTGACGGTGATCTTCGCCAACCTCGCCGAGGCCGTGGCGGAGGGCCGCGGCAAGGCGCAGGCCGAGTCGCTGCGCAGGGCGCGTACGGACACGGTGGCACTGCGGCTGAGACACTGGCGGTACGGCACGGACCTCGACCGGGCCGAGACGGAGGCCGTGGCCGCCACCGACCTCCGGCTGTTCGACTTCGTGCTCGTCGAGGCGGGCGAACTGATCCCGGCCGACGGCGACGTCGTCGACGGGGTCGCGGCGGTCGACGAGTCCGCCGTCACCGGCGAGTCCGCTCCGGTCATCCGCGAGTCCGGTGGCGACCGGACGGGAGTGACGGGCGGTACGACGGTGCTGTCCGACAGGATCGTCGTACGGGTCACCTCACGGCCCGGTCACTCCTTCATGGACCGGATGATCGCCCTGGTCGAGGGCGCCTCCCGGCAGAAGACGCCGAACGAGATCGCGCTGAACATCCTGCTCGCCGCGCTCACCGTCGTCTTCGTCCTGGTGGTCGTGGCGATCCAGCCCATGGCCTCGTACGCCGGCGCCGCCCCCTCCACCACCGTCCTCGTCGCCCTGCTCGTGACCCTGATCCCGACGACCATCGGCGCGCTGCTCTCCGCGATCGGCATCGCCGGCATGGACCGGCTCGTGCAGCGCAACGTCCTCGCCATGTCGGGACGCGCCGTCGAAGCCGCGGGTGACATCAACACCCTCCTCCTCGACAAGACCGGCACCATCACCCTCGGCAACCGGGAGGCCGCCGACTTCGTCCCGCTGCCGGGGATCGAGGAGGCACAGCTCGCGAACGCCGCGCAGCTGGCCTCGCTCGCCGACGAGACACCCGAGGGCCGGTCCGTGGTGGTGCTCGCGAAGGAGCGGTACGGACTGCGGGCCCCGGCCGAGGGCGAGCTCGCGAACGCCCGGTTCGTGGAGTTCAGCGCCCAGACCCGGATGAGCGGCATCGACCTGCGCTGGGACAACGGCGCCGCCTGCCACATCCGCAAGGGCGCGTCGGCGCAGGTGATCGCCTGGGTCGAGATGTACGGCGGTACGGTGCCGGGCGAGGCACGCGCCTGGAGCGACCGGATCTCGGGGGCCGGCGGCACCCCGCTCCTGGTCGCCGTGAACGACTGGGACGGCCCCCGCGTCCTCGGCATCGTCCACCTCAAGGACGTGGTGAAGGACGGCATCAAGGAGCGGTTCGCGGAGCTGCGCCGCATGGGCATCCGTACGGTCATGATCACCGGCGACAACCCGCTGACCGCGCGCGCCATCGCTCACGAGGCCGGCGTCGACGACTACCTCGCCGAAGCCACCCCTGAGGACAAGCTCGCCCTCATCAAGAAGGAGCAGGAGGGCGGAAAACTCGTCGCCATGACCGGCGACGGCACGAACGACGCCCCCGCCCTCGCGCAGGCCGACGTCGGCGTGGCGATGAACACCGGCACGTCGGCCGCGAAGGAGGCCGGCAACATGGTCGACCTCGACTCCAACCCGACCAAGCTCATCGAGATCGTCGAGATCGGCAAGCAACTCCTCATCACCCGAGGCGCGTTGACGACCTTCTCGATCACCAACGACGTCGCGAAGTACTTCGCGATCATCCCCGCGATGTTCACCGGCGCCTACCCGAGCCTGGAGGCGCTCAACATCATGGGGTTGCACAGCCCGACCTCGGCCATCACCTCGGCCATCATCTTCAACGCCCTGATCATCGTGGCCCTGATTCCCCTGGCACTGCGCGGCGTCCGCTACCGGCCAGCCTCCGCACACGACCTGCTCCGCCGCAACCTGACCGTCTACGGGCTCGGCGGCCTCGCTCTCCCCTTCCTCGGCATCAAGGCGATCGACCTGCTCGTCTCCGGTATCCCCGGCCTCGGGTGAAGTTCCGTCAGGGCGGCATCAGGGATCCCCCGCCCCGCTTGCCCGGGGCTTCCCGTGCCGCTTCGATGGGGAGCATGAACAGCGCGTGGCTCCTGCTCGACCGGCCGCCTCATAGGGCGCCCCGTCGTGAGTCCCGCTGCCCGGAGACCTCAGCCCACCGCTGACCGAGGACTCCGGAGTTCCGGGGCGTCGTGACATCCCTGTCCGGCGCCCCTTCTTCGTACCCGTACACACCTTTCATCCCTGAGGGACTGACCAGTCATGTCCGTATCCGACCTTTCCTCCCGCACTGTCCTGGTGACCGGCGCCACCTCGGGCATCGGCTACCAGACCGCACGGCTGCTCGCCGAGCGCGGCGCCACGGTGCTCGTCCACGGCCGCAGGGCCGGCGCCCGCTGAACCCCCCGGGGCGGCCCGCACCCGGGCCGCCCCTCTTCCGCGTCCTTCCCGCACCAGGAGGTGCCTGTGATCCCGCACGCGTCCCACCAGCCGCCGGCGCCCGCCCGTGTGTTCCTCTCCGGCGCACCCGGCACCAGGGCCCTCGCCGAGCACGTCCTCACCACCGGCCACGGCGAGTGGTGGACCGACCGCGCCAAGGAGCCTCGCGTCGTGGCGGTGACCTGCGGCGGACACGCCCTCCTGGCCGGCGACCCCAGCGCCATCACTCCGGACGAACTGGCCCCACTCGCCGGGCACTACGTCGAGACGCCAGGCCGGTTCGTCCCCGTGCTCGGTGCCGCCTTCGAGCAACTCGTCCCGTGGGAGCGGATGCTCTACGTCCACCGCGCCTCAGCCGTCGCGCCCCGCGTGCCCCGGGGCGTGACCGTGCGCAGACTCTCCCCCGAGGACACCCAGGCGCTCAGGGCGCTCGACCCGGCCATGGCCTGGATCCACGAGAGCTGGGACGGGCCCGCCGCCCTCGCCTCCTCGGGACACGGCTGGATCGCGACACGCAGGGGCCGCGTCCTGGCAGTGGCCTGCTCGCGGTTCCTCGGCAGCCGTTACGAGGACGTCGCCTGCGCCACCGCGCTTGACGAACGCCGTCAAAACCTGGCCCTGGCCTGCGTCGCCGGACTGACCGCCGACATCGCGGCCCGCGGCCATCGCGCCGGCTGGAGCTGCTCCCGTGACAACCGCCCGAGCCGCCTCCTCGCCTGGACCGCCGGCTTCCGGCTGACCCACGAATACGTCCACCACGTGGCCGGACCCGTCAGCCGCGCGTCAAAGTCGAGCGAGGCCGCGTAGGAACCGCGTCAGGACGGACCGGCGGCGTTCCGTAGCGGTTCTAGCGTCCGTTGCATGGAGCCACGATTCGTCCCGCAGTCAGAGCCCGACGGCCACACGGTCCAGGACAGCGCGTGGGCCGGCGAGGCCCGGGCCGCCGCCGGCTGCGCCGGCCTCCTGCTGGCCGTGTCCCTGACGGTGGACACCTGCGACGGCGGCCTGAACCTGCCTACGGCGCTGCTGTGGATCGCCCTGGCTGTCGCCTTCTTCGTGGTCCTGCTGCCCGCCAGGGTCGTCGCGGCGCCAGGCCGGCTGACCGTCCGGACCCTGTGGACCCGGACGGCCGTCCGCACGGACCGGCTCGCCACCCTCCGCTGGCCGCACGGCATCGAGCGGTGTCTCGTGCTGACCGACACGGAGGGTGGCCTGGTCCGGATCGACCTGCGTGTGCTCCTCGCCAACCCGCCTCTCTGGCTGCTGCTGGAGACCGACGCGAGAACGTCCTACGAGAACGGCATCCTCAGGGACGGTGTGCGGGACCTCGACCGGCTCGCCCGCCGCGTCGAACGGGACACCGCCCACTCGGTCTTCACGACCTCCGGCCTGCACTGACGCTGTCGTCGTCGAGCGCCTCGGCGGCCCGCGCCGCCAGGTCTACGGCGACCAGGCGTGACTCGAGCGGCGGTGGTACGGAGCCGGGTTCGGGACTCAGCAGGAAGCGGCCCTGGTACCGGCCGTGGACGATGGCGCGCAGTTCGATCTCGCCCTCCGGCCAGCCCTGCCGCTCCAGGTCCCAGATCCAGCCGTCCACCTTCACCGTCCCGTCCGGTTCGAGCCGTGGCGGACGGCCGATGAGCGTGCCGTACTGGAAACGGCACGCCCGCAGCTCCAGCACCTCGACGAGCTCCTGCCGCACCCGTCGGACGACGTCGTCGGAGGAGGAGGTGGCGGAGCGGGCCAGGCGGGTGGTGCCGTGCAGCCGCTCCAGATGCGTGGCGTCGGTGACCGCCACCCGCTTCATCGTCCGGGCACGCGCGGCCAGTTGGGAGACGATCAGGCCGACGGCCAGGAGCAGGACGGCGGTCTCGACGTCGGCACGGTCCTGGATGTGGAAGCTCTGGTACGGCTCGGTGTGGAAGAAGTCGAACCACGCGGCGGCCGACAGGGCGGCGAGCGCGCCGGCGAAGCGGTTGCCGAGCGCCGACACGGCGACGACCACGACGACGAGCAGCAGCGCGAGATTGGTGTGCGTGACGGACGTCCGGAGCGGCAGCAGCACGAGAGCCGCGGCAAGCGGTGCCAGGGCTCCGGCGGCGACGGCGGCCGTGTCCCGAAGCGGAATCCTCATGATCCACCTCGCAGGATCCAGTCCCCCTCTGCCCCCTCTGCCCCCGACACATCAAGCCTCCGCCCGGTGCGGCGTGGAGAGCACCGGGCGGAGGAGTCCCTTACGGATTCCTGACGGTCAGAGGCCAGCGTCAGCGGTAGGCGGCTGTGGCAGGCGGCGGCAGGCGTCAGCAACAGTCGTCAGCAGCGGAAGCGGAGCCGGCACACGACGGCGTTCGTGTCGCGGCGGACGGCGTGGGCGACGACCGCGCCCCGCTGGTTCTGCAGGGCGCGCTGCCAGAGTCGCTCGGGCTCGGCCTCCGGGATGAGAACGGTGACCCGAGTGCCGGGTTCGGCCGTCCCCAGGTCGCGCACGTACGCCGTGATCGGCCGGCCGAGGGAGCGGCGCTCGGAGGGAAGGCGTACGAGGGGAACACCGGGATTCCACAGGGCCCAGTCGCGTTCCAGGGCCTCGGTGGCCGCCTGGTCCTCGGGGTCCGGGTGGCAGACGGTGAGGGCGCGGACCTCGTCGCCGAGGGAGACGGCGGCGGTCAGCGCCTCACTGGTGAGGCGGGTGAGGGACGAGACGGGGACGAGGACGAGGGACCGCTCGCGGTGCGGGGGCTCCGGGATGCGACCGACGCCGAGACGCTCGCCGATCTTCCCGTACGCCCGGTGAACGGCCTCGAAGGCGAGGACGAGAACCGGCAGCGCGATCACGATCAGCCAGGCACCGTCGTGGAACTTGGTGGCCGTGACGACGACCGCGGAGATACCGGTGAGGAGCGCGCCGAGACCGTTGAGCAGGGCCTTCGCCGCCCAGCGGGGGCCGCGCTCGCGGCGCCAGTGCAGGACCATGCCGGTCTGGGCGATGGTGAAGCCGACGAAGACGCCGATCGCGAAGAGCGGGACGAGGGTGTTGGTGTCGCCGCCGGAGAAGACGAGCAGCGCGGCCGAGACGACGGCGAGCCAGACGACGCCGTGGCGGTGGACCTGGCGGTCGGCCTTGAGACCGAAGACGTGCGGCAGGTAGTTGTCGCGGGCCAGGAGCTTCAGCAGGACGGGCAGGCCGCCGAAGGAGGTGTTCGCGGAGAGCGCGAGCAGCACCATGGTGGCGAACTGGACGACGTAGAAAGCCCAGTTGTGGCCGAGGGAGGCGTCGGCGAGCTGGGCGAGTACGGTGACACCCTCGACCGGCTGGAGGCCGAAGCGGGAGATCAGTACGGACAGGCCGATCAGCATCACGCCGAGCAGTGCGCCGAGGGCGACCTCGGCGCGCATGGCCCGTCGGGCTGCGGGGGCGCGGAACGACGGGACGGCGTTCGCTATCGCCTCCACGCCCGTGAGCGCCGAGCAGCCCGAGGCGAATGCCTTCAGCAGGAGCAGCGCGCCGACGGTGGTGGCGTTGTCCGCGAGAACGGAGGCGTGGCCGGCGGACGCGGCCGTGGACACCGGGCCGTCACGGAACAGACCGACGACGATCAGCACGAGGATCGCGCCGATGAAGACGGCGGTCGGGAGGAGGAACGCGCGCGCCGAGTCGACGATCCCCCGCAGGTTCACGGCCGTGATGAGGACGAGTACCGCCAGGCAGATCCACAGGCGGTCCCCGTAGAGCTCGGGGAACGCCGACGTGAGGGCGGCGACGCCGGCCGTCACGGCCACGGCCACGTTCAGGACGTAGTCCAGGACCAGGGAGCCGGCGGCCACGAGGCTCGTCCGGCGGCCGAGGTGCGTCTTGGCGACCGCGTAGGAGCCGCCGCCGTCCGGGAAGGCCGCGATGACCTGCCGGTACGAGGCCACCAGCACGGCCAGCAGGCCCGCGATGGCCAGCGTGACCGGGAGCGTGAAACCGAGGCCGTATCCGCCGGCCGCCGCGAGGACGAGCACGATGGCCTCGGGGCCGTACGCCACCGACGCCATGGCGTCGAGCGACAGCGCGGCAAGTCCGGTGACAGCGGTCAGCTTGTGGCGCGCACCGGTGTCCGGGGGCTCCCCGGCGACGGGCGTGGCCCCGTTTTCGGTGGTCAGAGCGGACATGCGGGTGGTCTCCTTCGTGTTCAGGTCCGCTCAGGGTGTGCCCCGGCCGGCGTGGTTCCCGCACTTCCTGGCGCATTCCTTGCGCCGGGTACCGCTCTCTTCACGCGTTTTTGACACGAGGGCTCGGGAACCGCCGGTCGACACAGCGCCGGCACGTTCGGTCACCGCATGCCGGAGATGAGCCCGACCGGTGCATCTTGACGCTTTCCTGACGCGCCCGCTCCGATCAGTCGTTGACGCGTTGCTTACGCTGGCCCGGCCGTCCGCACGTATGGACGCATACCCCACATCCAGCCGCAGCTCAGGAGTACCCCATGGCCACCACACCGGACGCGCGCACCGGACGATTGCGCGCGTGGATGCTGGAGGGCCTCTCCGACATGGGGAAGGGGAAACCCTCCCGGCCCGTGGAGGCGGCACCGGACGCCGGGCACAAGGGTCAGCGCTGGTGGCGGGTCATGTGTCTGACCGGTGTCGACTACTTCTCGACCCTCGGCTACCAGCCCGGCATCGCGGCCCTGGCGGCCGGGCTGCTCTCCCCCGTCGCGACGGTCGTCCTGGTGATCGTCACCCTGGCGGGCGCGCTGCCCGTCTACCGGCGGGTCGCGGAGGAGAGTCCGCGCGGCGAGGGTTCGATCGCGATGCTGTCGCGGCTGCTGTCCTTCTGGAAGGGCAAGCTCTTCGTCCTCACCCTCCTCGGCTTCGCGGCGACCGACTTCCTCATCACCATCACCCTGTCGGCGGCCGACGCCTCCACCCACCTCGTCGAGAACCCCCATCTCGAAGAGGCACTGCACAACAAGCAGATGATCATCACCCTCGTGCTGATCGCACTGCTCGGCGCGGTGTTCCTCAAGGGCTTCCTGGAGGCCATCGGCGTCGCCGTCGTCCTCGTCGGCATCTACCTCACCCTGAACGTGGCCGTCGTGATCACCGGTCTGTGGCACGTCCTCACCGAGGGCCATGTCGTCACCGACTGGACCGCCGCCCTGACCGCCGAACACGGCAACGTCTTCGCCATGGTCGGGGTCGCCCTGCTCGTCTTCCCCAAGCTGGCCCTCGGTCTGTCCGGCTTCGAGACCGGCGTCGCGGTCATGCCGCACGTGCAGGGCGATCCGGGCGACACCGAGGAGAACCCCACCGGACGCATCCGGGGCACGAAGAAGCTGCTCACCACCGCCGCGCTGATCATGAGCGTCTTCCTGATCTGCACGAGCTTCATCACCACCGTCCTCATCCCCGAGAAGGAGTTCGAGTCCGGCGGCCAGGCCAACGGCCGTGCGCTCGCCTACCTCGCCCACGAGTACCTGGGCAACACCTTCGGCACCATCTACGACGTCTCGACGATCGCGATCCTCTGGTTCGCCGGCGCCTCCGCCATGGCCGGCCTGCTCAACCTGATGCCCCGCTACCTGCCCAAGTACGGCATGGCGCCGCACTGGGCCCGCGCCGTGCGCCCCATGGTCATCGTCTTCACCCTCGTCGCCTTCCTCGTGACCTGGATCTTCGACGCCGACGTCGACGCCCAGGGCGGCGCGTACGCCACCGGTGTCCTGGTCCTGATCTGCTCGGCCGCCATCGCCGTGACCATCGCCGCCCGCAAGGCCGGACAGCGCGGCTGGACCATCGGCTTCGCCGTGATCTCCGCCGTCTTCCTCTACACCACCGTCGTCAACGTCATCGAGCGCCCCGACGGCGTCAAGATCGGCGCCTGCTTCATCGCCGGCATCATCCTCATCTCCCTTCTCTCCCGGCTCGGGCGCGCTTTCGAGCTGCGCGTCACCCACATCGAGCTCGACGACATGGCCGAGCGGTTCATCCAGGACATCTCCCGTCGCACCCCGCGCTTCATCGCCAACGAGCCGGACAAGCGGGACATCGCCGAGTACCGCGAGAAGATCGAGCAGATCCGCGCCGACAACGACCTGCCGACCACCGAGGACTTCGTCTTCGTCGAGGTGACGGTCACCGACCCCTCCGAGTTCGAGGCCGGGCTCACCGTCCGCGGTGAGGTCCTGCACGACCGCTACCGCGTCCTCACCGTCGAGTCCTCCTCCATCCCCAACGCCCTGGCCGCCCTGCTCCTCCACGCCCGCGACGTGACGGGCGTCCGCCCCCACGTCTACTTCGAGTGGACCGAGGGCAACCCCTTCGCCAACTTCCTCCGCTTCTTCCTCCTCGGCCAGGGCGAGGTCGCCCCGGTCACCCGCGAGGTCCTGCGCGAAGCGGAGCCGGACCGGGACCTCCGCCCCCGCGTCCACGTCGGCTGACGCGGGGCGCGGGGTGGGGCGCGCGGGTCGCGGTTTGCGGGGCGCAGTCAGGCGGTCCGGGCCGCCTGACCGGTTTCGTGGGCGGCCGGCTCCTCCCGCGACGCCGGGGCGGAGCCCGAGGGACCGGTGACCGCGGGGGCGGTGAGCGTCGGGTCGACGGTCAGCAGCTCTGCGCCGAGCGGCTCGGCCAGCGAGCGCAGGACCGCCTCCGAGAGCCGGATCCAAGGCTGCTCCGCGCCGAGCGTGGCCGTCAGCCTCTCCGCGGTGGTGAACCCGACCGCGGTACGGCTGCCCAGCGGCGTGCGGAAGACGCGGACCGCCACCGCGCGTGTTCCCGGCCGGACCGGGACGTACAGGGGCCCGGCCGGGTCGGGTTCCTCGGGCTCGGGATCGTCGTCGTACTGGAAGAGGCACATGAGGCGCTCCTTGAGGAACCTCGAACGGATGGATGCACCTGCCGGTCGCGTGAGCGTGATCCGGCACGGCTTCGAAGCTATGCCCCGGTCCCCACACATCTCGCCGGCCCCTGACGGGACCTTGACGGTCACCGGTCGTCTTCGTGCGAATCCCTGACACGCTCAGGCCGGCCGGCACCAGGGCAGGCCGTGCCGATGACGCCGAACGCGGGGACGGGCGGGGCATGCGCCGTGATCCGTCGGGCCGCTCACGGCAGCGGTGAACGGTCCTCGGCCGAAGGGGAGCCCGACGGAGGACCGTGAGGGAGGTACGGGCCGGCTCGGACCCGTACCTCCGCCCTAGAGGCCGATGTCGCGGCGGTTCATGTCGTCGAGCGACTCCCGGCGCACGAGCGTGCGCGCGGTGCCGTCCTTCACGGCGATGACGGGCGGGCGGCCGACCAGGTTGTAGCCGGAGGCCATGGACAGGTGGTACGCGCCGGCCACCGGGACGGCCAGGAGGTCTCCGGGGTGGACGTCAGCGGGCAGCGAGACGTCGTCCGCGAGGATGTCGCCGGCCTCGCAGTGGCGGCCGACGACGGTGACGAGGCGGGGGGCCGCCGTGGAGTGCCGGCCGATCAGACGGGGTGAGTAGCGGACGCCGTAGAGAGCGGGCCGGGGGTTGTCGCTCATGCCGCCGTCGACGGCGACGAAGGTGTGCGATCCGGTGCGCTTGACGGCGAGGACCCGGTAGACACAGACGACGGCGGGTCCGACGACCGCACGGCCCGGCTCGATCGTGAGCCGAGGCACGGGCAGCTTCACCTTGGCGCAGCCGTCCCGCAGTTCGGCCCGCACACGCGCCGCGAGCCGCGGCACGTCGAGGCTCTCCTCGCCGGGCCTGTAGGCGATGCCGTGGCCACCACCGATGTTCAGCTGCGGCAGCTCCACGCCGTGCTGCTCCCTGATCCGCGCCATCAGGCCGACCATGCGGCGTACGGCGGCGACGTACGGCTTGACGGTGGTGATCTGCGAGCCGATGTGGCAGTGCAGGCCGACGAGTTCCAGACGGCGCTGGCCGAGCACCCTGGCGACCGCGTGCTGCGCGGAGCCGTCCGTGAGGGAGAGGCCGAACTTCTGGTCCTCGGTGCCGGTCCGCACCTTGGCGTGCCCGCCCGCCGCGATGCCGGGCACGACACGCAGCATGACCTGCTGACGAGAGCCGTGCGGCACGATCGCGGCGAGGCGCGCGATCTCCGATGCGCTGTCGACGACGATCCTCCCGACGCCCAGCCGCACGGCGGTGTCGAGGTCCTCGGGGCTCTTGGCGTTGCCGTGCAGGACGATCCTCTCGGGCGGGAAGCCGGTGGTGACGGCGAGCATCAGCTCGCCCGCCGAGCACGCATCCAGGCCGAGGCCCTCCTCGCGTACCCAGTGGGCCATCGCACGGCACAGGAACGCCTTCGCCGCGTAGACGACATCGGCTTCGGGGAACGCCGTGCGATACGTCCGGCAGCGCTCCCTGACCTCGTCCTCGTCCAGTACATATACGGGGGTGCCGAACCGGCCCGCGGTCTCGGCGAGCGACACAGCGGCGACGGTGACATCCCCGCCGTGCCCGGGACGGGCCGAGCGGGGCCAGATCGACAGGCCGTCGGTGTCGCCCGGTGCGGGCCACGGCACCTGGGGTGATGTGAGGGAAAGGGACACGACGCCTCCTCAGCCGATCAAGAGGTCGATGCACGAGATGACGGCGGCGGCACCCACCACCCGCAGGACGCCCACGCGCTGGGGGTCCCAGGTCCGCCACGAGCCCTCGTCGCCGCGGGCCTTCACGACCCCGCGGACCTTCGAGTCCCCGCGGGCCTGCCAGACCCCGGGGACCTCCGAGACCCCGGGGGCGAGGACGAGGAGAGGTCCGGCCGGGACGCGTTCGGAAGGCTCGGGGTCCTCGGAGTGCTCGACTTCAGTCATGGCAATGCCCCTCGAAGAAGGAGTGGAAGGTGTGGTGTCGCCCGGACGGTCGGCCGTGCCGGCTCCGAAATGAAGCTTTGCCCGCCGGGCGGGGCTCCGGGCACTTCACTGACGTGCTTTTGACGGCATCCCCCGGACCCGTAACGCCCTCCTGACGGAGGTCGGGCCGACGGCGGCCGGCACGCCTCGATCAGGGTGTGCCCTCCGTCAGCTGACGGGCGTCGAACGGCAGCCACCGGCTCAGCCGACGGTGCGCGGAGACGAGGTCGCTCAGCAGGGGCGACGGAGGTACCGCGAGGACCGGACAGGCGGCATGTGCGACGCAGTAGCGGACGACCGACGGGAACATCAGCCGCCGCAGACCGTCGCGCCGCCCCGCGCCGATCACCAGGAGATCACCGGCGCGGTCGGCGGATTCCACCAGCGCGGGGCCCGGACGACCGCGCGCGACGATGCCCTGCCACGGCACCCCGGGGCCGGCACCGCCGAACGCGGAGTCGATGGTTTCGAGCAGCCGGTCCGCCGCCGCCCGGCGGAAGTCGATCGCCGGAGGAGTCACGACGTGCCGCTGCGCCACCTCACCGTCCGGTGGCAGCCAGGCCAGTACGGCCACCAGCTCGGCCCGGATACGACGCGCCTCGTCCACGGCCCGGTGCAGCGCTGTCAGGCTGCCCATCGAACCACTCACCCCGACCACGACGCGCCGGCCCTCGGCACCCCTCATCGCTCCATCACCCCTAGGCATACGCACATACGGACGTCTGTGCTCCCTGCATACGCCTGCGAACGGCCCGCAGGCCATGGTGTGCGGGTGCGCCTGACGCTTCCCTGACGCCATGGGCCGAGCGACCCGCCCAGCAGCTCCCTCGGTACGAGAACACCCCCAGGAACACGCGTGGCGCAGGAACTGCCGGGCCTTGACGGCGGTGGTTTCGGCGCCCGGGGAACCGCCGTCGTTGACCGGACTGCCGGGACCGTCGGACGCGCGTGCTCACTCCTTGGGGGCGGCCGCTCCGCGATGGACGGGGTCGGTCACCCCCGGCGTCGGTGGTGACGGGTGGGCGCGGCGGCGGCGCAGCCAGGCGTAGAGCAGCAGGCAGGGCAGCAGGAGTCCGCAGAGGGTGAGGACGAGGAACGCCGGGAAGCCGGTGATGTGGCTGACCAGCCACTCGAAGTTCTGTCCGAAGAAGCCGACCACGAAGGACAGCGGGAGGAACACACTGGCGAGGATGGTGAGCCGCTCCATCGTGGCACTCTGCCGGAGATTGATCTTGTTCTGCTCGACGGAGATCACCGCGATGTTCGCCTCCAGGACGGTGGCCAGGAGGTCCCGCTGGGCCGCGACCTCCTCGTTGACCAGCTGCAGGTGGTCGTGCACGTCGCGGATGTACGGGAGGAGCGCGGGGGGCGACTTGCCGGACTGCAGGCGCCGTCCCAGTACCGCGAGCAGCGGGTGCACGGCACGGTAGAAGTCGGTCGCCTCGCGGCGCAGGAAGTAGATCCGTTCGGTCGGCGCGACCGCCCCGGAGAACACGGTGGCCTCGATCTGTTCGATGTCGCGTTCGAGCTCCTCGACGACCGGAGCGTAGCTGTCGACCACCTGGTCGAAGATGGCCCACAGCGTGGAGGCGCTGCCTGCCTTCAGCAGTTCGGGGCGTCTTTCGAGTCGGCTCCGGGCTTCGTGCAGCTCGCTCGCGATGCCCTGGCGAACCGTGATCACGAAGTGTTCGGCGAGGAAGATGCTGATCTCGCCGGTGTCGATCTCCTCGCGCTCGTCGTCGTAGCGCGCCGTGCGCAGGATGATCAGTTCGGTGCCGTCCTCGTACTGCTCCGCCTTCGGCCGCAGGTGGAACGTCCGGGCGTCCTCGACGGCCAGCTCGTGCAGTCCGAAGACCTCACGGACCCGGCTCAGCTCCTCGGGGCTCGGTTCGAACATGCCCAGCCAGACGAACCCGCCCAGGCCGCAGTGCGCGGCCGCCTGCTCCAGTGGCATCGCGCCCTCGTGCTGCCGACGCCCGTCCCGGTAGTGAGCGCAGTCGACGATCATGGCCACCTCCTCGCGGCCGGCCGGCGTGCGCCGCCTCCTGCTCCCCGGCGGCGCGGCGCGCCGTGCCGGCCCCACACCCATAAATGCTCCTCCGACTCACCGGGAATGTCCCGTCTCGACCAGGACCGGACTCTGCGGGCCGTCGATGACCGGGCTCGCGGTGTGCCGACTCCCCGGCGCCCACTATTCCGTCTTGCTAAGTACTGGTAGTCAGCGTTACGGTGTACCAGTAGTCAACATCACTTAGTAGTCCAGGAAGGAGGTGTTCCATGGCCAAGCTGATGACGGAGATGCTCAAGGGCACGCTGGAGGGCATCATCCTGGCGTCCCTGTCCGGCCGGCCCGCGTACGGGTACGAGATCACGGCACGGCTGCGGGAGCAGGGTTTCACCGAGATCGCCGAAGGAACCATCTACGCGCTGCTCATCAGGATGGAGAAGCGCGGTCTCGTCGACGTGGAGAAGGTCCCGTCCGAGAAGGGACCGCCCCGCAAGGTGCACTCCCTCAACGCCCAGGGGCGGGAGTACCTCGAAGAGTTCTGGAGGACGTGGAGCTTCCTCACGGAACGACTGGAACAGCTCCGCGAAGGGGGCAAGTAGCCATGTCCGACGGCGAGAAGAACGGCTTCATCTCCAGGATGATCGGGCCCAAGAAGCGCTGGAGGGCGTACAGGGCGCGCGTCAAGGAGCTTCCCGAGAACCACCGTACGGCGGTCGAAGCCATCGAGCGGTACCTGATGCACTTCGTGCCGACCGACGAGGACAGCAACGCGTCGATGTTCGAAGACCTCGCCGACCTGTTCGCCCAGGCTGCCGCGGACGGGACGCCGATCCGCGAGATCGTCGGCGAGGACCCGGTCGAGTTCGCCGACACGTTCGCCCAGAACTACTCGGAGGGTGGCTACGTCCCCGCCCGTGCGCGAAAGCAACTGACCGACGACATCGCGCGCGCCACCGACATCGCGCACGCCGCCGGCGAGATCGCCGAGACGGAAGACAAGACGGCCTGATCTCGGCACAGCAGGCGCCGGCACCCGGCATCGGGGACGTCGGCGCCTGCGGGTATCGAGCCACTGCACAGGGGGATTCATGGCGACACACAGCACTGGCGGCTTCTCCTCGGCGGGGCTGCGCAGACTGCGCGAGGTACTGACACGGCACGTCGAGTCCGGGCGGATTCCCGGTCTCGTCGCCCTGGTCGGCCGGGGCGACGAGACCCACGTCGAAGCGATCGGGACGATGCGCCACGACGGAGGCGCACCGATGCGCCGGGACACCATCTTCCGGATGGCCTCGACGACCAAGCCGGTCGCGATGGCCGCAGCGATGGTCCTGCTCGACGAGTGCCGGCTGCGGCTGGACGACCCGATCGACCGGTGGCTGCCCGAGCTCGCCGACCGGCAGGTCCTCAGGCGGGCCGACGGCCCGCTCGACGACACCGTCCCGGCGAAGCGGCCCGTCACGGTCCGGGACCTGCTCACCTCCACCTTCGGGCTCGGCATCGACATGACGGCGGCGGGCTCCCCCATCCTGGCCGCGCTCTTCGAGCGGGGGGTCTACGGCCAAGAGGACGGATGGCTGCTCCCGGGACCGGAGCCGGACGAGTGGGTGCGCCGCCTCGGCACACTCCCGCTGATGTACCAGCCCGGAGAACGCTGGCAGTACAACATCAGCAACGACGTGCTCGGCGTGCTCGTCGCCAGGGTCAGCGGCCGGCCGTTCGAGACGTTCCTGCGCGAACGCGTCCTCGACCCGCTGGGCATGAAGGACACCGGATTCCACGTGCCCGCCGACAAGATGGACCGCCTGCCGCCCCTGTACGCCCCCGACCCGGAGACCGGGAAGTTCGTCGTGGAGGACGAGGCCGAAGGGGGGCACCACAGCCGGCCTCCGGCGTTCCCGTCGTGCGGCGGAGGACTCGACTCGACCGTCGACGACTACCACGCCTACTTCCGGATGCTGCTCGACGGCGGCATGCACGGCGACCGACGGATCCTGTCCCGGGCCGCCGTGGAGCTGATGACCACCAACCGCCTCACCCCCGAGCAGACATCCGACCTGCAGGCATGGGCCCGCAGCATCGTCCATCTGTCACACGGTCAGGGGCAGCACGGCGGCTGGGGATTCGGGATGGCCGTGCGCGCCTACCGCGGCGACTACGCGCCCGTCGGCCAGTTCGGTTGGGACGGCGGGACCGGCACCACCACGTACGCCGACCCGCACAACCGGCTCGTCGGCATCCTGCTCACCCAGACCGGCATGTCCACCCCGGATTCGGCTCGCGCCATCCACGACTTCTGGACCACCCTCTACCAGGCGATCGACGACTGACCTGCCTCCCTGTCTACGTATCTACGTACCTACCTCCCTGCGTGCGTGCCTGCCTGGTGGAACCGGAATCACCCGGATCCGGCCGGCGACGCACCGGTGCGCCTCCGCGCCCTCGCGTCGATAATTGCTCCATGATGCGCGTTCGCACAGGACATCCCCTGCCCTGACCTGCGAGAACCCTGCTCAGTGACGTGGCTGCTCATCTCACCAGGAGGTACCCGTGAGGATGTTGATCAACGTTCCGGAGACCGTCGTCGCCGACGCGCTGCGGGGGATGGCCGCCGCCCATCCCGAGCTGACCGTGGACGTGGAGCGGCGGGTGGTGGTGCGGCGGGACGCGCCGGTCGCGGGGAAGGTGGCGCTGGTGTCCGGGGGCGGGTCGGGGCACGAGCCGTTGCACGGGGGGTTCGTGGGGCCGGGGATGCTCACGGCGGCATGCCCCGGGGAGGTGTTCACCTCGCCCGTACCCGATCAGATGGTGTGGGCCGCGGCGGCGGTGGACAGTGGCGCCGGAGTGTTGTTCGTCGTCAAGAACTACACCGGTGACGTGCTGAACTTCGAGATGGCGGCGGAGCTCGCGGAGGACGAGGGCATCCAGGTCGCGAAGGTGCTGGTCGACGACGACGTGGCGGTGACGGACAGTCTGTACACGGCGGGGCGGCGCGGAACCGGGGGCACGCTGTTCGTGGAGAAGATCGCGGGGGCGGCGGCCGAGGAGGGCGCTCCGCTGGAGCGGGTGGAGGCGATCGCCCGCCGGGTGAACGAGCGGTCGCGGTCCTTCGGGGTGGCGCTGAGCGCGTGCACCACACCCGCCAAGGGCAGCCCCACCTTCGATCTCCCCGACGGCGAACTGGAGTTGGGCGTCGGCATCCACGGCGAGCCGGGCCGCGAGCGGCGGGCGATGATGACCTCGCGGGAGATCGCGGACTTCGCCGTGGACGCGGTCGTCGAGGACCTGAGCCCCGCCGGTCCGGTGATCGCGCTGGTCAACGGGATGGGCGGGACGCCGCTCCTGGAGCTGTACGGCTTCAACGCGGAGGTGCAGCGCGTCCTCGCCGAGCGAGGCGTACCGGTGGCGCGGACGCTGGTCGGGAACTACGTGACGTCGCTCGACATGGCCGGCTGTTCGGTGACCCTGTGCGAGGTGGACGAGGAACTGCTCCGCCTGTGGGACGCGCCGGTGCAGACGCCCGCGCTGCGCTGGGGCCGGTGAGGCGACGATGGGGACCGTCGGGACGACGGCGGGAACGGAAGAGGGAGGCGGCATGACGGAGACCTTCGGTGCGGAGTTCCTGGTGCGCTGGCTGGACGTGGTCGCCGAGGCCGTCGACCGCGAGGCGGACCGGCTCACCGAGCTGGACTCGGCGATCGGCGACGCCGACCACGGCGCCAATCTCAAGCGCGGCTTCGCCGCCGTCGCCGACGTGCTGGCGAAGGAGCCCCCGGCGACCCCCGGCGCGGTGCTCACCACCGCCGGACGCCAGCTGATCTCCACCGTCGGCGGCGCGTCGGGCCCCCTCTACGGGACACTGCTGCGCCGCGCCGGGAAGTCCCTGGGCGAGGACGAACAGGTCACCCGCGAGCGGCTGGCCGACGCGCTGAGCTCCGGTGTGGCCGCCGTGTCCCAGCTGGGCGGTGCCCAGGTGGGCGACAAGACCATGCTGGACGCGCTGGTACCGGCCGTGGAGGGCCTGCGGACCTCGTTCGAGGCGGCCCGCGCCGCCGCCGAGGCCGGCGCCCTCGCGACCGTACCCCTGCGGGCGCGCAAGGGCCGGGCCAGCTACCTCGGCGAACGGTCGGTCGGACACCAGGATCCGGGGGCGACGTCGTCGGCACTGCTGTTCTCGACGCTCGCCGAGACCGCGACGGGCCGGGCCCCTGCGGCGGGGACCGCTGAGCCGGCACCGGCTGACGGCTCGGGCACCGAGAGGGCGTCGTGAGTACGGCGGGTGGGGGTCCGGCGGCTGAGGGTCCCGCGGCTGGGGGTCCGGCGGCTGGTGGCTCGACCGATGGTGGCCCGGCCGCTGAGGGTCCCGCCGCCGGTGGCCCCACAACTGAGGGCCCGGCGCTCGTGGGCGTCGTGCTCGTCTCGCACAGCGCGGCGGTCGCGGCGGCCGTGGCCGAGCTGGCCCGGGGGCTCGCGGGCGGCGGGGTCCTCGCACCGGTCGCCCCGGCGGGCGGGCTGCCCGACGGGGGCCTGGGGACCAATGCCGAGCTGATCGCCGGGGCCGCGAAGGACGTCGACCGGGGGGCCGGGGTGGCGCTGCTGGTCGACCTGGGAAGCGCCGTGCTCACCGTGAAGGCGCTGCTTGCCGAGGGCGACGAACTGCCGGACGGCTCCCGCCTGGTGGACGCGCCGTTCGTCGAGGGCGCGGTGGCGGCGCTGGTGACGGCGAGTGCGGGCGGGGATCTCGACGCGGTGGCGGCCGCGGCATCGGAGGCGTACGCCTACCGCAAGGAATGAGCCTCCGCGGCGAGTGCGCGGAGTGACGGAAGGGCCGCACCGGGTGGCGACCGTGTTGTGATGCACCTGGTCAACGCACTAATGTCGCAGGGCCTTGGTGTACGGGAAACCGGTGCAGTACCGGTGCGGCCCTCGCCACTGTGATCGGGAGGTCCGGCTCCACCCCCGCGGGTAACACCCTCGGGGAAGCCACTGGACCGCGACGGGAGACCGCCGCGGTGTGGGAAGGCGGAGCCGGACCGTATGACCGTCAGCCAGGAGACCGGCCAGGGTGCGTTGTCCATCCACGAGGTGCTGGAGAGGGTCTCCCGACCATGCATATAGCCGAGGGGTACCTGCCCCCTGCGCACGCCGCCGCCTGGGGTGTCGCGGCCGCCCCGTTCGTCGTCCACGGGGTCCGCGCGCTGACCCGCGAGGTGCGGTCGAACCCCGAGTCCACCCTGCTGCTCGGCGCCTCCGGCGCCTTCACGTTCGTCCTGTCCGCACTCAAACTGCCCTCGGTGACAGGCAGTTGTTCCCACCCGACCGGTACGGGCCTGGGCGCGATCCTCTTCCGGCCGCCGATCGTGGCCGTCCTGGGGACGATCACCCTCCTCTTCCAGGCCCTCCTGCTCGCCCACGGCGGTCTCACCACGCTCGGCGCCAACGCCTTCTCGATGGCGATCGTCGGGCCCTGGGCGGGGTACGGCACCTACCGACTGCTGCGCCGCTTCGGTACGCCGCTGATGGTCGCGGTCTTCTTCGGCGCGTTCGTCGCCGACCTCTCCACGTACTGCGTCACCAGCGTGCAGCTCGCGCTGGCCTTCCCGGACCCGGGCAGCGGCATCCCCGGAGCGCTGGCCAAGTTCGGCGGGATCTTCGCCGTGACGCAGATCCCGCTGGCGGTCAGCGAGGGCCTGCTCACCGTGCTCGTGATGCGGCTGCTGACCCAGTCGAGCAAGGGCGAACTGACCCGGCTCGGCGTCCTCGCACCGTCGCGGACGGACCGTCACGAGGAGGCGGCCGCCCGATGAGCACCAAGATCAGCCGCAACACGAAGATCAACGCGCTCCTGCTCCTCCTCGTCGCCGCGCTCGCCGTCCTGCCGCTCGTCCTGGGCCTCGGCGACCACAAGGAAGAGCCGTTCACCGGGGCCGACGCGGAGGCGGAGACCGCGATCACCGAACTCCGACCGGACTACAAGCCCTGGTTCAGTCCCCTGTACGAACCTCCGTCCGGCGAGATCGAGTCCGCCCTCTTCGCCCTCCAGGCAGCACTGGGCGCCGGCGTCCTGGCGTACTACTTCGGCCTGCGCCGCGGACGTCGCCAGGGCGTGGCCCTGGCGGCGGGGGCGGCTGCGACTGCGGACGGAGAGGTCGGGGACGGGGGCGGGGACGGAGTCGAGGGCGTGGACTCCGGTACGGCCGGCAGCGGGCCCGTCGCCTCCGCCGGTTCCACAGCCGCCGACGGTGCCGCCGGTTCCGTGCGGACCGGCGGGGGCGTGACCGCCGACGGAGCCGCGGGGGCCGACCGTTCCGTCGGCGAGCGGGACGCGTAGCCGCCGATGCTGCCCATCGACGCGGCGGCGCACAGCAGTCGCTGGCGCGCCCGCCATCCCGCCGAGAAGGCGCTGCTCGGTTTCGGTCTGACGTTGTGCGCGGTGTGTCTGCCGCCGTGGCCGGGAGCGGTGCTCGTGGCTGCGGCCACGCTCGGGGTGCTGCTCGGTCCGGCCGGTGTGGCGGGCCGTCAGCTGTGGCGGGCGTTCCGTGTTCCGCTCGGTTTCTGTGTCACCGGGGCGGTCCCGCTGCTGTTCGAGGTGGGCGGGGCGCACGGGGCGGTCGCTCTCGCGCCGGGAGGCCCGGTGCACGCGGGCGAGCTGCTGCTGCGGACCTCGTCCGCCTCGCTCGGGGTGCTCCTGTTCGCGTTCACGACGCCGGTGTCCGACGTGCTGCCCCGGCTGGTCCGAGCGGGCGTGCCGGCGCCGGTGGTGGACGTGGCCCTGGTGATGTACCGGATCATCTTCCTGCTGCTCGACTCGCTCGCCAAGATCCGGCAGGCCCAGGCGGCCCGGTTGGGGCACACCACCCGGGCCGCGACCTGGCGCTCGCTCGCCGGCCTCGGCGCGACCACGTTCGTCCGGGCCTTCGACCGGGCGCAGCGCCTGCAGTCGGGGCTCGCCGGGCGGGGCTACGACGGGACGCTCCGGGTCCTGGTGCCCGCCTGCGCCGTCTCCCGCCGGTTCCTCGCCGCGACGGGCGTGCTCCTCGCGGGGCTCGTCACCCTCAC
The DNA here is from genome assembly GCF_042743475.1 of Streptomyces sp. NPDC059534. Lineage (NCBI taxonomy): Bacteria > Bacillati > Actinomycetota > Actinomycetes > Kitasatosporales > Streptomycetaceae > Streptomyces > Streptomyces sp. NPDC059534. Next base: position 39,736 of record NZ_JBHWAQ010000028.1, read on the forward strand.
CCTCGTACTGGAAAGGTTCCTTCCGTGACGCCTCCGAACCCGACGACGCCTCAGGGCCCGGCTCCCGTCGTGGAGCTGGTGAAGGCGGGATTCGCCTACGAGGACGGACCCACGGTCCTGAAGGACGTCGACTTCGCGGTGGCGGAGGGACGGGCGATCGCGCTTCTCGGCCGCAACGGCAGCGGCAAGACGACGCTGCTTCGCCTGCTGAGCGGCGGTCTGCGGTGCGGGACCGGGTCGCTGCTCCTGGACGGGACGCCGGTGGCGTACGACCGCCGGGGGCTGACCCGTCTGCGGACCACCGTGCAGCTGGTGGTGCAGGACCCGGACGACCAGCTCTTCGCCGCCTCCGTCGGCCAGGACGTGTCGTTCGGCCCGACGAACCTGGGACTGCCGGAGGAAGAGGTACGGCTCCGGGTGCGGGAGGCCCTGGAGGCGCTGGACATCGTGGCGCTCGCGGACCGGCCGACGCACCTCCTGTCGTACGGGCAGCGCAAACGTGCCGCGATCGCGGGCGCCGTGGCGATGCGGCCCCGCGTCCTGATCATGGACGAGCCCACGGCCGGTCTCGACCCCCACGGCCAGGAACGGCTCCTCGACACCCTCCACCGCCTCCGCGCCACCGGCACCACCGTCGTCATGGCCACCCACGACGTCGACCTCGCCCTCCGCTGGGCCGACGAAGCCGCCGTCCTCTCCCCCACCGGCCTCCACACCGGCCCCGTCTCCACCCTCCTCTCCGACGACGCCCTCCTCACCTCCGCCCGCCTCCGCCGCCCCTGGGCCACCGCCGTCACCCGCCTCCTCCACACCCACGGCCTCCTCCCCCCAGGCACCCCCGCACCCCGAACCCCGGAAGACCTGGACACCTGGCCCCACGCACCCACCCACCCGGACCGCACCGATCACCCGAGCCGACCCTGACACGGCGCATCCGGCCGCCGTCCAGGGCGGAGTCGTGGCGGTTGTGTGATCCCGCCGGTTACCGAGTAGTAGAAATCACTCTCGGATTCTTCTGCAACTAGTTGCACAACCGGGGTGGGTCACCTAGAACTGAGGGCGACATCCTGCGCGAGGAGGCGCCCGAATGACCCCGTACCCGCATTTGCTCAGCCCGCTCGACCTGGGGTTCACGACTCTGCCCAACCGGGTGATCATGGGGTCGATGCATGTCGGCCTGGAGGAGACCGAGCACGGCTTCGAGCGTATGGCGGCGTTCTACGCGGAGCGGGCGCGGGGCGGGGCGGGGCTGATCGTCACGGGTGGCATCGCGCCGAACGAGGCGGGGCGGCCGTGGGACGGCGGGGCGAAGCTGACGACGGAGGAGGAGGTCGCGGAGCACCGGCTGATCACCGGGGCCGTGCATGCCGAGGGTGGCCGGATCGCGATGCAGATCCTGCACTTCGGCCGGTACGCGTACCACCCCGGACTGGTCGGGCCCAGCGCGATCAAGGCTCCGATCAGCCCCTTCGTGCCGAACGAGCTGAGCGACGCCGAGGTCGAGCAGACCGTGGAGGACTACGCGCGCTGCGCCGAGCTGGCCAAGGAGGCCGGGTACGACGGCGTCGAGGTCATGGGCTCCGAGGGCTACCTCATCAACGAGTTCATCGCGGCCGCCACCAACCAGCGCACCGACCGCTGGGGCGGTTCGTACGAGAACCGCGTGCGCTTCCCGCTGGAGATCGTCCGGCGGATCCGCGAGCGGGTCGGCGCGGAGTTCATCCTCGTGTACCGGCTGTCCATGCTGGACCTCGTGCCCGGCGGTTCCACGCTGGAGGAGGTCGTCCAGCTCGCCAAGGAGATCGAGGCCGCGGGCGCGACCATCATCAACACCGGCATCGGCTGGCACGAGGCGCGCATCCCGACCATCGCGACCTCGGTGCCGCGCGGCGCGTACACCTGGGTGACGAAGAAGCTGATGGGCGCGGTCTCCGTGCCGCTCGTCACCAGCAACCGGATCAACACGCCCGAGGTCGCCGAGGAGATCCTCGCCGACGGGCGCGCCGACCTCGTGTCGCTGGCCCGGCCGTTCCTGGCCGACCCGGCCTTCGTCGCGAAGGCCGCCGCCGGCCGCGCCGACACCATCAACACCTGCATCGGCTGCAACCAGGCGTGCCTGGACCACACCTTCAACCTGAAGATCACGTCCTGCCTGGTCAACCCGCGCGCCTGCCACGAGACCGAGCTCGTCCTCTCCCCCACTCGTCGCGCGAAGCGGATCGCCGTCGTCGGCGCGGGCCCGGCCGGCCTCGCGTGCGCCGTGTCCGCGGCCGAGCGCGGTCACGCCGTGACGCTCTTCGACGCCGCCGCCGAGATCGGCGGCCAGCTGAACGTCGCCAAGCGGGTGCCGGGCAAGGAGGAGTTCGACGAGACGCTGCGCTACTTCCGCGTCCAGCTCGACGAGCGCGGGGTCGAGGTGCGGCTCGGCACCCCGGTCGCGGCCGGTGACCTGGACGGTTACGACGAGGTCGTCGTCGCCACCGGTGTCTCGCCCCGTACGCCCGGGATCGCGGGCGTCGACCACCCGAGCGTGGTCAGCTACCTGGACGTGCTGCGCGACGGCGCGCCCGTCGGCGAGCGCGTGGCGATCATCGGCGCGGGCGGCATCGGCTTCGACGTGGCGGAGTTCCTCACGGACGGCGGCGAGGGCGCGAGCCAGGACCCCGAGACGTACTTCCGGCAGTGGGGCGTCGACACCTCGTACGAGAACCGGGGCGGGCTGCGCACGCCCGAGCGGAACGCGCCGCCGCGCCAGGTGCACCTGCTCCAGCGCAAGGACTCCAAGGTCGGCGCGGGCCTCGGCAAGACGACGGGCTGGATCCACCGGACCGAGCTCAAGCACCGGGGCGTGACCATGGTGGCGGGCGTGTCCTACGACCGGATCGACGACGAGGGCCTGCACGTCACGATCGGCGGCGAGCAGCAGCTCCTGCCCGTCGACACGGTCGTGCTCTGCGCCGGCCAGGAGCCGCGCCGGGACCTGTACGAGGAGCTGGTGGCGGCGGGCCGCACGGCGCACCTGATCGGCGGCGCGGACGTGGCCGCCGAGCTGGACGCCAAGCGGGCCATCGACCAGGGCACCCGTCTCGCCGCCGCCCTGTGACGGCCGCTCCGTGATCACCGTGGCCGGCCGAACCTAGGATGCGAGCATGTCCCTCCCGCACGCGATCCTCACCGCGCTGCTCGAAAAGCCGTCCTCCGGCCTCGAACTGACGCGCCGATTCGACAAGTCGATCGGCTACTTCTGGTCGGCCACGCACCAGCAGATCTACCGCGAGCTGGGGAAGCTGGAGCAGGCGGGGCACATCCGCGCCCTGCCCGCTCCGGTGCCCGCGCGGGGACAGAAGAAGGAGTACGAGGTCCTGCCCGCGGGCCGGGCGGAACTGAGCACCTGGGTCGCCCGCTCGGAGGACCCGAAGCCGATGCGCGCCGCCCTGCTTCTGCGGATGCGGGCCGCCGCGGTGGTCGGAGGCCCCGGGCTCCGCGTCGAGCTCCGGCGCCATCTCGCCCTCCACCGCGAGCAACTGGACGAGTACCTCGCCATCGAGAGCCGGGACTTCCCGGCGGACCGCCGCCACACCGAGCCCGACCGGCTCCGCCACCTCGTCCTGCGGGGCGGCATCGACATGGAACGGTTCTGGGTGGAGTGGCTGACGAGCGCCCTCGCGGAGCTCGGCACGGAGTGACCGGACCGGTCCTGGCGGAAGCGGGGCCAGCAGTGGAGGTCGACGGCCCGGTGGACCGGCTCGGGCCAGGGTCTGGTCTGCTCCCGCGCGGCATCGGCGAGGCGGTCGGCGCTGTACCTGAGGTCCCGGACGACCACGGAGCACCAGGGGTCGCCCCGGAGCCGGGCGTCCGGCAGCCGGCGGCGGGAGCGGGGAAGGTGGTGTGCGGTGCGTGCCATACGACTCCATGGGTGACGATCGCCGGGTGTCTCCCGGCGGCTACCTGAAGTCGGTGGGTCCGGTCGCGCGTTCGGATGCCATGGAGCCCAGCCTAAGCGGGCCCGGTGGCCCGGTGGCCTGGTCGGGCGGGGGCGACGGGGGTGGTGGGGGCGTGGATACTGGGAAGTTGTAGTTCCACGACGTGAAAGGGCGGGTATGGCCGACGACTTGGGGCATCGGGTGACACGTCACGCGGTGGTCATCGGGGGAAGTCTCGCAGGACTGCTGGCCGCGCGGGTGCTGGCGGAGCACGCGGAGAAGGTGACGGTCGTCGAGCGCGACCGTTTCCCGGCGGGGCAGGAGCCGCGGCCGGGTGTGCCTCAGGGGCGGCATCTTCATGTGCTGATCGCGGGCGGGCAGACGGCGCTCGACGAGCTGCTGCCGGGGTTCATGGAGGAGCTGCGGGAGCTCGGGGCGCCGAAGGTGGGCGTTCCGGAGGACATGGTGCAGTGGCAGAACGGGCAGTGGTTCCGCCGGACGCCCGCGACCGCGCACTTCTACACCGGTCCGCGCCCGCAGCTGGAGTGGCTGGTGCGGCAGCGTGTGCTGGCCGACCCGCGGATCGAACTGGTCGAGGGCACCGAGACGGTGGGGCTGACGGGGGACTCCTCGCGCGTCAGGGGCGTACGGCTGCGTGAGCGCGGCGCGGGGGCCGACAAGGAGACCCGGGTCCTGGAGGCCGATCTGGTCGTGGACGCGTCGGGACGGTCCACGAAGGCCGCCGACTGGCTGGCGGGGATCGGCGCGGAGGCCCCGCACGAGGAGACGCTGGACACGGGGCTGGCGTACGCGACGCGGGTCTACCGCTCGCCGGCCCAGGACCCGGGCACGGACGCGGTCGGCTACTACGTGGTGCCCAATCCGTCGCAGGTGTACAGCGGTGTCGTGCTGCCCCTCGGGGACGGCCGGCACCTGGTCACCCTCTCCGGGCTGCGGGGTGACGAACCGCCCACCGACGAGGCGGCTTTCGAGGAGTACGCGAAGCGCCTGCCGCATCCGGTGGTGAGCGACTGGCTGGCGCGGGCCGAGGCGGACTCCCCGGTGTACGGCTTCCGCAAGACGGCCAACATCCGGCGCCGGTACGACCGTCCGGGCCGCCGTCCGGCCGGCTTCCTCGCCACCGGCGACGCGCTGTGCGCCTTCAACCCGATCTACGGGCAGGGCATGGCGGTCGCCGCGCTCACGGCGGTCGCGCTGCGCAAGGCGCTGGCCGACCCGAAGCGCGGGGCGAGCACCCAGCGGGTGCAGCGGGCGCTGCTCGACGCGTCCCGGCAGGCGTGGGACATCTCGGCGGGCGCCGACAAGAAGATGCCCGGCGCCACGGGCGACGCGGCGCGGCCGGGGCCGGCGGACAAGGTGGTCGGCTGGTATCTGCGGCGGGTGCAGGAGCGGGCGGCGGGCGACCCGGTGGTGGGGGCGCCGTTCCGGGCGGCCCTGACCCTGACCGCGCCACTGACGGCCCTGTTCGCCCCGGCGGTGGCCCGGGCGGTGCTCTTCGGCCCGGTCCACGAGACGCCGGCGGAGCCGCCCCTGCGGCGCGACGCGTAGTCCCCTCGCGGGTGAACGGCCCCGGGTGGCTCCTCGGGGGTGTCTTGCGGTGCCGGGCGTCGCCGGCCCGGCCTGATCGGCAGGACACCCCTCAGGCGCCCGGGGCCGCCGTGATCATGCCGGCGGCGATGGCGGCGCCGAGGGCCGCGTAGTCGTCGGCGTTCTGGCCGGCGTAGGCGAGGGAGAAGTCGGCGACCGCCCGGTCGAAGACGTCGGTGGTGCCGAGGTAGGCGGCGATGGCGATCCGGTCGCCGGTGCGGGCGTGGGCGCGGGCCAGGGCCCGGCCGCAGAGCCGGCCGTAGTCGCGCAGGCGGCTCGGGGACATGGTCTCCACCTCGGCGGAGCCCTTCATGTCGCGCAGCTGGCGCCAGTAGAAGTGGCGTTCCTGGGGGCCGGTCATCCAGCCGAGGAAGATGTCGCTGGCGGCCTGGGTGAGGCGCTGTCCGCAGACGACGCGGCGGCCCTGGTGGGCGTACGCGGAGGGGGCGAGGTACGGCTCCAGGACGGAGTGGCCCGCCTCCTTGATCTGGAGGATGAGCGGGTCGGTGGCGTCACGGCCTTCGAGGAGGAGGACGAAGCAGCGGGTGCCGACGCTGCCGACGCCGACGACCTTGCGGGCCGCGTCGACGAAGTGGAAGCGGTCGAGGAGGACCCGTCGCTCCTCGGAGAGCGAGCTGCGGTAGTCGCTGAAGATCTTGCCGAGGGAGACCCGGTCGAGGTCCGTGGTCCGTTCGAGGAGCGGCGGGTCCTCGGCGAAGTGCCGGGCGCCGGAGTCGTCGGTCTCGGTGAGTTTGCCGAGGGCCTGGAGGCTGGTGCGGCGCCGGGCGCGGGCGAGCCGGCCGGCGACGAGGGCGCGTTCGTCGCGGCGGACCAGGGTCAGGAGGTCGTCGGCGGCGATCCGCTCGTACCAGACGGGGAGTTCCCCGAGGCCGGCGAGGCGGCGCATGGCGGTCCGGTACGCCTCGACGGTCACGAGGGCGGCGCGGTGGGCCTTGGGCTTGGTGCTGCCGTTCTGGAGGGCGGCGACGGTGACGCTGGCGGCGAGGCGCTTGACGTCCCATTCGAAGGGGCCGGGGAGCGTCTCGTCGAAGTCGTTCACGTCGAAGAGGAGCGTCCGTTCGGGTGAGGCGTAGACGCCGAAGTTGAGCAGGTGGGCGTCGCCGCAGAGCTGGACGGTGAGTCCGGTGTGGTGCTGGGCGCCGAGGTCGGCGGCCATGACGGCGGCGGCGCCGCGGAGGAACGCGAAGGGGGAGACCGCCATCCGGCCGTAGCGGAGGGGGGCGAGGTCGGGGAGGCGGTCCTCGGACTGGCGTTCCAGGACGTGGAGCGCGTCGGGACGCTGGGAACTGGGTATCCAGCGGCCGTGCGAGGAGCGGGACACGCGCTTGCGGGCCGCCTTGCCCTGGTCGGCGCGCTCCGACGGTGTCGTCATCCGGCCTCACCCGCCTCTTCCTCCGCCACGGCGTCGTCTCCGCCACCTGGAACCTCATTAGAAGTCGCGGTGCTCCTTTCGGCCACTCTGTCGGGCCGCCCTAGCTAAATGGTTTAGACCAATGATAGGAATTGATCACCCACACGGCCCATGCGGTCACGCTGAGCGAAGAGAGGGTTGAACATGGCCGAGCCCGATTCCGAGGCGGCGGCGGAACCGCCGCTCTATCTCCGGGTCGCCGCCGCCCTGCGCGAGGACCTCGCCAACCGGCACATCTCCCCCGGCAGCCGGCTCCCGTCGGAACGCACCCTGGTGCAGCGCTACCACGTCAACCGGCAGACCGTGCGCAGCGCGCTCCAGCTCCTGCGGGACGAGCGGCTCGTGGTCACCGACCGGCGGGGGACGTTCGCCGCCGCCGGGGCGGGCGCGGCCGACGCCGAACCGGCCGCGCCCGTCCTGACGGCCCGCCGTCCCACGTTCCCCGGGGGTCCGCGCGCGGCCGGGGCGCTGGTGCGCGCCTCGCTGACCTGGGAGCCGCCGCCCACCCCGCTGACACCCCGGCTGCTGCTCGCTCCCGGCGAGCCGACCCTCGTCCACCGGCACGTGGTCCTCGGGCCGCAGGGGTCCGCGCTCCAGCGGGCGGTGTCGTGGTTCTCACGGCCCGCGCTGACCGAGATCCCCCAGCTCGCCCGCTACCGGCGGGTCAGGGACTTCCACCACCAGCCCGATCTGCGTCTCCTGTACCACTGGATGCACCAGGCGGGGCTGCGGATCACCCACCGGGAGTCCGTCGGCGTGCCGCCGGGCCCGGTGACGACGACGGCCGGCGGCGCGGCCCGGCTGCTCGTCCACCGGGTGGTGAGCGACCAGCACGGCCACGCCCTGGAGATCACGGACATCGACGTCTCGGCCCAGTCGGCCTCCTGGACCTACGAGTTCAGCGCCTGACACGGCGACGGGGCGTCCGCCCGTGCGGCGCGACGCCCCTGCCGTGTCGGGTGTCCGACCACGACACCCGTGCGCCCCTGTCCCCCCGTTGCCGGACGAGGGGCGTCAGGGAGCGAAGGGCGGGGTCAGGAGTAGACGGTCGTCCAGTCGCCGCTCTGCTCGCCGGGGACCCACGCGATCGCGTCGTCGTAATACGTGGCGAAGGAGCAGGAGTTGTTCCGGTAGAAGGTGACGCTGACCTCCCCCTTCCACCACCAGCCGCCGATCCAGGTGTCCCGGCTCGGCGTGACGAAGCATCCCGACACCGACTGGCCGCTCTGGTTGTAGCCCTGGATGCGGATGGAGTAGACGACGGTGCTGGTGTCGTGGAAGTGGATCTGCTGGCCGTTCGATCCGGCGAACGACTGACCCGCGGAGCCCAGCACCGCGGCGAAGGCCAGGGCAGCGGCCCCGACGGTGGTGGCAAGCTTCTTGCGCACGCTCATTTTTCCCCCATGAGATGGATCTCGGACGCCTCCTCGCGGGAAGGCGAGGGACATGGAGGCGCGGCTGTCACAGGCCGATGCCACGGTCGATGGCGTGCCGGGCGTCGGGCCCGGGTTGTCGGCCGTGGCTCCGTTCACGCTGTGGCGCTGTCTCCAGCGGAGAATGTAGGCCGGCTCAGCGCGCGGTGGTGTGCATGGCGTGCAAGGTTCCTGCACTCTGCGTGCCGCGGGGCGGCCAGGGAGAAACGCACGGTGTTCGGTAGGGGTGACCCCGTGGGCTTCGCGGAACGCCCGGCTGAACCCGGTCGCGCTGGTGAAGCCCCGGCGAGCCGCGATCGCCTGAACGGAGTCGAACCCGGGTGGGGGCCCACCCGGGTTCGACGAGGAGCGGTACAAGAAGCCCCTAGACGATGCCCTCCGCGATCTCGGCCTCCTCGCGGGGCGTTCCGTAGGTGGTCGGCGTGCCGTAGGAGCGGCGGGCGACGTACCACCAGACGCTGGCGAGGACGAGGACGACGGCGAGCGCGATCACGGCGTAGTTCATGGTGTCGACGGTGACGGGGGACTTCTGCGGCAGGCAGAAGAGGACGGTCACGAGGGCGACCCAGACGACGGCGGTCCATCCGATGGGCTTGCTCCAGCGGCCGAGGCTCCACGGGCCGGGGGTGAACCGGTCGCCGGCGCGCAGCCGGAGGTAGATCGGGATGGCGTAGGCGGGCGTGATGCCGATGACGTTGATCGCGGTGACGGCGCCGTACGCGGTGGCGGAGTACAGCGACGGGAGGGCGAGGACCGCGGCGACGGCGACGGCGAGCCAGACGGCCGGGACGGGGGTCTGGGTGCGGCCGCTGACCTTCCGCCAGAGCGCGGAGCCGGGCAGGGCGTTGTCGCGGCTGAAGGCGAAGACCATGCGGCTGGCGGCGGCGACCTCGGCGTTGCCGCAGAAGAGCTGGGCGACGATGACGACGAGCAGCAGCGCGGTGGCGCCGCCGGAGCCGAGGGCGTCCAGGAGGATCTGCGCGGGCGGGACCCCGGTGGCGCTGTTCTGCGTGGCGGCGTAGTCCTGGATGGCGAAGCTCAGTCCGGCGAGGAGGGCGAAGCCGGCGATCCAGGAGACCCAGATGGCCCGCACGATGCCCTTGGCGGCGGTGACGGAGGCGTTGGAGGTCTCCTCGGAGAGGTGGGCCGAGGCGTCGTAGCCGGAGAAGGTGTACTGGGCGAGGAGCAGGCCGATGGCGGCGACGTAGAACGGGTTGGCCCAGCCGGTGTCGTTGACGAACTCGGTGAAGACGAAGTCGACGGACTGGTGGCGGTCGGGGACGAACGCGAGGGCGCCGACGATGACCGCCACGCCGGCCAGGTGCCACCAGACGCTGATCGAGTTGAGCACGCTGACGAGGCGGACGCCGAACAGGTTGAGCACGGCGTGCAGCAGCAGGATCGCGAGGAAGATGAGGAAGGTGGAGCCGGGGGTGGGGGTGAAGCCCCACTGGAGGTTGAGGAAGGCCCCGGTGAAGAGGGCGGCGCCGTAGTCGATGCCGGCGATGGCCCCGAGGAGGCCGAGGAGGTTGAGCCAGCCGGTGTACCAGCCCCAGCGACGGCCGCCGAGCCGGTCGGCCATGTAGTACAGGGCGCCGGAGGTCGGGTAGGCGCTGGTCACCTCGGCGAGGGCGAGGCCGACGCACAGGACGAAGAGGCCGACGCCGGCCCATCCCCAGAGCATGACGGCGGGGCCGCCGGTGCCCATGCCGAAGCCGTACAGGGTCATGCAGCCGGAGAGGACCGAGATGACGGAGAAGCTGATGGCGAAGTTGCCGAAGCCTCCCATGCGGCGGGCGAGGACCGGCTGGTAGCCGAGTTCTCTCAGCCGCGCCTCCTCGTCCTGCGCGGGTGGTGGCTTGCGTATCGCGTCGCTGGGGGCTTCGGTGCGGGACATGGGTACCTCCGGGGGGGGACGGGCGGTGAGCGGGGCAGGGCACACGGGGGTGTGCACGGGGGGTGTACGTGGGGGGCTGTGCGGGGTGGGGCCCGGGCGGGCCTCAGTCGTCGAGACAGCGGGCCCGGGCGCGCAGGAAGACCTCTTCGGCGAGGGCGCGGTCGTCCGGGCGGGCGGTGCGGTAGGCCCAGGGCAGGGTGGTGTAGTACGGGCCGAGCGCCTCGAAGACCCGGGCCGCGTCGGGGAAGCGGAGGGCGCCGAAGAGGGCGTGCGCCAGGTGGTTGAGGTCGAGCAGCGAGGCTTCGTCGGTGGCGCAGAAGAGGAACCAGTCGTCGAGCGCGCGCCGGGCGTCGCGTACGGCGTCCTCGGCGACCCAGTGGAGGTCGAGGGCGCGCTCGTGGCCGCGTTCCCGGCGGTAGCGCTCGACGCGCACGTAGAGCGGCAGCGCGTGGAGGGCGGAGCCGACGGGGGCCGCCGAGGCCGCCCAGTGGGAGTAGTTGACGGCCTCGGAGAGCGGTCCGGAGCGTCGGGCGTAGACGAACTGGAGCATGCGGTGGTGCGCTTCGCGGTTGTACGGGTCGCGTTTCTCGGCCTCGGCGAGCAGGCCCCAGGGGCCGGGGGGCAGCATCGGGGCGGGTGGGGTGAGCCGGTGCTCGGCCATGCGCTGGCGTTCGTCGAGGGCGGCGAGGGCGATGAGGCCCACCCAGGGCACGGGGTCGGCGGGGGACCGCTCGGACGCCTCGCGGCAGGCGGTCCACGCCTGCTGCCAGAGCTCCCGGGTGCGGGTGTGGCCGGAGCGGTGGGCGCGTACGGCCCGTTCGACGGTGACGCGGCTGTGCATCACCGCCGCGGCGGGGCTGTCGGGCTGTTCGGCGCGCCAGGTGTGGACGACGTCGGTGCCGGCGGCGACGGCGGCGAGGACCTGGGTGCGCCGGGTCCAGCCGTCCCAGCCGGTCGTCTCGTCGAGCAGCCGGGCCATGGCCACCCAGCGGCCGGTGCGTAAGTCCTGGACGGCGTTGCGCAGGGCGTGGTCGTGGCCCGCGGGGTGGTAGACGGGCCGGAAGCCGTGTGCGGCCATCAGGGGGTGGGGGGTGTGGTCGACATGGGTCCTCGGTGGATGGAGGGGGTGGTCAGTCCCCCGGCGGGCGTCCCGGCCGTGATCGGCGATCACTATAGAGGGCGATGGATGGCACCGGTCCACTTTCTTTCTTGACAGTAACTATCCGGCCAACGACTGAATTTGACTTACCGTCAGGTATGTTCGTGGACCTGACGGGATCGCCCGCCGGGGCTTGACGGCGGGTCGCGCCGACGGCACCCTGACCCCTTTCGGTGATCGGATGATCACCGTGAGGTCCAGGGACGGGAGCAGCACGATGACAGGCGGCCCGGTACTCGCCGTCGACCAGGGGACCTCGGGCACGAAGGCCCTCGTCCTCTGCCCCGAGCGCGGCGTCATCGGCAGCGGTACGGCGCCGGTCCGGCCCCGCTACCTGCCGGGCGGTCTCGTCGAGGTCGACCCGCGTGAGCTGTACGACTCCGTCGTCGCCGCGGGGCGGGCCGCCCTGGCCGAGGCGGGCACTCCCGTCGTGGCGGTGGGCCTCGCCAACCAGGGCGAGACCGTGCTCGCCTGGGACCCGGGGACCGGCGAGCCGCTCACCGACGCCCTGGTGTGGCAGGACCGCAGGGCCGCCGGGATCTGCGCCGGTCTCGACGCGCACGCCGAGCGGCTGCGCCGGCTGACGGGCCTCCCGGTGGACCCCTACTTCGCCGCGCCCAAGATGGCCTGGATCCGCCGCCACGCCACCGGCGCCGGCGTCGTCACCACGAGCGACTCCTGGCTCGTCCACCGGCTGACGGGCGCGTTCGTCACCGACGCGGCGACCGCGGGACGGACGGGCCTCCTCGACCTCGACACGGTCTCCTGGTCGGACACCGCCCTCGACCTGTACGGACTCGGCGGCGAGCGGCTGCCCCGGGTCGTGGACTGCGACACCCCGGTCGGCACCACGACGGCCTTCGGTCCGCCGCTGCCGCTCACCGGCCTCCTGGTGGACCAGCAGGCGGCCCTGCTGGCACAGAGCGCCGACGACCCGGCCGCCGTCAAGTGCACCTACGGGACCGGGGCCTTCCTCCTCGCGCAGACCGGGGCCGAGCCGCGACGCGCCGCCTCGGGCCTGGTGAGCTGTGTCGCCTGGCGGCTCGACGGGCGGGTGACCCACTGCCTGGACGGCCAGGTGTACACGGTCGCCTCGGCCGTCCGCTGGCTCACCGACCTCGGCGTGATCGCCGGCGCCGAGGAGCTCGACACCGTCGGCGGTTCCGTGCCGGACAGCGGCGGCGTCACCTTCGTGCCCGCCTTCGCGGGGCTCGCCGCGCCCTGGTGGCGGGGGGACGTGCGCGGTTCGCTCACCGGGCTCGGCCTGGACACCGGCCCCGGACAGCTGGTCCGGGCCCTCTGCGAGGGGATCGCCGCCCAGGTGGTCGAGCTGGCCTCGGCCGCCGCCGCGGAGCGGGGTGCCCCGGCGTCCGCCCTGCGCGCCGACGGGGGTCTGACCCGGTCCGCCCTGCTGATGCAGACCCAGGCCGATCTGCTCCAGGTCCCCGTCGAGGTCTCCTCGTCGCCCGACGCCACGGCCCTCGGGGTGGGCGCCGTCGCCTCCCTGGGGCGCCACCCGGGGCTCGCCCTCCGCGAGGCCGTGCCGGGGTGGAAGCCCTCGGCCGTGTACGAGCCGCGGATCTCGGCCGACGAGGCCGCCGCGCGGCTCGCCCGGTTCCGCACGGAGGTGGCGGCCCTGCTCGACCGCGCCGGAGGCGACGGCGGTGCGGGGGCGGCCGGATGAGCGTCACCCGGACGGGACCGCTGCCGGCCGACGGGGCCGCCGCGTACGACGTCGTGGTCGTCGGCGCGGGGGTGGTGGGCTCCGCGATCGCCCGCGCACTCGCCCGGCATCCGCTGCGGGTCGCGCTGGTGGAGGCCGCGAACGACGTCGGGGACGGCACCTCGAAGGCCAACACGGCCATCCTGCACACCGGTTTCGACGCGGCTCCCGGCACCCTGGAGGCGCGGCTCGTCCGCACGGGCCACCGGCTGCTCGGCGCGTACGCGCGGGAGGCGGGCATCCCCGTGGAGCCGCTGGGCGCCCTCCTCGTCGCCTGGGACGAGCAGCAGCGCGCCGCCCTCCCCCGACTCGCGGAGAAGGCGGAGCGCAACGGCCACCGCACCACCCGGCTGCTGTCGGCCGCCGAACTCGCGCTGCGGGAGCCTCACTTGGGCCCCGGTGCGCTCGCGGCTCTGGAAGTGCCGGGCGAGTCGGTCATCTGTCCGTGGACGACGACCCTGGCGTACGCGACGCAGGCCGTCCGCTCCGGTGTGGACCTGCATCTCGACTGCCGTGTGGAGAAGGTGCGTCCGGGCGACCCGTACCACCGCCTCGTGACCCGGCGCGGGGTGCTGCGGGCCCGCCACCTCGTGAACGCCTGCGGGCTGCACGCCGACGGCTTCGACGCGCTGCTCGGCCGCGAGGACTTCACCGTGACCCCGCGCAGGGGCCAGCTCCTGGTCTTCGACAAGTTCGCCCGCGACCTCGTCCGGCACATCCTGCTCCCCGTCCCCGGACCGCTCGGCAAGGGCGTGCTCGTCTCGCCGACCGTGTACGGGAACGTGATGCTCGGGCCCACCGCCGAGGACCTGGACGACAAGACCGCCACCGGCACGACGGCCGAGGGGCTCGCCGGGCTGCGCGAGCAGGGCGGCCGGATCCTGCCGGCGCTGCTCGACGAGGAGGTCACGGCCGTCTACGCCGGGCTGCGGGCGGCCACCGGCCAGGAGGACTACCGGATCGCCGCCCACCCGGAGCTGCGGTACGTGACGGTGGGCGGGATCCGCTCCACCGGGCTCACCGCCTCCCTGGCGATCGCCGACCACGTGCTGGGGCTCCTCGCCGACTGCGGACTCGACCCGGGTCCCGAACGCCCCCTCGTCCCGGTCCGCATGCCGAACCTCGGCGAGGCGTTCCCCCGGCCCTACCGGGATGCCGGCCTCATCGCGTCCGATCCCGACTTCGGCACGATCGTGTGCCACTGCGAGCGGGTGACCCGCGGCGAGATCCGGGCCGCGTTCGCCTCCACGATCCCCCCGGCGGGGCCGGACGGGCTGCGGCGCAGGACCCGCGCCCGCGGCGGGCGCTGCCAGGGCCATTTCTGCGGCGCGGAGCTGCGGGCGCTGAGCGAGGAGTACGGGGAGGGGGCCCGGTGATCCGTACGGTCGACGTGCTCGTGGTGGGCGGCGGCCCCGCCGGGCTCGCCGCGGCCGCCGGTGCCGCGGCGGGGGGTGCGGGCCGGGTCGAGGTCCTGGAGCGGGAGGCGGCCGCCGGCGGGGTCCCGCTGCACTGCGCCCGGCCGGGGTTCGGCGCGGACCCAGCGGGCCGCCCGCTGGACGGCCCGGCGTTCGCGCGGCGCGCGGTCCGGGCGGCGCTGCGGGCGGGCGCCACCGTCCGCACCGGTGTCTCGGCCACCGGGTGGGCGGGGCCGCTGACCCTGGAGGTGACCGCCCCGAGCGGGCTCGAAAGGATCCGGGCCCGGGCGGTCGTCCTCGCGACCGGGGCCCGCGAACGGCCGCGCAGCGCCCGTCTGGTGCCGGGGTCGCGGCCCGCCGGGGTGCTGACGACCGGGGAACTCCAGCGGACGGCGGCCCGGTTCGGGGGACGGCACGCGTACCTCGGCCGGCGGGCGGTGGTCGTCGGCGGCGATCCGGTGGCCCGCGGCGCGGTGCGGACGCTGCGGCAGGCGGGCGTGACCGTGGTGGCCGTGGTCACCGGACTGCCGGGAGCCGCACCCGGGTCGGACGCCTCCGTGCCCGTGCTCACCGGAACGGTGGTGACGGAGCTGATGGGCCGCGGCCGGCTGACCGGGGTCGCGGTCCGGGGAGCGGACGGCCGGGCGGCCGTGCTGCGGTGCGACACGGTGGTGTTCACCGGCGACTGGATCCCCGACCACGAGCTGGTCCGGGCCCGTGGGCTGCCGCTCGCGCCGGGCACCCGGGGCCCCGTGACCGACGGCGCCTTCCGGACCTCCGGGCCCGGGGTGTTCGCCGTCGGCAACCTGCTCCGCGGCGGGGAGCCCGCGCTGCGGGCCGCCGCCGAGGGGCGTGCGGTGGCCGGCGCCGTCCTCGCCCGGCTCGCCGGCGCGCCCTGGCCGGCCGGCGGGGTGGCCGTGGTGGCCTCGGGACCCCTGCGGTGGGTGACACCTGGGCTGCTCGGCCCGGAGGCCGTCCCCCTGCTCGTCCGACCGGAGCGCCGGCTGGTGCGGCCGGTCCTGACCACCCGCCAGGACGGGGTGCAGCTCCGGAGCGACCGGCTGCGCGGCGCGCTGGCCCCGTGGCGTTCGGTGCGGCTCGGGGCCCGGTGGACCGAAGGGGCCGACCCAGCGGGCGGCCCGGTGGTGGTCGGCGTCGAGGAGTGAGCGGGGGCCGACCGACGGGGCTGCGGCGGCCGGGGGGTTCGGCCACACTGGGGCACATGCCGGACAAACGCAGCGCGGGTCTCCTGGTCTTCCGCCGTACGGCGGGCGAGGGCTTCGAGGTCCTCATCGGTCACATGGGCGGGCCCTACTGGGAGTCCCGCGAGGAGGAGTCCTGGTCGATCCCCAAGGGCCAGTACGAGCCGGACGAGACCGCCGAGGACGCCGCGCGGCGGGAGTTCCGCGAGGAACTGGGGCTGCCGGCGCCGGAGGGCGAGTGGTTCGCGCTCGGGGAGTCCCGGCAGCGGAGCGGAAAGATCGTCACCGTCTGGGCCGTCGAGGGCGATCTCGACCCGGCGCGGGTCGTGCCGGGCACCTTCACCATGGAATGGCCGCCCCGGTCCGGCATCCATGCGGAGTTCCCGGAGATCGACCGGGTGGGCTGGTTCGCCCCCGAGGCGGCCGCTCCGCTGCTGGTGACGGGTCAGCGGGTCTTCCTGGAACGGCTCCGCGCCCACCTCGGCGGGCGGGGCTGACCCCGATTGTCAGACCCGTACGAGAGGGTGGTGAGCGCCGAACTGTCGAGAGGGAGCCCGACATGACCACGTTCACCGCAAGCGAGCGCGCGGCCGCCCAGGCGTACCTGCGGCTGCTGGAGTCCACCCAGGCCGTGCTGACCGATCCGCAGCTCGCCCCGTACGCGGGGGTGATGCTGACCCATCCGATGGCCGAGGCGGACGAGGCGCTCCGCGCCGCGGGCCTCTCGGGGAACGAGGACCGCCTTTTGCGGCTCGTCTCCTCGCTCCGGGTCTCCCCCGCGACCGCGTGGGGGCGCACCGGCTGAGCCGGTGCGCCCCCGGGCGCGGAGGGGGGTGTCAGGCGCCGGGGCGGACGGGGAGGGCGCGGACGCTGTTGCCGACGAAGCCCGCGTGGCGGGTCAGCTCGTGCTCCGGGAGGGCGAGGTCCAGGTCGGGGAAGCGGGTGAAGAGCGCCTCCAGGGCGATCTCGGCCTCCATCCGGGCGAGCGGGGCGCCCAGGCAGTAGTGGGCGCCGTGACCGAGCGAGAGGTGCTTGACCGTCGGCGTACGGGTGAGGTCGAAGCGGTCGGCGTCCGGGCCGTGGGCCTTCGTGTCGCGGCCGGCCGCCGAGTACCCGGCGAGGACCGGGGTGCCGCGCGGGATGAGGGTGCCGTCGACCGTGAGGTCGCGGGTGGGGTAGCGGAACGGGAAGTAGCTGACCGGGCTGTCCCAGCGGAGGGTCTCCTCCACGACGTCCGCCCAGCAGGCCCGGCCCTCCTGGACGAGGGCGAGCTGGTCGCGGTGGGTGCACAGGGCCCGGACCGCGTTGGTGACCAGGTTCAGGGTGGTCTCGTGGCCCGCGATGATCATCAGGACCAGGGTGCCGAGGAGCTCGGGCTGGCTGAGCCGGTCGCCGCCCTCGTCCCGGGCGGCGATGAGGGCGCTGATGAGGTCGTCGCCGGGGGTGGCGGCCTTGTCGGCGGCGATGGCGGCCAGGAGGTCGACGAGCTCGCGGTTGACGGCGACGGCCTGCGCGGGCTCGGTGTCGGTGGCGACGACCTTGCTGGAGAGGTGGTGCAGCCGGTCCTGGTGGACCTGGTCGACGCCGAGGAGTTCGCAGATGACGCCGAGCGGGAGCGGCAGGGCGTAGTGGCGGCGCAGGTCGGCGACGCCGTCGCCGCTGCGGGCGGCCTCGGCGAGTCCGTCCAGCAGTCCGGCGGTGACCGCCTCGACGCGCGGGCGGAGCTCCTCGACGCGGCGGGCGGTGAAGGCGCTGCTGACCAGGGTCCGCAGCCGGCGGTGGTCGGCCCCGTCGGCGGTGGTCATGCCGGGCACGGTCGCGAAGGTCAGCAGCGGCCAGCCCTCGGGTATGCGGCCGTCGGCGAGCGCGGTGAAGTGCCGGGGGGACTTGGCGACGTCGGGGTGGGTGAGGAAGTCCCGCAGGGCGTCGTGGCCGAGCACCGCCATGCCCTCGATCTCCCCGGGCAGGATCACCGGGGTCACGGCGCCCTGGGCGAGCAGCCTCGCGTTCTCCGCGTGCGGGCAGCCGCCCGACGGGTCCATGCGGTACGGGGGCCGGCCGGAGGCGGTGCTGTGCGGTGTGTTCAAGGAAGGCACTCCTGACTGCGGATGCGGGCCGGTTCGGCACATGAGCGGTCAGATCCTACGGTCAACCCGTCGACGTTCGTACGGAGTTGTCCACCGCACCGGCACCGCCCGCCGGGTCTCGGCGGCCGCCCCGGCCGAGGAGTTCGGCCAGGCCGCGGCGGGTGGCGGCCACCACGACCCGGTCGCCGGGGCCGAGGACCCGCTCCGGGTGCAGGCGCCAGCCCCCCTGGCGGTCCGTGCCGACGCCCTGGCCCCGTGCGGCGCCGTCGAGGGCGATGACCCGCCAGGCTCCCGGGACGAAGGCGTCGGCGACCGTCCGGCCGTCCAGGAGCGGGTGGGCGGCGACGTCCACGGCGGCGAAGAGCAGCACCCGGCGCTCGACGGGCACGGCGCCCAGGACCTGGCGGCCCATCATGGCGCCGGCGAACGCGGGCGCGGCGAGGTGGGAGACGCTGCGGCTGCGGGTGACGGCCGTCGGGTGCGCGGTCCGCAGGGTGCGGAAGACGGCGGTGGCGAAGTCGTCGTCGTACAGGCGCAGGACGACCCGCAGGTCGGTGGCGACGGCGCGGGCGGAGAGCGCGGCCTCCAGGTTGGTGATGTCGACGCTGGTCAGGGCGAGGAGGGCGTGGGCGCGGTGGATGCGGGCGGCCTCCAGGACGCCTTCCTCGGTGACGTCGCCGATGACGGTGGGGACGCGCAGCCGGCGGGCGACGGCGATGCCGCGGGCCTCCGGGTCGGATTCGACGCAGACCACGGGGATGCCGAGCCCGCGGAGCCGGGCGAGGACCCGCGTGCCGACCTTGCCGAGCCCGAGGAGGACGACATGGCCGGAGAGGCCGCGCGGCGGACGGCGCAGGGTGGTCGCCGTGCGGAAGGTGCCGAGCCCTTCGAGGAGGGCGGCGACGATCACCGGCAGCAGAAGGAGCCCGACGAACCCGGCGAGGATCTGCAGCAGCTGACGGCTGGTCGGCTCGCCGACGGCCGGGTCGCCGATGGCGAAGATGTCGAGCAGCGTCAGATAGGCGGCGTGCAGGGGGTGGTCGCCCGTGGTGACGGTGGAGGCGAGGGCGAGCGCGAGGACGGCGGCGGCCGCGCCGGCGAGCGACCAGCGCAGGCGGCGGGAGAACAGCGAGGCGACGGGCAGCGCCGAGGCGGCGAGCCGGGCCGCCGGGTGGGCGGGGCCCGCCGGGGTGACCGCTTCCAGGGTGACGGCGGCGCGGCCGGTGGCGGCGGCGACCGTGCGGTCGTCCGGCAGGAGCCGGGGACCGGCGTCGCCGCTGCGTTCGGAGCCCTCGCAGCCCGCCGGGTCGCCCGCCGTGGCGGAGAGCAGGGCGAGCGTGCAGAGTCCCGGGTCGGGGGCCCGACCGGCGACCGGCGGGCGGTCGACCGCGTGCAGCAGCAGTCCGCCGGCCTGGACGACCTTGCTGGTGCCCGCGACGGCGGCCGCGGCGAGGCCGGGAGCCGCGGTGTCGACGTCGGAGAGGACGGTGGTGGCGGCGTCGAGCTTCTCGGGGTCCAGGCCCGGTTCGGCGACGGCGGCGGCCTGGTCGAGGAGGTTCTCCAGGTGCTGGCCCAGCTTGCGGTTGTACAGCCGGATGACCAGCCGCAGGCGGGGGTTGAGGCGGCGGGCGGTGAGCGCGGCCCGGATGTTCGTCTCGTCGTCCTCGTGGACGAGGGCGAGCGCGGCGGCGCGCTCCGCTCCGGCGTCCGTGAGTGCCCGGTCGTCCGCCTCGGCGGACTCGACGACCCGCAGGGTGCCGGTGGGTTCGCCGCCGTCCCCGGTGGCCGCGGCCGGTGCGCCGGGCGTGGTGGTCCGGGTGACGGCGGCGGTCACCCGGCCGAACAGCGCCAGGGCGCGGCCGGTGCGGGCGGCGGGTGTGCGGGGCGCGTCGGGCGGCGTCGGGACCAGGAGGGTGACCCGCTCTCCGTACACCTCGTGCAGCTCGCGTGCGAGGCGGTGCGCGAGGGCGTCGTCGCCGCATACGATCATGTGCCCGGCGGGCTCCGTACGGGCCTGCCGGTCCGTCCGCGAGGCGGGGGCACCGGCGGGCGCGCGGGCGGGGCCGGGCAGCGGCCGCGCGGCCGGCCCCGCGGGGGCCGCTCCGGCGCTCTCGGGCGGAACGGCGTTGGTCTGGTACGGGTGTGAGGGCACGTCACCAGCATGCCCTGCGGCACCGACAGCCGGTCGGGCGGCCGTCCACCACCCGGGCGGCGGCACGACGCGCCGCCGTCCGGCACACCTGCTACGCCGGTCGGCGCACTTCGATCTGCGCGTTCCGGACGCCCTCCCTACGGTGACTGAATGATCGTCATGTCAGCTGTCCGTCATGCTGCCGCCGGTACCGCGGCGCTGCTGTTCGTCCTGCCTGTTCCGGCGGCCATGGCCTCCCCGGCCGCGCCGGTCGGGGAACCCACACCGCCCGCGCGGCAGTACGTCGACCCCGCGCGGCTCGACCGGTCCGGCACCCAGGTGCAGCCGCTGCCGGGCGCGCCCGACGTGCCCTCGGTGTCGGCGCTCTCCTGGGTGGTGGCGGACGCGTCCTCGGGCGAGGTGCTCGCCGCGCGGAACGCGCACCGGAAGCTGCCGCCGGCCAGCACCCTCAAGGCGCTGTTCGCCCTCACCGCGCTCCCCCACCACAAGCCCGCCGAGCAGCACACCGTGGCCGATTCCGAGCTGACCGGGATCGGCGCGGGCAGCAGCCTGGTCGGGGTGAAGGAGGGGTACACGTACAAGGTCTCGGATCTGTGGAACGGCGTCTTCCTCAGCTCGGGGAACGACGCGGTGCACGTCCTGGCCGCCATGAACGGCGGCTGGGACTCGATGGCCCGGCAGATGCAGGACAAGGCGCGGTCCCTCGGTGCCCGGGACACCCATGTCGTCTCCCCCGACGGCTACGACGCCCCGGGTCAGGTCTCCTCCGCGTACGACCTGGCGCTCTTCGGCCGGACCGGGCTCCAGGACCCCGAGTTCAGCCGGTACTGCTCGACGCGTTACGCGGACTTCCCGGCGGGCTCCTGGTCGTACGGCATCGCCAACACCAACCGCCTCCTGACGGGCGCGGACGGGGTGAGCCGCTATCCGGGGCTCCTCGGGATCAAGAACGGCTACACGACCAACGCGGGCAACACGCTGATCTCCGCGGCCCGGCAGGGCGACCGGACGCTCGTCGTCTCGGTGATGAACCCGCAGGGCGGCGGCGGGCTCGCCGTGTACGAGGAGGCCCGGTCGCTGCTCGACTGGGGCTTCGAGGCGGCCGGCAAGGTCCGGCCGGTGGGCTCGCTGACACCGGAACCGACGAAGGAGGCGGCCGGGTCCGGCACCCGGACCGTCGTGGTGTCCGGCCAGGGACGTGACGCCCGGGCGGCGGCCCCCGCCCACGGGGCCGAGGCCGTGGCGGCCGCCGGGAAGGACGACTCCCGGGAGGCGGATTCCTCGGGCCCGTCGGCCGGTCTGCCGCTGGCCCTGATCGCCTCCGCCTGTGCCGCGGCGCTCGCGCTCTGGGGCCGGCGGTTCCGGGCGGCGCGCCGGGGCTGACCGGCCCCGGGCCGCTCGGCCGAGGACGGCGGTCGGACGCGTGACGGCCGCCGGTCGTCGCTCGGCGCATCCCGACGAGGACGGGGCCATACCCACGCGCGCGTACCGCCGGGCGGGGAAGCGGGCTGTACGCGCGCGTGCCGTGGGATCCCGGTCAGGCGCCGACGTACTGCGCGAGGTGCTCGCCGGTGAGGGTCGAGCGGCCGGCGACGAGGTCGGCGGGCGTGCCCTCGAAGACGACACGGCCGCCGTCGTGGCCGGCGCCCGGACCGAGGTCGATGATCCAGTCGGCGTGGGCCATGACCGCCGGGTGGTGTTCCACGACGACGACCGACTTGCCGGCGTCGACGAGGCCGTCGAGCAGGCCGAGGAGCTGCTCGACATCGGCGAGGTGGAGGCCGGTGGTCGGCTCGTCGAGGACGTAGACACCGCCCTTCTCCGCCATGTGCGTGGCCAGCTTGAGGCGTTGCCGTTCGCCGCCGGACAGCGTCGTGAGCGGCTGGCCGAGGGAGACGTAGCCGAGCCCGACGTCGGAGAGCCGTTCCAGGATGCGCTGCGCGGCCGGCGTGCGTGCCTCGCCGGCGCCGAAGAACTCCTCCGCCTCGTCGACCGGCATGGCGAGGACCTCGCTGATGTCGCGGCCGCCGAGGCGGTATTCGAGCACCGACGCCTGGAACCGCTTGCCCTCGCAGTCCTCGCAGGTGGTCGCGACGCCGGCCATCATCGCCAGATCGGTGTAGATGACGCCGGCGCCGTTGCAGGTGGGGCAGGCGCCCTCGGAGTTGGCGCTGAAGAGCGCCGGCTTCACGCCGTTGGCCTTGGCGAACGCCTTGCGGATCGGGTCGAGCAGACCGGTGTACGTCGCCGGGTTGCTCCGCCGCGAGCCGCGGATCGCGCCCTGGTCGACCGAGACCACGTCCTCGCCGGCCGGCATCGACCCGTGGACGAGCGAACTCTTCCCGGAGCCCGCGACACCGGTGACGACGCACAGCACGCCGAGGGGCACGTCGACGTCGACCTTGCGGAGGTTGTGCGCCGTCGCGCCCCGGATCTCCAGCGCGCCGGTGGCTTGACGCACGGTCTCCTTGAGCGCGGCGCGGTCCCCGAAGTGGCGGCCGGTGACCGTGTCACCGGCCCGCAGACCGTCGACGGTTCCCTCGAAGCAGACGGCGCCGCCCGCCGTGCCCGCGCCGGGGCCGAGGTCGACGACGTGGTCGGCGATCGCGATCGTCTGCGGCTTGTGCTCCACGACGAGCACCGTGTTGCCCTTGTCGCGCAGCCGCAGGAGCAGGTCGTTCATGCGGTTGATGTCATGGGGGTGCAGGCCGGTGGTGGGCTCGTCGAAGACGTAGGTGACGTCGGTGAGGGAGGAGCCGAGGTGCCGGATCATCTTGACGCGCTGCGCCTCGCCGCCCGACAGCGTGCCCGACGGCCGGTCGAGCGAGAGGTAGCCGAGGCCGATCTCGACGAACGAGTCGAGGGTCTCCCGGAGCGCGGTGAGGAGCGGCGCCACCGAGGGCTCGTCGAGGCCGCGCACCCACTCGGCCAGGTCGCTGATCTGCATCGCGCAGACGTCGGCGATGCTCTTGCGCTTGATCTTCGACGACCGGGCGCCCTCGGCGAGGCGGGTGCCGTCGCAGTCGGGGCAGGTGGTGAAGGTGACGGCCCGCTCCACGAACGCCCGGATGTGCGGCTGCATCCCCTCCTTGTCCTTGGCCAGGAAGGACTTCTGGATCCGCGGGACCAGACCCTCGTACGTCATGTTGATGCCCGCGATCTTCATCCTGACCGGTTCGTGGTGGAGGAAGTCCTGGAGTTCCCGCTTGGTGTACCTGCGGATCGGCTTGTCGGCGTCGACGAAGCCCGACTCGGCGTAGAGCCGGTGGTTCCAGCCGCCCGAGGTGTAGCCGGGGATGGTCAGGGCTCCGTCGGAGAGCGACTTGGAGGCGTCGTAGAGCTGGGTGAGGTCGATGTCGGAGACGGTGCCCCGGCCCTCGCAGCGCGGGCACATGCCGCCGGTGCGGCTGAACGTCGCCTTGACGGCCTTCTTGGCACCGCGTTCGACGGTGATCGCACCGCTCGCCCGGACCGAGGGGACGTTGAAGGCGTACGCGCCGGGCGGGCCGATGTGGGGCTTTCCGAGCCGACTGAAGAGGATGCGGAGCATCGCGTTGGCGTCGGTGGCGGTGCCGACGGTGGAGCGCGGGTCGGCGCCGAGGCGTTGCTGGTCGACGATGATGGCGGTGGTCAGCCCTTCGAGGACGTCGACCTCGGGGCGCGCCAGGTTCGGCATGAAGCCCTGCACGAAGGCGCTGTACGTCTCGTTGATCAGCCGCTGCGACTCGGCGGCGATCGTGTCGAACACCAGGGAGCTCTTGCCCGAGCCGGAGACGCCGGTGAAGACGGTGAGCCGGCGCTTCGGGATCTCGATGCTGACGTCCTTGAGGTTGTTCACCCGGGCCCCGTGCACACGGATCAGGTTCTGCCGGTCGGCGGCGTGCGGCGCGGCCGTCCCCCCGGCCGTCCTCGGGGTGTCCGTCCTGCGGGCCTTGGCCATCGTGTCTCCATCCGCCGGGCGGGGCCGTGGCGTGGGCCGGCGCGTCCCGCCGCGGCTGGCGGCGGGTGGCACGCGACGCACCCCGCCACGCTAACCGCGGCCCGGTGGCCGCGCTTGTCGGCGCCGGACCGGTCCGGTCACCCGCTCGGCCAGGACCGCCGGCGCGGGCCGGACGCCGGTGACATAGCGCTCGGCGGCGTACACGGCCTCGTGGGCGGTGCGTTCTCCCATCAGGACGCACAGGGTGTAGACGGTGTCCTCGAAGCGCCGGCGGGCCGACAGGTCGCACGGACTGTCCAGCACGGTCCGCTCCTGGGTGCGGTAGTGCCGGAGCAGCCGGTCGACCGTGTTCCTGTCGGGCAGCAGCATGGCGTTCTCCTGTCTCCTGCGTCGCTCCATCCTCCCGGCCCTCGGCCACCCTCGCGACCTGCACGGACACGCTGTGTGACGGGACTCCGTCCGCGGGGCGCTCCGGGTGCGCCCGCGCCGCCCGTGGCGGAGGGTCGGATACATGAACCCGAGCACGCTTCAACGAGTGGTCGTCACCGGTGCCACCGGCAATGTGGGGACGAGCCTGGTGCGGGTCCTGGCCGCCGAGCCGCGGATCCGTTCGGTCCTCGGTCTCGCCCGGCGCCGGCCCGCCCTCGACCTGCCGGGCGTGGAGTGGGCGGAGGTGGACCTGTCACGGGAGGGGGACGAGCCCCGGCTCGCCCAGTACGTGGCGGACGCGGACGCCGTCGTCCATCTGGCCTGGCGGTTCGGGCCGACGCACGACCCGGTGGAGACGTGGCGGACGAACGTGCTCGGCGCGGTGCGCGTCTTCGACGCCGTCGCGGCGGCGCGGGTGCCGGTGCTCGTGCACGCCTCCTCGGTGGGGGCGTACTCCCCCGGGCCCTCGGGTGGTGCGCCGGTGTCCGAGGCGTGGCCGACGCACGGCTGGCCGGGCGCCGCGTACACGCGGGAGAAGGCGTATCTGGAGCGGGTCCTCGACACCTTCGAGCGGGACCATCCGCAGATCCGGGTGGTCCGGATGCGTCCGGCGTTCCTCTTCAAGGAGGAGTCCGCGAGCGGGCAGCGGCGGATCTTCGCGGGGCGGTTCTTCCCGGGCCAGCTGGTGCGGCCCGATCTGCTGCCGCTGCTGCCGGAGTTCGAGGGACTGCGGTTCCAGGTCCTGCACACCGACGACGCGGCGGACGCGTATCACCGGGCTCTGCTGCGGGACGTCCGCGGCGCGTTCAACCTCGCCGCCGAACCGGCGCTCGACGCGGCGACGCTGGGCCGCCTGCTGAACGCCCGTCCCGTGAAGGTGCCGGCCGGCGCGGTGCGGGGCGCCTTGTCGGCGGCCTGGCGGCTCCGGCTCGTCCCGGCCTCCCCCGGGCTGTTCGAGGCAATGCGGCATCTCCCGCTGCTCGCCACCGAGCGGGCGCGGCGGGAGCTGGAGTGGGAGCCGTCGGTCGCCGCGGAGGACGTCCTCGCCGCGTTCCTGCGCGGCGTCCGGGCGGGCGCGGGCGACGACACGGCTCCGCTGGCGGGCCACCGGATCGGCTGACCCGCCCGGTCGCGGCGGGCCGTCAGTTCGGGCCGGCCGACCAGTCGACGAGCCGGATCCCGGCGCCCGCGGCCTCACGGCCGCGGCAGTGGGCGCGGTGGCGGCGCAGGACGGCGTCGATGTCGAGCCGGCGGGCGAACTCGGGGCGGGCGGCGAGGCGCTGGGCGTAGGCCCACAGGGCCGGGTGTCCGGCGACGCGGTCCATGGCGGCGGCGTCCAGGTGCCAGCGGTGGACGGTGTCGAGCTGGACGAGGGTGACCCAGACGTGGACGTCGGCGGCGGTCGGCGCGTCGCCGAGGACATAGGGGTGGCGGGCGAGCCGGCGTTCCAGCCGGGCGAGCGCCGCGAAGAGGACGGTGAGCGGGTCGCGGTGGGCGGCCTCGCCGTCGATACCGAGTTCGCCGGCCCGCTGGGCGGCCCGGTTGACGCTCCGTTCGCACAGGTCGGCGATCGCGTCGATCTCGCGGCGCCGCTCCCTCGGGAGCAGGTCGGGGCCGTTGCCGCGGAAGCGCAGGGCGAGGTCGCGCAGGATGTCGGGGACGTGGGTGCTGACGATCCGTCCGGTCCAGCCGTCGCTCAGGACGGGGGCGGCGGCCGGCCCCGCGTAGAGGTGGGCGCTCGCCTCGTACAGCGGGCGGAGCGCGGCGTATCCGCCGTCGGGCGTGTCGGGGGTCTCGGGCAGCACGGTGAGCGGGAGCGTGTCGTCGAGGCCGAGCAGGCCGTGGGTCACGGCGATCCTCAGACAGCCCGGGCCGGACGGTGCCACATGGAGGCGGTAGCGGTGCGGGACGGCGTAGTGGCCGCTGGCCGCGTCGCGGCCGATCCGGCCGCGGAAGGCGGGGACGGCGGAGGCGGGCAGGAGCGAGGACGGGACGACGGACATGCTTCTCCCTTGAGGGTGCTCATTGCCGGGTCCGGACGGCGGGCGGCGGCGCCGGTCGCGCGGGGCGCGGCGGGGGCACCGGAGCGGCGTCCGGGGGCGGCAGAGGTACGGGAAGGAGGGGCAGGCGGACCGCGGCGCGTTGCCGTTCCGGGTGGTGCGCGTCCCGGTCCCGATCCGCCGGGGGAACGTGCGGGCGGGTCAGCGGGTGGGACGTACGCCCGGGCCGGAGGGGCGACTCGCGGCGCTGCAGACCCGCAGCAGATCGATGTGCCGGCGGGAGGTGAGGGGCAGGGAGCGCGGGAGGGGCGCGGCGTGTGACGTGTCCCGCCGGCCGTTGCGTCCCATGGTTCCCTACCTGTTCGCTCGGATTTCCCGCCCCTTGAGTGTCCGGCCGCCCGACGGCGTCGTCAAGAGTGCGGTACGGCTCACCCGCCGGGCGCGCGGATCCGGTCACTCCCGTACGGAATAATGCGCGCATGCGCATTTCAGCCAGGGCCGACTACGCGGTGCGGGCAGCCCTCCAACTCGCCGCCTGCCAGGACACGGGGCCGCTGAAGGCCGAGGCGATCGCCGAGGGCCAGGGGATCTCGCACAAGTTCCTGGAGGGGATTCTCGGCGACATGCGCAAGGGCGGCCTGGTGGAGAGCCAGCGCGGCGGCAACGGCGGGTACTGGCTGGCCAGGCCCGCGGACACGATCTCGGTCGCGGACGTCATCCGTTGCGTGGACGGACCGCTGGTCTCCGTCCGCGGCGAGCGGCCGCCGGACCTGTCCTACACGGGGCCCGCCGAGTCCCTGCTCACCTTGTGGATCGCGCTGCGGGCCGGCGTCCGCGAGGTCCTCGGGGTCTCGCTCGCCGAGGTGGCGGCGGCCAAGCTGCCGGCCGGGGTCGTGTCGCTCGCGGACGACCCGGAGGCGTGGACCAACCCCTGACCACCCCTGGCCGACCCTTGCCATCCCCTGACCGGCCCTGGCCAACCCCCGGCCAACCCCTGACCGACCCTTGCCCCCCTCCGGCCGACCCTGCCATCCCCTGGCCGGCTCTCGACCGGCACCCTGGCCGGCGGCCTGCCCACCGCCCCGCCCGGTGGGGTGAACCTCCGGCGACCTGCGCGGACTTGACGTGGTCTCACAGATCAAGACGACCCTGTCCAGCTTTCGGACGCCCCTTGGGGCGGGCCGGTCGCCTCTGTCACTATCCCTACTATTCCAGTGGGGATATGAGAGATCGGGTGGGGTGACGTGAGTACGCCGAGGAAATCGCCGAAGAGACCAGCGATACGCACCACCTCCGCACCGGCCGCCGAGCGGGCCGGCCGGCCCGTCGACCGGCCCGCGGACGACGAGATCTGGCCCCGTGTCACCCGCGAGCTCGCCGACGACCTCGCCGTCGACGCCCTCGCCAGGGACCGGGCCGGCAAGGCACCGTTCGACGAGGTCGCCCGCCTCCAGGAGGCGGGGCTGCCCGCCCTGCTCACCGCACCCGGGCCGAACCGGCGCGGCGCCGACTGGCGGGCCGCGTGCGCCGTCGTCCGCGAGATCTCCGCCGCCGACAGCTCCGTGGGCGAACTCCTCGCCCACCACTACGCGCTCTCCTGGAGCAGCCGCTTCCTCGGCCCTGCAGCGGCGCCGGGCCCCGTCCGCGAGACGGCCTCCGGCGGGCCCCTTGCCCTCGACGTCTGTACGGCGGAGGAGCGCTGGCTGCTCGCCGGCGGCACCGAACCGCCGCGGCCCGGAAGCGGTCCCGGGCTCACGCTCACACCGGCCGAGGGGAACGGCGGCGGCTGGATCCTCGACGGGCGCCGCTCGTTCGCCTCCGGCGTCACGGTGGCCGACCGGCTCGTCGTCGGGGCCCGCCCCGGCGGCACCGGCGACCTGCTGGTCGTCCTGGTGGACCCGGCCCATCCGGGGGTGTTCACGGACGCCGGGACGGACCGGGTCGGGCAGCGCCTCGCCGGCGCCGGGACCGTGACCTTCGACCACGTGCCGGTGGAACCCGGGCACGTCCTCGGCACGCTCCCCCACGACGAGCACGCCGTCGCCCCCTTCACCACCCTCGCACCGCTGGCCCTGCGGCTGCTGCTCGTCCAGGTCGGTCTGGGCATCGCCGAGGGCGCGCTCGCCGAGGCCCGGGACATCAGCCGGGCCGGGCAGTCCGGCCCGGTCCCGGCGGACCCGGCGGGAGACCCCTCCGAGGCGCACGGCACCGCACCCGCAGGGGACGACCCCTACCTCCTCCTCGCGTACGGGGAACTGGCGACGGCCGCGCACGCCGCCGCGGCGGTGGTCGAGCGGGCGACCGACGCGCTGGCGCGCGGCCTGCTGGCCGGCTGGTCGCTGGGACCGGAGGAACGGGCCGACATCGCCGTCCTGGTGGCGGCGGCCGAGACGGTCACCGGCCGGGCGGCCGTCCACATCACCACCCGTGTCCTCGAACTCGTCGACGGCACGGCGGGCGCCGACGACCGCGGCGGCGGCCCGGGCTTCGACCGGTTCTGGCGCAACGCCCGTGCGCTGACCGCCCCGACGCAGGCCGCCCACCGGCTGCGCGACATCGGGGACCACTACCTCAACGGCACCCACGCCCGGCTCACCCTGCCGGTCTGAGCGCACCGCCCCGTACGGAAAAAGGGACGGACGGTCCGGCATGTCGGGACGTCCGGCCCTCTCGCCGGGCGGCCGATGGGCCCAAGCTGGAGTCAACAGGGCCCGGCCCCCGGCGGGGCCCGTCACCGCACCCACGGGAGCAGCCTGATGAGTCGTGAGATCGTCGCCGGAGTGGACGGTTCCCCGGAGAGCCTCGCCGCGGCCGACTGGGCCGCCCGCGAGGCCCTCCACCGGGGCCTCCCGCTCCGGCTCGCCCATGCCTGGCGCTGGGAACCGCTCGATCTCCCCCTGGTCCAGGATCCCGATGACCAGCAGCGCGCGGCGTTCGCCGTCCTGCGCGAGGCCGAGGCCACGATCGCGGAACGCCACCCGGAGCTCGCGCTGTCGGCGGAGGTGCTCCCCGACACCCCGGTCGCCGCGCTGCTCGCCGGCCTGGACCGGGCCGAGATGCTCGTCATCGGCTCGCGCGGCCACGGGCCCGTGGCGGGATTCCTGCT
Organism: Streptomyces sp. NPDC059534; assembly: GCF_042743475.1. NCBI lineage: Bacteria > Bacillati > Actinomycetota > Actinomycetes > Kitasatosporales > Streptomycetaceae > Streptomyces > Streptomyces sp. NPDC059534. Next base: position 69,242 of record NZ_JBHWAQ010000028.1, read on the forward strand.
CGGCTCGTACGGCCAGCAGATCATCGCGGAGGCCGACCGCCCGGTGGTGGCCGTCCGGTCGCGGGACGGGGAGCAGGCGGAACCGCCCACCGGACCCGTCCTGGTGGGCCAGCACGGCGATCCGGAGGACAGTGCCGCCGCGCTGGGCTTCGCCTTCGAGACGGCCGCCGCGCGCGGGGCGTCCGTGCGGGCGGTCCGCGCGTGGAGCCTGCCGTCGCTCTACGCGTACAGCCCGGCCTCGATGCGGCTCGCCGACGAGGCCGGCGGGCTCGTCCCGTACGAGGAGAAGGCGCTGCGCGAGGCGCTGGCCCCCTGGCGGGAGCGGTACCCGGACGTGCCGGTGTCGGAGCACGTCGAACTGGGCAGCGCGGGACAGGTCCTGCTGTCCTCATCGGGAGCCGCCCAGCTCCTGGTGGTCGGCCGACGGGCCCGGCGCGGCGCGATCGGGCCGCGGATCGGTTCCGTGGCGCACGCGGCGCTCCATCTCGCGCCGTGCCCGGTGGCGGTCGTTCCGCAGGGCTGAAAAGCTCGGACGTGGGTTGACGCAAGGGGTTGACGCGTCGGGTTGACGGAGAGTGTCGGGGCGGCCGGGGCCGGAAAGTGTTACCGCCGTCGCCCCGGTGGCTCCCCCCGCACCGGATCCTCCGGCGACCTCGGCGAGAGAGCGGAGCTCCATGCGGCACCACGACCGTCCCGGCCGTCCCGACCAGCCCGGCCGTCCCGACCAGCCCGATCACGTCGGTCACGTCGGCCGGCCCGGCCACCCGGGTCCCGTCGGCTGGCCCGACCGTGCCGGAGACCGAGGCCACGGCCGACCCGCGGACGCCGGCCCCGAAACGCCCCCCGAGGCCGCTCCCGCCGGTCGCCACCGCCCCGCACCCGGACGGAGCGGGGAACCGGCGGCGCGCGCGAACGGCCGGCACCACAAGGACGGCCGGGCACGTCGCCGGACACTCCGCCGCCCCTCGTTCCGTACCACCGTCACCCTCGTCGGGGCGGCGGCCGCCGTGCTCACCGTGGTACTCGGGGTGTACGTGGCCGCGCCGGCCCCGGCCGCCGTACACGATTCCCCCCGTCGTGCCGCCGAGGCGGCGGCCGGCGGCCGGATCGGGCAGTTCGCCCAGGAGGTCGTCGCCCTCGCGAACGCCGAACGGGAGAGGGCCGGTTGCGGCCCGCTGCGCTCCGAGAGCCGACTGCGCAGCGCGGCCCAGGGGCACGCGGACGACATGGCGGCCCGCGACTACTACGAGCACCACACGCCGGAGGGCCGGGACGCGGGCGACCGGATCACCGGCGCCGGGTACTCCTGGTCGACCTGGGGGGAGAACATCCACCGCGGCCCGACGACGCCGGCCCGCGCCATGGACGACTGGATGGAGAGTCCCGCCCACCGGGCGAACATCCTCAACTGCGCCTTCAAGGACATCGGCGTCGGCGTGACCCTCACCGCCAACGGCCCCTGGTGGGTGCAGGACTTCGGCGCCAGACGCTGAGTCCGACGGATCGCCGGACCGACGGATCGCCCCACCGGACGGGCGGCTAGGGCGGCGCCCCGAGTCGGGGCGCGGCCGTCAGGAGGCGGGGGCGGCCAGCTTCTGCACCCAGATGGTGCCCTCGGGACCGGGCACGGACGCCACTCCGGTGTCCCGGTACCGGCAGTCGAGCATGTTCTCCTCGTGCATCGCCCCGTCGGTCCAGTCCTCGACGACGGTCTCCGGGTCGGACGGACCCTGGGCGAGGTTCTCGGCCCAGGCGCTCCACTCGTATCCGGCGGCGGTGATCCGCTTGTCGGCGAAGTCGCCCTCGGGGCTGCTGTGCCCGTAGTAGCCGCGCGCGACCATGTCCCGGGCGTAGGCCCGGGCCGCCGAGACCAGCCGCCGGTCGGTGTGCAGCGGGGCGCAACCCGCCGCCGCGCGCAGCCGGTTGACGCGTGTGGTCAGCCGTTCCTCGGCGGTGGGACGGGGTGCCGGGGGCGGGGTCGTCCTGCGGGGTTTCGGCGCCCGGGTCGTCGGTGCCGGGGCGGCGACGGTCGCCACCGGGGTGGTCGGAGGCACGGTGGCCGGGGGCGCGGCGACGGGCCGGGCGGGCGTCAGGCGGGTCTCGGGCTGCCGGGGTACGAGGAGGGCGACGGCACCGAGGACGGCCACGGCGGCGGCGCCGGCGAGGCAGGCCCGGCGGGCGCGCGTCCAGCGGGTGCCGGTCCCGAACCCGGCGGGCTCGGCGGTGAAGGGCTCCGCGCCCCGGAGCGCCGCCCCGGCGGCGAGCGGGGGGACGAGGCCGATGCCGACCAGCAGGCTCTCGACGGAGGCGAGTCCGCGGCGGCCGGTCACACGGCCGGTGCAGCCGGCGCAGGTGCGCAGATGGCGGGCGACGCGTTTGCGCCAGAGCGGGGAGGGGCGGCCGTCCCAGCCCGTGAGGATCTCCGCGAGTTCCGGGCACGGCGGCACGGCGTCCAGGGCGCGCACGACGCACCGGCCGGTCTCCAGGCGTTCCTTCATGCGCTGGATACGGACGGCGGCGTGCTGCGGGGATATCCCGTCGAGGCCCTCGGCGACCTCGGCGCGGGTCAGTTCTCCCGCGGCCTCCAGCCACCAGAGGGCGAGGAGTTCCCGGTCGTCCTCGTCGAGCCAGCGGGTGGCGCGGGCCACGTCGCGGCGCTGCCCGGAGAGGCCGAGCCGGAGGATGGTGAGTTCGGTGAAGTCGCCGGCCGGGTCGGCGAGCTCCTCGGCCCGGTCGAGGCCGGGTACGGGTGCCTGCTGGTTCTCGCGCCAGCGGCGCCGTATCCCGTTCATGGCGATGGCGACGAGCCAGGAGCGGAAGCGGGCCGGGTCGCGGAGGCCGGTGAGGCCGTCGAGGGCGCGGACCATCGTCTCCTGGACGATGTCGTCGGTGTCGGCATGGCCGTCGAGGGCCCGGCCGACGATGTTGTGGACGAGGGGCAGGTACGCGCGTACCAGTGTGTCCCTGGCGTGCGCGTCACCGGCCCTGGCCGCCTCCACCAGTGCGGTGGTGCGGCGCTCGTCGCTGTGCATGGGTCTGCTCCCTCATCCCTGGTACGAGTCCCCCGTCGTTCGGAGACCCGTGGGCGCGGGAGGGATAACACTTCTTGCCGACAGCACGTCTTTCCGGCGCCTGGCGCGGGACCTTACACCGGTGGTGCGGCGGGCAGGGTCGGGACCGTGGCCCCGTTCCCCTCCCGGACGGCCGCCACGACGGCGTCGTGCAGATCGCGGCTCTCCCTCTCCGTAGCGCAGGGAACGGGACTGCCCGACATGGTGAACCAGTCGGATGCGCCGCTGTACTGCACGGCCACGCGTGCCTCGGTCTCGGTCCAGGTCGTGTGCACGGTCACATCGCCCGTGACGACGCCTGCCTCGACGGTCAGCACCCCACCTCGCCCGGTGTAGACACCGGCGGTCGTCCAAGATGCCCAGCTCATCCATCCAGGTTCACACCCGAACGGCGGATGCGCCACCGACGGGACCGCCCCGGCCGGAGGAGATTCCGGCCGGGGCGGTACGGGTCTCGCGCCGGTCAGGCGAGGGACGCGACGGCCTCGTTGAACGTGGCGGACGGGCGCATCACGGCCGCGGCCTTGGCCGGGTCGGGCTGGTAGTAGCCGCCGATCTCGGCCGGGGAGCCCTGGACGGCGACGAGCTCGTCGACGATCTTCTGCTCGTTGGCCGCGAGGGTCTCGGCCAGCGGCGCGAACGCCTTGGCGAGCTCCGCGTCCTCGGTCTGGGCGGCCAGCTCCTGGGCCCAGTACAGGGACAGGTAGAAGTGGCTGCCGCGGTTGTCGATACCACCGAGGCGACGGGTCGGCGACTTGTCCTCGTTGAGGAAGGTGCCGGTGGCGCGGTCGAGGGTGTCGGCGAGGACCTGGGCGCGGGCGTTGCCCGTCGTGGTCGCGAGGTGCTCGAAGCTGGCGGCCAGGGCGAAGAACTCGCCGAGGCTGTCCCAGCGGAGGTAGTTCTCCTTGACGAGCTGCTGGACGTGCTTCGGGGCGGAGCCGCCGGCGCCGGTCTCGAAGAGGCCGCCGCCCGCCATCAGCGGGACGACCGACAGCATCTTGGCGCTGGTGCCCAGCTCCAGGATCGGGAAGAGGTCGGTCAGGTAGTCACGGAGGACGTTGCCGGTGACGGAGATGGTGTCCTCGCCGCGGCGGATGCGCTCCAGGGAGAACTTCGTCGCCTCGACCGGGGACAGGACCTTGATCTCCAGGCCCTCGGTGTCGTGCTGCGTGAGGTACTCGTCGACCTTGGCGATCAGCTTGGCGTCGTGGGCGCGGTTCTCGTCCAGCCAGAAGACGGCCGGGACGCCGGTGGCGCGGGCGCGGGTGACGGCGAGCTTGACCCAGTCCTGGATGGGCAGGTCCTTGGTCTGGCAGGCGCGGAAGATGTCGCCCTCGGCGACCTCCTGCTCCAGGAGGACGGCGCCGGAGGAGTCGACGATGCGGACGGTGCCCGCGGTGGCGATCTCGAAGGTCTTGTCGTGGGAGCCGTACTCCTCGGCCTTCTGCGCCATGAGGCCGACGTTCGGGACGGAGCCCATGGTCGACGGGTCGAAGGCGCCGTGGGCGCGGCAGTCCTCGATGACGGCCTGGTAGACGCCCGAGTAGCTGTGGTCCGGGAGGACCGCGAGGGTGTCGGCCTCCTGGCCGTCCGGGCCCCACATGTGGCCGGAGGTGCGGATCATGGCCGGCATCGAGGCGTCGACGATGACGTCGGACGGCACGTGCAGGTTGGTGATGCCCTTGTCGGAGTCGACCATGGCGAGGGCCGGGCCCTCGGCCAGCTCGGCCTCGAAGGACGCCTTGATCTCGGCGCCGAGGTGGGGCACGGAGTCCAGGCCGTTGAGGATGGTGCCGAGGCCGTCGTTGGGGGACAGGCCGGCGGCGACCAGGACCTCGCCGTACTTCGCGAAGGTGTTCGGGAAGAAGGCGCGCACGACGTGACCGAAGACGATGGGGTCGGAGACCTTCATCATCGTGGCCTTGAGGTGCACGGAGAAGAGCACGCCCTCGGCCTTGGCGCGGTCGACCTGCTCGCCGAGGAAGGTGCGGAGCGCGGCGGCGCGCATGACGGCGGCGTCGACGACCTCGCCGGCGATGACCTTCAGCGGCTCGCGGAGCTCGCCGGTGGTGCCGTCGGCGGCGGTGAACTCGAAGCGGAGGGTGTCGTCCTGCGCGATGACGACGGACTTCTCCGTGGAGGCGAAGTCGTTCTCGCCCATCGTGGCGACGTTCGTCCGGGACTCGGAGGTCCAGGCGCCCATGCGGTGGGGGTGGTTCTTCGCGTAGTTCTTGACCGAGCCGGGCGCGCGGCGGTCGGAGTTGCCCTCGCGCAGGACCGGGTTGACGGCCGAGCCCTTGATCTTGTCGTAGCGGGCGCGGACGTCCTTGTCCTGGTCCGTCTGCGGGTCGTCCGGGTAGTCCGGGAGGGCGTAGCCCTGCGCCTGGAGCTCGGCGACCGCGGCCTTGAGCTGCGGGATGGACGCCGAGACGTTCGGCAGCTTGATGATGTTGGCGCCGGGCGTCTTGGCCAGGTCACCGAGCTCGGCGAGGGCGTCGGCGATGCGCTGGCCCTCTTCCAGGAACTCCGGGAAGACGGCGATGATGCGGCCCGCGAGGGAGATGTCCCGCGTCTCGACCGTGACGCCGGCCTGCGAGGCATACGCCTGGATCACGGGCAGGAACGAGTACGTCGCCAGGGCGGGCGCCTCGTCAGTGTGGGTGTAAATGATGGTCGAGTCAGTCACCAGGGTGCTCCGCTCCACGTCTGCGTATGCGAGATTGCTCGACATCAAGATATCTCGTGATCGAGGTCGTCCGTAAAGGGGCCCACGAGCTCTCCCTCGCGCGGCACCCCCGCGGCCTCCACGAACGGCCCGCCCAGCCGGTACGGGACGGGGGCGCCGTCCACGTCGACGCGCCGGAGCAGCCCGAGGAGGACCAGTGCGGTGGCGGCGGTCACACCGGCCGCGAGGGCCTGGCCGCAGCGGTGGGCGAGCCGGAGCTCGGCGGGGTCGTAGGGGGCGGTGGCGGGCAGGGAGAGGGTGTCGCCGAGCAGCCAGAGGCCGGCGCCGAGGCCGGCGGCGGTCAGCAGGGCGAGCGGGACGGTCACCGGGAGGCCGGGCAGGAAGGGCCCGCGCCGGGGGCCGGGGCGCACCTTGCCCTTGCGGGCGAGGAAGGCGAGGAGTCCGCATTCGACGGCGAGGACGACGAGGGCGGCGGCGATGACGTCGCCGGGCCGGTGCCGCCCCGCGGCGATGGTGTACGCGCCGACGGCGACGGCCCACAGGGTTCCGGCGCCGACGGCGAGGCTCCGGAGCCGGTAGGGGACGACGAGGACCAGGCCGAAGGCGATGCCCAGGGCGAGCGTGGTCTGGATGCCGGGGAAGCCGCTGGGGACGAGGGCGCCGCCGGTGTCGACGAGGCGCGGGCGGGGCGCGTACCGCTGGAGCAGGAGGGTGAGGGCGAGGGCCGTGACGACGGCGCCCGCGGCGGCGCCGGTGAGGGCGTACCGCTTGCGTATCAGGCCGACGGCGAGGAGGAGGACGCAGCCGGCCGCCAGGGAGAAGGTGGTGAGGCCGGCGAGCGAGGGGTGGTCGCGCAGCAGGTCGACGGCGGCGGTGTCCGCGCGTCGGCCGGTCAGGGCGGCATCGCCCCAGCGGCGGCCGGTCGCCGTGAGGACGAGGCCGGCGTACACGACCGTGAGGAGGAGGACCGCCCCGAGGCAGGCACGCCGGGTCCGTGTCCGGACCCGGGCGCTGAAGGAGCCGGCGGCCTCGCCGGCCACGGCGGCGTACCACCAGGTGTCACCGGTCTCCATCGGCCTCGGGGAGCCGCCGGCGCGGTGCCTGTCGTAGGAAGCCATGCCCCGATTCGAACCCACGCGCGGCCGGGACGCCCGCTGGGCGCACCCGAACGACACGCCGGGGTCGGGAACCGGGCGGGCGGGCGCGGGCGTCTGCCCGGACATCCGCACGCACGCTCCGGGGGGAGACGTCTGACATGTCGCTGCCGCGCAAGATCGGTATCGGAGTGCTGGTCCTCATCGCGATCGGGTTCTTCGCACCGAACGGATGGTTCGTCCTGGGCGCGATCGTGGTGGCGTTGGGGATCGCCGCCTTCGTGGCCCTGGAGGTGATGAGCGAGTGGCACGACTCGCGGCCCCGGCCGGACGGCCGCCGCTTCCGGCCGGGCCGCGGCGGCGACGGGCGCTGGATCCTGCACGACGAGGACCGGGGCCCCCGGCCCTGACGGCGCCGGCTCGGCGGTCCGGGTACCTCGGCTCCGACGCACCGGCTCGGCAGGTCGGTGGCCCGGCGTCGCCCCCGCCCGCTCAGCGCTCCGGGGCCCGGCGAGGCCCCCGCCCGCTCAGTGGTCCGTGCGGGGGCGCTGGGCCAGGACGAGGAGGACGAGCCCGCAGAGGATGCCCAGCACGCCGGCCGTGCTCGCGGCCTGGCGCAGCGCGCGGTCGTCGAGGAGGGCCGAGGCGGCCTGGACGGTGAACGCGCCGGCCATGACCAGCTGTGCCCAGCCGAAGAGCTGCGTCCGGTACACGTGCCGCCGCTGCCACGGGAGCATCCAGCCGGTGCGGAGCGCCGCCACGCCGGCGGGGACGAGCAGAACGGCGAGCACGAGGCTCGGCAGCGCGAGATACCAGGTCATGTGCCACCCCCTGTGGCTCCGGCGCCGTGCCGGAAGTCGGCGCGATCATGCCACAGCGAGGTGACCGGAGAGGGCGCGGTCGTGGCGGCGCGTGCCGTACAGCGTGAACGCCGTGTTCACCAGGGCCACGTGGCTGAGCGCCTGCGGCATGTTGCCGAGCTGGCGGGCGGCGACCGGGTCCCATTCCTCGGCGAGCAGGCCGACGTCGTTGCGGACGGCGAGGACCCGCTCGAAGACGGCCCGGGCCTCGCCGGGGCGGCCGCACATGGCGAGGGCGTCGGCGTACCAGAACGTGCACGCCACGAAGGAACCTTCGGTGCCTCCGAGGTCGTCGAGGGCATGGGTGCCGCCGTCGCGGACGTCGCCGTACCGGCGCAGGAATCCGTGGTCGTCGAGGCGTTCCATCGCCTGCACGGTGCCCAGCACCCGGGGGTCACGGGCGGGGAGGAAGCCGAGCCGGGGGATCAACAGGGCGGTGGCGTCGACCTGGTGGCTCTCGTACGACTGGGTGAAGGACCCCTGCTCGGCGCTCCAGCCGCGGGTGCAGATCTCCGCGTGCATCTCCTGGCGCAGGGCCTGCCAGCGGTGCACGGAGCCGCGCAGTCCGGCGACCCGGGCCAGCCGGACGGCACGGTCGGCGGCGACCCACGCCATGACCTTGGAGTGGACGAAGTGGCGGCGCGGGCCCCGCACTTCCCAGATCCCCTCGTCGGGTTCCCGCCAGCGCTCGCCGAGGTACTCCAGGAGCGCGGCGATCAGGGTCCAGGCGGGCGGGTCGAGGACGACGCCGGCCCGGACGGCCGAGTAGACGGTGTTGAGCACCTCGCCGTAGACGTCGAGCTGGAACTGGTCCACGGCCGCGTTGCCGAATCTGACGGGCTGTGAACCCTCGTATCCCGGCAGCCAGTCGGCCTGCGTCTCGGGCAGCCGGCGCTGCCCCTCGACCCCGTAGAGCGGCTGGAGGTCGGCGGGGTCGCCCGCGACCGCGCGCAGCAGCCACTTCGTCCAGGCCAGCGCCTCCCTGCGGTATCCGCCGCGCAGCAGGCAGGACAGCGTGAAGGTGGAGTCGCGCAGCCAGCAGAAACGGTAGTCCCAGTTCCGCTGCCCGCCGATGGACTCGGGGAGCGAGGCGGTGGCCGCGGCGACGACGCCGCCCGTGGGGGCGTAGGTGAGCGCCTTGAGGGTGAGCAGGGAGCGGATGACGGCTTCCCTCGCCGGGCCCTCGTAACGGAGCGTGGCGGCCCAGTCGTTCCAGAGCGCGAGGGTACGGGAGAGGGCGGCGTCGATCCTGGCGGGCGAGTCGGCGGGCGGTGCGTTGGCGTGCGAGGGGCGCCAGCCGAGGGTGAACGCGACGCGGCGTCCGGCCGGGACGGTGAAGGCGAACGTCGTGCGGTCCCGGGTGACGACGGGATCGACGCCGGGGCCGCAGGAGAGGTAGGCGGCGTCGGGTCCGGCGACGGAGGCGACCGTGCGGCGGTCCAGGGAGCGGGTCCAGGGCACGATGCTGCCGTGGTGGAAGCGGACCCTCAACTCGCCCCGCATCGCGACCCGTCCGGAGATCCCCTCGACGACGCGGACGATCGTCGGAGAGCTTTCGCCGAGGGAGCGCGGCGGCATGAAGTCGGTGACCCGGACCGATCCCGAGAGGGACTCCCAGACGGTGTCGAGGACGAGCGTGTCGCCGCGGTAGCTCCTGCGTGTGCAGCGGGCGGCGCCGACGGGCGCGAGGAGCCAGCGGCCGTGGTCGGGGTCGCCGAGCAGGGCCGCGAGGCAGGCGGGCGAGTCGAAGCGCGGCGCGCACCACCAGTCGACGGACCCGTCGGTGCCGACGAGCGCAGCGGTCTCCAGGTCACCGACGAGGGCGTAGTCCTCAATTCGCCCTGCCATGACGGGATTGTATGCCGCGCGGCGACCACTCGGCGAAACGGCCGGGAATTCCACGGGAAACGATCAGTCTTTTCCGGACCCGGGAAGGGGTTATCCCTTCGCGGCCGGCGGCATATTCTTCCGCTCTTGGTGGCGCTTTCACCGCCGGCGCAGGATTCTGGAAGAAGCGGGTCCGCCGCGCGGAAGGCCGTTCCGATGAGTAATGAGCCGTACCGATGAGCAGTGACGCGCATCCCCGGCGCCGCTCGACCGACCGGGCTCCCGGGTCCGGCACGCGCACGGTGAGTCTCGTCCTCACGGCCCGCCCCGGCGGCGGAGACCCGGGACCCGCCCTCGACCTGCTCCTCGACCAGGTTCCGGCGAGCGTGGGCGAGGTCGTGCTGGTCGGCGGGCCCACCGGCGAGGGCCGCGCGAGACCCGGCCTGACCGTCCGGGGCCTGGGGGCCTGGGACTTCGAGCGGGGCGACATCCCGCACGCGGGACTCCTCGCCGCCACCGGCGATCTGATCGTGCTGATGAACGCCGACGGGAGCATGTCCCCGCATGAGATCCCGCATTTCCTGCACTATCTGGAAAGCGGTTACGACTTCGTCAAAGGATCGCGATTCATCGCCGGCGGAGAGGTCGCCGACCATGCGCTGGTGCGGCGCGTGGGCCATCGCGCGCTGCTGCGCGTCGCACGCCGGCTGTACGGGCAGCCCCTCACCGATCTCTGGTACGGATTCTGCGCGTTCCGGCGCTCGTTCGTCGACCTCCTCGACCTGCGCGAGGACGGGGTCGAACTCGGGGCGGAACTCGTCACGCACGCCCTGCACTACGGCCTGCGGGTGGCCGAGGTGCCGAGTCGCGAGCTTCCGCGCCGCCCCGGCCCCTCGCCCGCCCGTACCGTCCGTGACGGCACGCGCATCCTCGGCACGCTCCTCGACGAGCGGCCGCACAACGCGCTGTCGCGGCTGACCCACGGGCACGGCCGGCGGTACCGGGGCTCCCCCGGTTGACGAATGACCCCCGGGAAGCTAACCCTGGAAACAGCATGATTTCGGGACAGAAGTTCCGGCCGGGTGTCCGGACGGACATCTCAGGACAGGCCAGAGACCCTCGGTAGGGTCGGTTGCCGGAAGAGGCTCGTCGTGACCTCACTCCAGATCAGCCGAACGCCGGCGGTACCCGCGCCGCATCCCCTGCGGCGGGTGACCGACTGGCCCCTCGCCGAGGCCCGCCGCCGCCCGGCCCGCCCCTCCCCGCACCGCCCGACCGGTCACCCGGCACGCCGGGTCTCCGACCGGATCCGCGCCGCCGCCACCCCGCCCCTGAGCCGGGCGTGCAGGCCGCGCGGAGCGGCCCGCCGCCGTCGCGCCCGCACGGTCCGCACCCACGCCGCGCGCCGCCGCGATTCCGGCGGCCCAGCCGACGCCGACGGCCCACCCGTACCGCTCCCCCACCGGCCCGTCCGACCGCCGGTGCAGCGTGGACCGGTCCTCCCGGCACTCCTGACCGCCGTTTCGTGCCCCCAGTGCCCGCCGCCGCACGGCCGTGGGCCGCTCTGCCGCGTGCGGGCGGACACGTACGCGCTCGGGCGCCCCTCCCCGTCCCGTGCCACCGACGCCCGGTGCGGTCTCCCGTTCCCCGCCGGCGCGCACATCACCCTCGTCCCGTCGCGGCACCCCGGATCACGCGCCCGGGCGTTCCGTGACGGGGCCCGGAGGCGGGTGCCGTGAGCACCCCACGAGGTCCTCTGCTGATCGCCGTGTCGGGCCCCGACGGCACGGGCGGGTCCTCGCTGGCCGGCAGGCTCGTGCCCCTGCTCCGCGAGCGCGGGCTCACCGTCGTCGGCGTACACGGCCACGACTGCTTCCTGTGCCGCAGATTCCCGGTTCCGCCACGGGTGAGGGATGCGGGGGAACCGGGTGGGGACGGGTGGGCGCGGCGCGCCTCGGATCCCGAGCGCCGGGGATCCCGGCTGCGCCGTGCCCACGCGTTCCTCGACGCGGGCGAGCTCACCGCCCGCGTCGCATGGGCCCGCGCCGTGGCCCGGAAGCGGGCGCGCGGCGGACCGGCCGTGGTCGTGACCGACCGGGGCCCACTGGACGGCCTGGTGAAGTTCGACCCCCCGGCCGCCTCCGGGGCGGCGCGCGCCTTCCACCGGATCGCCCGGGGCTATGCCCTGACGCTTCTCGTGGAGAGCGGGCCGGACCCGGCCCGAGGCCACGACCGGGACTCCCGCGCCGGCCCTGCGGCCGCCTGGTGGGCCCGGTACCGGTGCTGGTCGCGCCGGCTGCCGGGGATCGCGCGGCTGGACGGCGAACGACCCCCGTCCCTGGTCGCGGGTGCGGCCCTGGAGCGGGTCCTCGGCGCGCTGCGGGAACGGGACGAGTCCGTCGTACGAGCGCGGGAGGAGGCCGCCGCCGTACGCGCGCGCAGGGCGGCCGCCGCACCCGCGCCGGACCAGGCCGCGCGGGGCCCACGGGGAGGCCCGGACGGCAGCGGGCGGCGTCACGTGGTGGTGTCGGTGTACGACGACGCGGAGGACCCCGGCCACCGGGGTGGCGGAGCCCTGGTGGCCGGCAAGGTGGCCCGGAGGCTGGCCGAGGACTTCCGGGTGACCGTGGTGACGGCGGGGCGGGACGGCGGCGCCGTGGAGCGCGACGGCATCCGGTACGTGCGGCTGCCCGTCCGCCGGGCGGGGCCGCGCGCCGGACGGCTGCTGTTCCTGGCGCTGCTGCCGCTCGTCTCCCGCCGTATCCGGCACGACCTGTGGCTGGAGAGCTTCACTCCCCCGTTCTCGACGAGCTTCCTGCCGCTGACGACGGCCGCTCCCGTCATCGGCATCGACCAAGGCCGCGGCGCGCGGGCCCCGGGGCTGCGGCGCCACGTCCCGTTCTCCCTGGTGGAGCGGCTGGGGCTGCGCTGCTACCGGCACATCGTGGTGATGAACGCGGCGGACGGCCCGGCCGTCCGGCGCCTCAGCCCACGGGCCGACGTGCAGGTCTTCGCCGACGGTGTCGAGCAGCGCGGCCTCGACGAGGCCCGGCTCGGCTCCGGGCAGTTCATCCTGTACCTGGGCCGGATCGACACCTGGGGCAAGGGCCTGGACCTGCTGCTCGACGCGTACGACCGCGCCGGGCCGCCCCTCGACCTGCTGCTCGCCGGGAGCGGCGCCCCGGCCGAGGAACGCCGGCTCGCCGCCCTCGTCGCCGCCCGCACGAGCGGACCCGAGCCCAGGATCCACTGGGTCGGGTACGCCGAGGAGGACCGCAAGCGTCAACTCCTGCGTGACAGCGCGTTCCTGGTGATGCCGTCCCGCCACGAGGCATTCGGCCGGGTGGCCCTCGAGGCCATGTCGTACGGCAAGCCCGTCCTCCACTTCGACCTGCCCGCGCTGCACTGGATGCGCGACGGCGGGGACGTGGCGGTGGCGCCGTTCGACGTGGCCGCGTTCGGGGAGCGGATGACCGAGCTGGCCGGTGACGCGGCGCTCCGGCGCCGTCTGGGACGGCGTTCGGCGCTGGCCGCGCAGCACTACACGTGGGACGAGACGACGGGCCGTTACCTGGCCCTGGCCCACCGGCTCCTCGACACGCCCGCCTCCCCGCGGCGGCCGACGAAGAGGGGTGCGTCGTGGCAGACGACCCGCTGACCGGCCGCTCCGCCCGGACGGTCGTCGGCGCCACCGGCGCGGAGGCGCCCGATGCCCGGCGCTGAGCGGCGGCCCCGCGTCCTCCTCCTGACCGGCAGTCCGCTGGACGGGGTGGAGGGGTCCGACGTGCGGCTCGCCGCAGACGTCCTGGAGTCCCTGCCGGATGTGGACTTCGTCTGGTTCTCGCCCCGGCCGGGCCGCCACCCGACGCCTGCCCCGCCCGCGCGCGGGCGGCCCGTCCGGATCGTCTCCCGGAACGGCGCGCCGCACCCGGCGGGGCGCGTACAGGCCGTGCTCGCCGGGGCGGTGTTCGCCCGCCGGGTCGACCTGGTGCACGCCTTCCTGACCGTCGGCCGCGGCTTCCCCGCCTTCTCGTGGCTGCGCCCGCTGCTGCTCGGCAGGCGGCCGGTGGTCCACACCGTGCCCGGCGTGATGGACACCCGGTTCCTGGCGCGCGGCCGGCCGCTGGGGACGACCGTGGCCCTGTCCGAGTCGATGGCACGCCGGATGCGGGCCGCCGAGTTCGGGGACGTACGGGTGATCCCGCCCATGATCGCCCTGGACGAGTGGCCGTACCTGCCGCGCCCGGAGGGCTACCCCGCCGTCCTCTTCTCGGGGCACCACGATCCGCACGGCGGGGCGGAGGAGTCGATCGACGCGGCGGCGGAGGCCCGGCGCGCGGGGAGCGACTTCCGGCTGGTGCTCGCGATGCGCGGCCGGCCGGGGCAGGACACCGAGGCCCTCAACGAGGCGCTGCGGGAACGGGCCGGTGCGGCGGGCCTCGTCGACGTCGAGGTACGCGGCTACGTCGAGGACATGCACGCGCTCCTCGCCTCCGTGCAGGTGCTGCTGTTCCCGCCGACCGGCCTCGGCGGCAAGGCGGACGTCCCGTTCACCGTGCTCCAGGCCCTCGCCTCGGGCCGGCCCGCCATCCTCAGCGACCTCCCCCAGTTCGCCGACTTCGGCCCCGCCGTGCTGCGTGCCCCCGCCGGGGACCCGCGCCGCACGGGGCAGCAGCTGGCCTGGCTGCTCGACCAGCCGCGTTCCTGGGACATGCTCGCCGAGCGGGGGCGGGCACTGGCCGAGGACCACTTCGGCCCGGAGCGGTTCGCCGCCCGTTACGCGGCCCTCTACCGTGAGTTGCTGGCATGACGACGGCCCCCGGGGAGGCCGCCGTCACCCGTGGGCCGGGGGACGCCGCGCCGACAGCAGGAGCACGCCGGTGTCCCCGTACTCGGGCAGGGTGAGGTCCTTGGCCAGGCGGACGATCCGCAGGCCGGCGGTGCGGGGGGCGAACACGCCCCGCAGGGTGGCCCCGTCGACGGGGCACGCGGGCCAGACGGGTCCCGTGCCGATGCGGTAGCTCGGCATGCGTTCCATGAAGGAGGCCAGGAGCCGGCCGCCGGGACGGACCGCGCCGACGAAGGCGGCACAAAGGGCACTGAACTCCTCGAAGTCCTCGGTGACGCTCTCGGCGACGAAGTTCATCGAGGCGAGGTCGTACCGGCCGGGGACCAGGTCGTCGGCCGTGCCGCGCACCACCCGCACCCGGGAGAGCGCCTCGGCGCAGCTCGCCGGGAGCGCCGGGTCGAGCGAGCGGCAGAGCGTGTAGAAGGGCCGCCAGCTGGCGTCGGCCCCGTGGGCGAGCTGGTGGCGGAGGTAGCGGACGCTGGCGGCGCTCGGTTCCAGGGCGTCGACGCGGCTGGCGGCCGCGCCCGCCAGCATCAGGGGGTAGAGGTTGGGGCCCGCGCCCAGCTCCAGCGTGCGGGCCAGGCTGCCGGGGGCGTGGCGCCGGTAGACGGCCGAGTGGTGGCGGATGACGCCGACGTCGCACGGGTGGAGCCGGCGGTAGTTCTCGGCGAGGTAGTCGGCCACGGGCCAGGCGTTCCAGTCGGCGTCCCGGTTGCGCCGGGTGCGGGGCTCCACCGGCGGACGCCGCCCGGTCCGGTCCATCACGGTTCCGCCGGCCGGCCGGCGGCGACGGGGCCGGTGTCGGTGGACTGGAGGCGGAAGCGGCCGGCGAGGACCGTGAGGGCCGAGCACAGCTCGCCGATCTCCTCGTCGGTGTTGGCCGCGGTGATCTGCACGCGGAAGCCCACCCGGTCGCGCGGGACGAGCGGGTAGGAGGCGAGCGTCACGTAGATGCCGTGCTCCCAGAGGAAGGCGGCGACGGCGTCGAGGTCGTCGGCGACGGCGAGGGGGATCTCGATGATGGGCAGCCCGTCGGTGTTGGGCGTGGCGATCCCGAGGCCGCGCACATGGGCGAGGACGCGGGCCGTCTTGCGGTACAGCCCGGCCCGGATCTCGTCCCCGCGCTCGTCGTTGACGTCGAGGCCGGCGAGGGCGGTGGCCAGCGAGGCGGTCGGCGAGGGCCCCGAGTACAGGTACGGGGCCGCCGCCACCTTGAGGTGGTCCTTCAGCCACTTCGGTACGGCGAGGAAGGCGAGCAGCGAGGAGAACGCCTTGGAGAACCCGCCGACCAGCACGAGGTCGTCGTAGGTCTCGCCGAGATGGCGGACGATGCTGTTGCCGCGCGAGCCGTACGGGCTGCTCTCGCCGGGCCCCCGTTCCCCGATGACGCCGAAGCCGTGGGCGTCGTCGACGTACAGCAGGGCGCCGTGCTCCCGGCAGATCCGGGCCAGGGCGGGCAGGTCGGGGAAGTTCCCGGTCATGCTGTTGACGCCGTCCATGCAGACGAGCCGGCCGGCGTCGGCGGGCGCGCCGCGCAGCAGGCCGGCCAGCTCCTCCGGCCGTTCGGAGCGGAAGCGGTGGAGCTCGGCGCCCTGGCCGCGGGCGGCGACGCAGCCGTCGTACACCGTGCGGTGGGCCTGCGCCTCGACGAAGACCTGTCCGGTGCCGGCGAGCAGCGGGATGACCGACTGGTGGATGAGGGTGATGGTGGGCAGCAGCAGGGTGTCGGAGGCGCCGAGGAGTTCGGTGAGCCGCTCCTCGATCCGCGGGTAGAGCCGGGGGCTGCCGATGAGCCGCGACCAGCTGGGGTGCGTACCCCACTCTCTGACCTGCGGTTCGATCGCGTCGATGACGGTGGGGTCGAGGTCGAGGCCGAGGTAGTTGCAGGAGGCGAAGTCGATGAGCCAGTCGTCGCCGACCCGGATGCGCCGGCCGTCGATCTCGTCGATGACGGCGTCGCACATGCGGCTGGTCCGCTTGAGGTGCTCCAGGTCCCGCCAGCGGGACGGGCGCGGGGGCCGTCCGGTGCGGGCCGCCGCGCCCGGACCGGGGGCGCGGCCGGTGATCCGGGCGGCGGGGCTGACGACGGGGGCGGTGGGGGTGGTGGGTGCGGTGAGGAAGGTGGCGGGCCCTGCGGCGGGAACGGCCGGCCCTGTCGCGGGGGGATCGGCGAGCCGGACGGCCGGGCGGTCGCCGGGGGGCGGCGGGGCGCGGTGCAGGTACGACTCGGTCTGGTGGGCGGTCATCGGGCGGGCGAAGAGGAATCCCTGCCCGAACCGGCAGCCCATGTCGGCCAGCAGCGCCCGCTGCTCCTCGTGCTCGATTCCCTCGGCGACGACCTGGAGGCCGAGGACGTCGGCGATGCGCACGATGCCCTCGACGAGCGCGACCTGCTGGGGGTCGGTGGTGATGTCGTCGATGAACGACTTGTCGACCTTCAGGACGTCGATGGGGAACTCGCGGAGGTAGCTGAGCGAGGAGAACCCGGTGCCGAAGTCGTCGATGGCGATGGCGACGCCCATGTCCTTGAGGGCGGCCATCGTCGTCCGGATCTGCGCGTCCTGCCGCATGAGGACGGTCTCGGTGAGCTCCAGGACGAGCGAGCCGGGCGCGAGTCCGGAGGAGTGGAGGGTGCGCCGTACCTCTTCGAGCAGCCCGGGGTCGCGGAACTGGCGGGCGGAGACGTTGACGTTGGCGTACAGCGGGGCCGCCCGGGGGTGGGCGCGCTGCCAGCGGGCGATGTCGAGGGCCGCGTGTTCGAGGACCCAGGCGCCCAGCGGCATGATGTGGCCGCTCTCCTCGGCGAGGGTGATGAACTGGTCGGGCGGCACCATCCCGCGCCGGGCGTGCGGCCAGCGGATCAGTGCCTCGAGCCCGGCCGGAGCGCCGCTGTCGACCTCGACGATCGGCTGGTAGCGCAGCGCGAAGGCGTGGTCGGCGATGGCCGTGTCCATGCCGGCCTGGAGTTCGTGCCGGGCGACGAGCCGGGAGTGGAGCTCGGGGTGGAAGAGCCGCCAGCGCTTCTTTCCGGCCGCCTTGGCCGCGTACAGGGCCAGGTCGGCGTGGCCGAGCAGTTCCTCGGCGTGCGCGCTGTCGAGGACGGTCGCGATGCCGACGCTGGTGGAGACGGAGACGGCGCCGTCGGTGAGATGGAAGGGCTGGCTCAGGGAGTGCACGATCTCGGCCGCCAGCGCCTCGGCGTCGCGGGGTTCGCGGGCCCCCTCGATGAGGACGGCGAACTCGTCGCCGCCGAGCCGGGCCGCGGTGTCGGTGAGCCGCAGGACGGCGGTGAGGCGGCGGGCGACGGCGACGAGGAGTTCGTCGCCCACGGAGTGCCCCATGGTGTCGTTGACGACCTTGAAGTCGTCGAGGTCGACGAAGAGCATGCAGGTGAGGGTGGACTCGCGGCGGCCGCGGAGCAGGGCCCGCTCGATCCGTTCCAGGAGCAGCACCCGGTTGGGGAGCCCGGTGAGGGAGTCGTGGAACGCCCGGTGGGTCAGCTCGCGCTCCAGCTTCCGCTGTTCGGTGACGTCCCGCAGGGTGAGGACGAGACCGTGCACGGTGCGTTCGTTGCGCAGGTTGCTGCACCGGACCTCGACCTCCAGGTCGGCGGCGTCGCCGTGGAGGAGTTTCCAGTCGTCGCGGTCGTCGAAGGAGTCACGGGTGCGTGCCTCGGCGACGACCCGCAGGGCGCCGGCCGCGTCCCCGGGGGCGAGCAGATCGGTGAGCGGGGTGCCCGGGACGAGCGTGTGGCCGAACATGGACTCGGCCGACGGGCTGGCGTACCGGACGGTGTCGTCGTCGTCGACGATGAGGATGACGTCCGAGGTGTTGTGCACGAGGGTCCGGAAGTACGCCTCGCTGGTCCGGCGGTTGACCTCCTCGGTGAGTCCGAAGCGCTCCAGGGCCAGGGCGGCCTGGGAGGCGAGGGACTGGGCGGAGGCGGCGATCTCGGCCAGCTTCTTCTCCGGGCCGGCGAAGAGCAGCACGCCGAGCAGCGGTTCGCGTCCGGCGGGAGTCTGGAGTTCCAGCGGGCAGAGCAGGGCGTGGGTCTCGGAGTCCACCTCGGCGGCGACGGCGGGGTCGAGCCGGGTCACGGGAAGGAGCCGGGCGCCGTCGGCGACCAGCTGCGGCCAGGCGGTGGCGGGGGGCCGGGTGAGCGCCTCGGTGCGGCAGCTCCAGGGGTGGGCGTTGGTGGCCACGGCGTTGAGACCGCCCCGGCGGTCCCGGGTGAGGAGCAGGACCCGGTGGTCGGTGTCCTCGCCGAAGAGCGTCGCGGAGGCCGTCTCCACGGCCCCGGCGACCTCACGGGGGCTCAGGGCGGCGACGAGGGAGGCGGCGGCGGTCCTGAGGCTGCGCTCGCGTTCCTCGGCCCTGTCGTGCTCGTTCATCATGCCCCAGAGCCGGGTGAGGACCAGCAGGAACATGATCGCCGAGAAGATCGCGATGACGGCGATGTCCTGGTCCCGGTCGTGGCGCAGCGACTGCAGGAGGAGGAGGGCGGGGGCGACGAGGGAGGCTCCGGCGAGCAGCGCGAGCCGTCGCTCGGCGACTCTCGGGGCCGGTTCGGGGGCCCGCTCGGTGAGCCCGGTCATCGAGGGGTGCAGGGCGGCGAGGCCCCAGGCGGTGAAGAAGACGACCCAGCCGAGGTCCCAGGGGGTGCCGACCTGCCAGGTTCCCTTGAGCTGGAGGGTGCCGTAGATGACGTCGGAGGCGAGGATGCCGCAGGTGCCGAGGGTGAGGAGCTGCACGGAGCGGGAGCGCAGACCGCCGGGGACGAGGAGCCGGGCGAGCATGGCGAGCATCAGCACGTCGCCGAGCGGATAGGCGATGGAGATGGCCTTCTCGGTCCAGCTCATCTCCTCGCTGCGGGCCAGCGGGGTGATGAGGTTGACCCAGGAGAGCAGCGCGAGTCCGGAGGTGAGGATCAGCGCGTCGAGGACGACGCCGAGGTCGCGGCCGACGGCCCGGTAGCGGATGAAGCCGAAGAGGCCGAGGGCGAACAGCGGGTAGGTGACCAGGTACAGGGCGTCGGCGACAGAGGGGAAGGGTCTGGTCTGGCCGAAGAACGCCTCCAGGGCGTTGTACGTGGTGTCTCCGCCCACGAACGCGAGGTTGGCGGCGGCCAGCACCAGCCAGGGCCAGCGCCGGGAGGGCCGGTGGATGCGGACCCCGACGAGGATGGCGGCGACGCCGCTCAGTCCGATGAGGGCCCACAGCGTGGTGTGCCGTTCGGGGTATTTCAGGTAGGCGACGGTGAGAAGCGTCACGGCCAGCAGGTACAGCAGCGTCCATCTGCGGAGTTTCCCGCTCGCGGCGGGCGGCCGGTCGGGCTGACCCAGTGGCATCGTCGACCGCCCCCTGGTCGGGTCGGACGCAGTCGGCAGCGCCCTGGTCGCGGGTACGGACCCCGTACGGTGTCCATTCTCCGGGGCTCCCGGGGCGGTTGCATCTCGGCGCCCGGAGCCCTGGATCGGGCCGCCGGCGTCAGGAGGAGGCGCGGACCACGAGTTCGGTGGGCAGCATCCGGCGCGGCTGGTCGTCGGGGCCGCTGGGGTCGGCGATCTCCTGGAGGAGGACGCGGGCCATCGTGCGGCCCATCTCCTCGATGGGCTGCCGGACGCTGGTCAGCGGCGGGTCCATGTGCCGGGCGACGGCCGAGTCGTCGACGCCGACGAGGGCGACGTCCTCGGGGACGCGGCGGCCGGCCTCGCGCAGGACGCCGCGGGCTCCGGCGGCCATCACGTCGGAGGCGGCGAAGACGGCGTCCAGGTCCGGCCTGCGGTCCAGGAGTTCGCGCATGGCGCGGCGGCCGCCCTCCTCGGTGAAGTCTCCGGCGGCGACGAGGTCGGGGTCGGCGTCGAGTCCGGCGTCGGCGAGGCCCTCGTGGTAGCCGTCGAGGCGGCAGCGGGCGACGTACATGTCGGGCGGGCCGGTGATGGTGGCGATGGAGCGGCGGCCGCGGGCGGCGAGATGGGCGACGGCGGTCCGGCCGGCGCCGGTGTTGTCGGAGTCGACGAAGGCGACGCGCTCGTCCTCGGTCCGGCGGCCGTTGAGGACGGCGGGCAGGCCGAGGGCCCTGACCTGGTCGGGCAGCGGGTCGGCGCCGTGCACGGAGACCAGGAGGACGCCGTCGACGCGCTGGGCGGCGAGGTACTGCTCGAAGCGCTGCCGCTCCTGGTCGCTGCGGATCAGGGTGAGCAGCAACTGCTTGTCCGCGTCGGCGAGTTCGCTGCTGACGCCGCGGATGATGTCGAGGAAGTACGGCTCGGCGAAGAGTCGGGCCTCGGTCTCGGGGATCACCAGGGCGACGGCGTCGGTCCGGCTGCCGGCGAGTGCGCGGGCGGCTCGGTTGGGGACGTAGCCGAGTTCGGCGACGGCCCGCTCGACGGCGGCCTTGGCCTGTTCGCTGACCTTGGGCGAGCCGTTGATGACCCGGGACACCGTGCCGCGGCCGACTCCGGCCCTGGCCGCGACCTCCTCCAGGGTGGGCCTGCCGGTCTGCCGTCCGCTCACCGCCATGTGCCGCTTCTCCCCTCGGGCCGCCGCCCCGCCTGCGTGTGCACGCGAACCTATCAGGCGGGACGGCGCGTCTCCCGGACGGCCGGGGGCGGCTCAGACGCCGGTCGGGGCGAGTTCGGCCATGGCGCCCCAGCCCTGCTGCGGGACCTCGACATTGATGATCTCGGGGGTGGAGGCGATGGCTCCGGCCATGGCGGCGAGGCCGGCGGCGAAGTGCGGCGAGGCGACGTGGGCGGCACCCGCCTCGGCGTCGGCGAACGCCTCCAGGAGGACGAAGACGTTCGGGTCGTCGACGCTGCGGGACCAGTCGAAGAACAGGTTGCCCGGCTCCTCGCGGGTGGCGCGGGTGAAGTCGGCGACCAGGTCGAGCCAGCGGTCGGCGTGGTCGGGGCGGGCGGTGAATCGCACGGCGATGAAGATCATGCGTTCACTCTGCGGCGGCCCGCCCGCGGCGGCCAGCCGGGGAGGTCAGGATTCCGGCAGGGCCGGAAAGCCGGGGACCGCCCGGGTCAGCGCCGCCCTGAGCTCGCCCTGCCGCCGCCCGAAGTCGGCGGTGGGCAGCGAGACGGAGAGCGCGTGCACGATCCCGTCGCCGCGTTCCGGCAGTGCCACGGCGAGACAGGTGTACGCGAGGTCCGCCTCGCCGACGGACACGGCGAAGCCCTGCTCGCGCACCCGGACGGTCTCGGCCTCGAAGCGTTCGGCGTCGGTGATCGTGCGCGCGGTGAAGCGGGCCATGCCGTGCTCCGCCAGATACCGGCGGCGCAGCGGGCGCGGCAGGGCGGCGAGCAGCGCCTTGCCGTGGGCGGTGGCGTGCGCGCGGTCCTCGGGGCCGGGTGTGAAGGGGTGGGCGGTGTCCGTGACGGGGGCTGTGGTGTCGACCACGGTGATCCGGCCCTCGCGGTAGGCCGTGTGGTACGCCTCGGCCCCGGTGGCGCGCCGCAGCCGGCCGAGAAGCTCGCCCGTGCCCGCGCCGAGTCCGTGGTGGCGCTGGTGGGAGCGGTGCAGGGCCGGGACGCGGGGCCCGGGGGCGTATCCCTCGGCGGTGCGGACGAGGTAGCCGCGCGCGATCAGGGGCCCGGTGAGGTGGTAGACGGTCGAGAGGGCACAGCCGAGCCGTCGCGCCAGCGCCTTCGCCCCGACGGGCCGGTCCGCGTCGGCGACCGCGTCGAGGACGGCGAGAGCCCTGTCGACGGACTGGGGCCCTGGGCTCGGGCTGGGGGTGGCCATCGCTCCAGCCTAGGCGGTGCCCTGTCCGTCGATCCCTGCCTGTCCGTCGATCCTGGCCTGATCGGCGGGACATCCCTGGGGCGGTGTCCCGGCGAGGTACGGCGCCGGCCGGGAACGCTCCGTGCCCGCTTTGCCCCGCTCCGTATCCCCGCAGGTCAAAGGGGGCTTATGTGCATAAGACACTCTTTCGGCGTACCGTCGTGTGGATTCCCCATCCTCGACGCCACGGGAGAGCGTGTGCCCCGCTCCAGGACCGACCATGCCCCGACGCCCCGCCAGGGGCGCAGCCCTCGTCTCCGCACGGCGGCGATCGCGACGGGTGTGGTCGCCGTCGCCGTGGGCGGACTCTACGCGGCGGGGCTGCTCACCGCCGGGGACGACATATCGGCCGGCACCCGGGTCGGCGGCGTGGACATCGGCGGCATGAGCCGCGCCGAGGCGCGGGCGAAACTCGCGGCCGAGGCACCGGCCTCGTGGACCGCGCCGATACCCGTGAAGGTCGGCGACCTCACCACCACCGTCGCCCCCGCCACCGCGGGCATGACCGTGGACGTGGCGAAGACCGCCGACCTGGCCGCCGACCCGGCCCGCGACCCGATCACCGTCATCGGGCGGCTGTTCTCCTCCGGCGAGCGGGACATCCACCCCGTGTTCGCCTACGACGAGTCCAAGGCCGAGGCCGCCGTGGCCGTGCTCGCGAAGGGGAACGACCGGACGGTCCGCGAGGGATCGGTCGCCTTCCGCGACGGCAAGCCCGTCGCCACGCAGCCGGTGACCGGCCAGAAGCTGGACACCGGCCGGGCCGTGGAGACCCTGCGCGCGGCCTACCCCGCCACGACGGGCGCCTCCGCGGTGAACCTCCCCGTCTCCGTCACCGAGCCGAAGCTGCCCGCCGCCGAGGTGTCCCGCTTCCTCGACTCGTACGCGAAGCCCGCCGTGTCCGGACCGGTGACGCTCACCGCGGGCAGCGAGCGGCTCCGGATATCGGCCGCCACCCTCGGCGACCACCTCACCGTGAAGAGCGAGGGCGGCCGGCTGACCGCCGACCTCGACCCGGAGGCGCTGCTGCGCGACCCCGACGTGGCACGGCCGCTCGCCGGGCTGACGAGCGCGCCCGTCGAGGCGGCCCTCGCGGTACGGGACGGCAGGGTCGTGGTGGAGAAGGAGGGGCGGCCGGGCCACGAGGTGACCGCGAAGGCCCTCGGCGACGCCGTACGCCCGCTGCTCACCCGGTCCGGCGAGACGGCCCGGACGGCTCCGGTGGCCACCAAGGTCACCCAGCCGGCGTTGACCTCCGATTCGCTGGCCCGGCTCGGCATCACCGAGGAGATGTCGACGTTCACGGTGAACTTCCCCACGGCGCCGTACCGGACGACGAACATCGGCCGGGCGGCCGAGCTCATCAACGGCTCCGTCGTGCAGCCCGGCGAGGTATGGAGCTTCAACAGGACCGTCGGCGAGCGCACCCCGGACAACGGCTTCGTCGACGGCACGATGATCCTCGACGGCCAGTACCGCGAGGCCCCGGGCGGCGGCGTGTCGGCCATGGCGACCACCGTCTTCAACGCCATGTTCTTCGCCGGGGTGAAGCCGGTCGAGTACGGCGCCCACTCCTTCTACATCGAGCGCTACCCGGCCGGGCGGGAGGCCACCGTCGCCTGGGGCAGCCTCGACCTGAAGTTCCGCAACGACACGGGCAAGCCGATCTACATCAAGGCGGGCGCGACGGACTCGTCGGTCACCGTGAGCTTCCTCGGCACGAAGAAGTACGACTCCGTGGAGGCGGTCGCCGGACCGCGCACCAACCTCAAGGAGCCCGCCAAGCGCGAGGGCACCGGCAAGGAGTGCCTCGTGCAGCCGCCGCTCGAGGGCTTCGACATCTCGGTGGACCGGGTGTTCAAGAACGACGGCGCCGAGGTGAAGCGCGAGACGTTCAAGACCCACTACACCCCGCGCGACGAGGTGACCTGCAAATGACCCGCGGCTGACCGGCCGGGGAAGCGGACCGGCCGCCCGGGCGACGACACCGGGCAGGCCGGGACAGCCGGCGCCGGAAGGGTGTCTTCCCGTACGGCCGGGGCATCACTTCGGAGCGCGGCCCGTCAGCCCCGTCCGACAGGCCCGCCCCGCCCGACCCGTCGGAGGCAGGCTTTGGCACAGCGCAGCGACCCCTTCGAGCGGCTCCTCGACGACGCCGTGCGCGCGGGTGTCATCCCCGGTGCCGCATGGGCCGTGGGCGACGCCCGCACCACCCTGGCGCACGGCGCCACCGGCCTGCTGGACCCCGCGCACCCCGGTGAACCGATGCGCGACGACACGCTGTTCGACGTCGCGAGCCTCACCAAGATCCTCGCGGTCTGGGCCGTGACCGGCACCCTCGTCGACGGCGGAAAACTGGACCCGGCCGCCCCCCTCGGCACGTACTGGCCCGAGGCCGCCGGCCGGCCCGCGGCCACGGTCACCGCGCACGACCTCCTCACCCACACGGCGGGCCTGCCGCTCCGCGCCAACCTGAAGGCCCTGTACGGCTCCGACCCGCAGGACGTCCGGGACGGCGTCCTCGCCGAACCGCTCCGGCACCGCCCCGGCGAGGCCGTCGCCTACACCGACCGGGCGGCGCTGATCCTCGGCTACCTCGCGGAGCACCTCACCCGCCGACCGCTGCCCCGCCTCGCCGAGGAGCGGATCTGGACGCCGCTCGCCATGACCGAGACCCGCTACGGGCCGCTGCCCGCCGCGGCGAGGGAACGGTGCGCGCCCACCGAGTACGACGAGGAGAGCGGCACCCGGCTCAAGGGCACCGTCCACGACTTCTCGGCCCGGCTCCTCGGCGGCGCCTGCGGCATCGCGGGGGTCTTCACCACCACCGCCGACATCGGGCGCTTCCTGCGCCAGGTCCTCGATCCGGTGCCCGGTGCCTTCTCCGCCGACTGGACGGCCGCCTCCCTGCGCGTCCGCACCGGCGCGCTCGTCCCGCCGCGCGGCCTCTTCTGGCACCCGGCGCCCGGCACCGCGCCGTCGGACGACGTCTGGGCGCACTTCGGCTTCACCGGCACGGCCCTGTGGGTCTCCCCGGCGCGGGGCCGCTGGGCCGTCCTGCTCACCAACCGGCTCTACCTGACCCGCGACGCCGGCCCGCTGGCCCGGGTCCGGGACACCTTCCGGGCCCTCGCCCTCCCGTGACGGTCCTCGGTCCTGTGCCCCTCCCTCCCGTGGCGGTTCCCTGTCCCGTGCCCCTCCCCCTCCCCCTCCCCCTCCCGTGGCGGTCCCCTGTCGCGTGACAGTCCCGCGCCCGCGTCCGGCCCGGAAATGAGGTGCTCGCGCGGGCGGGGCTCTGCGACGCTGCACAGCGGCTGGACGATCTTTGACGGGTTCGACACGTACGGAGTGCTGATCGATGGGTTTCACGCTGGAAGGGCCGCTTCTGGAGGGCGCGTTCGTGCGCCTGGAGCCGCTGGGGCACCACCATGCCACCGGTCTCGCCGACGCGGCGGAGGAGGAACGGGACTCGTACGGCTTCACCTGGGTGCCGCGCCGGGAGGAGGTCGAGGGGTACATCGACACGCAGCTCGGCCGCGCCGCCGACGGCCGGCTCGCGCCCTACGTCCAGGTGGACGCGGCGACCGGCCGGGTCGTGGGCGCCACCTCCTTCTGGGAGCCGCGCCTGTGGCCCACCGGCGAGGGGCTCTGCGCCATCGAGGTCGGCTTCACCTGGCTCGCGGCCTCCGCCCAGGGCACCGGAATCAACGCCGAGGCCAAGTACCTGCTCTTCCGGCACGCCTTCGAGACCTGGGGCGTGGCCCGGCTGGACCTGAAGACCGACGCCCGCAACGCCCGCTCGCGCGCCGCCATCGCGAGCGTCGGCGCGACCTTCGAGGGTGTCCTGCGGCGCTCGGCCCGCTCCTGGGCCCCCGGCGAGGACGGCCGCCTCCGCGACTCCGCCGTCTTCTCGGTCATCGCCGAGGAGTGGCCGGAGCGCCGGGCCGCCCTGGAGCGGCGGCTCGCCGGCTACCGGGAGCGCCGGGCGGCGGCCGTCCCCTCCCGGGACTGACCTCCCGGGACGCGGTCGGGACGCCCGCCGCGCGGCCTTCCGGGTACGGCGCGGGAGCCGTCCCGGGGGCTCCCGTCCGCTCCGGGACGGCGCTCGGGCCCTGTCCCCCACCGGCGCGTCGTTGCTAGCTTCTGCGTCGGCACAGGCGGGCGCAGACAACGGGCGGGAACGGCCGTTGGGCGCCTGTTGGCGATCCGTTGGAGCCCGGTCCGAGAATCGTCGGTGACGAGGGACGACTCGTGACCGGAGGGGGCAGGGTATGGCGACGGACAGCGGCACGAGGTGCGGGGCGGACGAGCAGAACCCGTGGGATCGACTGGCCAGGGAGATGCGACAGATCAAGGAGACCTCGGAGCTCAGTTACGCCGGCCTGGCCCAGCGCACCCACTACAGCCGTTCCTCGTGGGAACGGTTCCTCAACCAGAAGCAGCTGCCGACCCGGCTGGTGATCGAGCAGTTCGCCCAGGCGGCCGGGCAGGACCCCCGGCCGCTCCTCGAACAGCTCGACCGGTGCCGGCGGCACTCCCGGACCGGCCTGTCCCGCGCGTCGGCCCCCGCCGCCGCGGAGCACGGGCCGGGCTCCCGGCCGGCGCAGCCCGCCCGCCTCGCCCCGGCCGACGTCCGCACCCTGGCGCTGGTCTCCGCGGCCGGGATGGTGGTCGGCGGCGTCCTCACCGCCGCGGTGGCGCGGGCCGCCGCGTCCGGCGGGAGGCGACGGGCGGCCTAGGCAGGGCGTACGGCGGCGTGAGCCGGGCGCCGGCACGCCCGGCCTGATCGGCCCTAGCGTCCGCCTGAGGTCCCGGAGGTGCACGGGGTGACGGGTACGGCCGGTGCGGGGCGTGCTCCCGGTGCCGTGTGCGCCATCCGGGGCAGCTCGGCGAGGCCCTCCAGGCACTCGTCGACCCGCTTGGGCAGGTTGTGCTTGCGCGCCAGCTCCAGACACGTCTCCCAGGTCCGGCGGGCGGCGGCCCACTCCCCGAAGTGGTGGTGGGCCCGGGCGGTGAAGACGAGGCAGTCGGCCGTGCCGCCGTGGTCGTCCATCCGGTGGCGGATGGCGAGCGCCTCCGTGAGGGCGGCGAACGCCTCGTCGCGCCGCCCGAGGGCACGGAGGACGTCCGCGTGGTTCGTGAGGGCGGTGGCCAGGAACACCCAGTGACCGGCACCACTGATCAGCTCGATGACCCGCCGGTAGTCCGCCGCCGCCAGGTCGAGTTCGCCGCGCAGCTTCCGGACATCCGCGATCCGGCTGAGCAGCAGGGCCTCGCCGCGGGTGTTCCCGGTCCGCTGGTACAGGTCGCGGGAGAGCTCGGCGTGCACGAGTGCCTGGTCGGCGTCCTCGACCTGGATGTAGAGCGCGGAGATGTTGCCGAGGATCGACGCCTGGGCCACCAGGTCACCGCGCGCGGTGAAGAGGTCGAGGGCGATCCGCAGGTGCTCCAGGCACGCCTCGTTGCGGAAGGCCATGCCGTGGGCGACGGCCATCCGCCGGTGCAGCCATGCCTGCCCGAGCGTGTCGTCGTGGGCGCGCGCGACGTCCATCGCCTGCGCGAGGCAGGCGTCCCACTCCATCGTCCACCAGTGCGTGCTGGCGTAGCCGAAGAGCCCCACGGCCAGCCGCCACGCCATGTCGGAGCGGCCGAGTTCCCCGGCCTGGCCCAGCGCGTCCCTGATGGCCGGGAGTTCCTTGGCGGCCCAGCGGATCGCCTCGTCGTCGTCGGCGAACACCGGCAGCGACAGGGGCGTCGCGGGCTCGCCGTCGAGCGGCGGCGGGGACTGCGTCTCCCGGGTGGCGGTGCGGGTCGCCGACGCGAGGGCGGCGACGTACCAGGTGATCATCCGCAGGACGGCCGCCGTGCGCTCCTCCTCCGAATCCTCCTCGTCGCCCCGCTGCGCCGCGTACTCGCCGAGCAGGTCGTGGAGCACGTACCGGTCGGGCTCGGGGTTGAGGACGAGGTGCGCGTCGGCCAGGACGTCGAGGACGGCGGCGGCCCGGGCCTCGGGGAGGTCGAAGAGCGCGGCGGCGGACCGCGGGGTGACGGGGTGCGCCGACCACACCCGGCCGAGGACCCGGAAGGCGCGGGCGGCCTCGCGTTCCAGCGGGCGGTCGCTGTCGCGCATGGCCACGTAGCTCATGTCGAAGGTCCGCTGGACGTCGAAGGTGCCCATGGAGAGGGTCTCCAGGCGTCCCTGGTGCGGGGTGAGCCGGCGGGCGAGCAGCGCGAGGGGCCAGTGGGGGCGGGACGCCAGCCGGCCGCCGACGATGTGCAGGGCGAGCGGCAGGCCGCCGCACGCGGCCATGATGTCGGCCAGGGCCTCGGGCTCGCTGCGCACCCGGTCGGCGCCAGCGAGGCGGGCGAGCAGCGCGTGCTGATCGCCCGGCGGCAGCGGGGACAGGGGGACGCTGACGGAGCCGGGCAGGTCGGCGAGGAGCTGCCGGCTGGTGATCAGCGCGGCGCTCGGCCCGCCGGCCGGGAGCAGCGGCGCCACGTGGGCGGCGTCGCGCGCGTTGTCGAGGACCAGGAGGACGCGGCGGTCGGCCAGCGCCGCCTGGAGCAGGAGGGCCCGGTCGTCGGTGTCGTCGGGCAGCGCCTCGTGGTGCACGCCGAGGTCGGACAGGAAGCGGGCGAGCAGTTCGTGGGCCGTGCGCGCCCCGTGACCGCAGTAGCCCCGCAGGTCGGCGTAGAGCGCGCCGTCCGGGAACGCCTCGCGGACGCGGTACGCCACGTGGACGGCGAGCGCCGTCTTGCCCACTCCGCCCATGCCGGAGATGACCACGGGCCTCACGTACGAGGGCGCCTGCGAGGGGCCCGGACGGTACTGGGCCGGGATCACGGGCGCCCCACCGCTCGGGTGGGGCGGGCCGGGCGCGTGGGGCGCGGTGCTTTCGTCAGGCGCACCCGCCGCGTGGGACGCGGTGCTCGCGTGGGGCACGCCGTGGGACACGGTGCTGCCGTGGACCGCACCGCTCGGGTGGGGCGGGCCGGCCGCATCGGTCGCAGCGCTCTCGGGTGTCCCCGCGTGCGGGTGCGTCCCTCCGTCGGCGAGGTGCACGCCGAGGAGGGACCGTACGGTCGCCGCCTCGGCCTCGCGGCCGGTGAACGCGCCTCCTTCGCAGGGCAGCTGGAAGGGCGGACGGGCCGGCGGGGCGGCGGGCGGTGCCCGGCGGGGTTCCGGGCGGGGCGCGGGCTCCCCCGCGAGCAGTTCCCGGTGGGCCTGCTGGACGGCGGCGCCGGGTTCCGTGCCGAGCTCCTCGACGAGGCTCCCTCGGAGCCGCTGGAAGGCGGAGAAGGCTTCGGCCTGGCGGCCGGACCGGTGCAGCGCCTGCATGAGCAGCCCGTGGAACTCCTCGCGCAGGGGGTGCTCGGCCGCCAGGGTGGTCAGGGGGCCGACGGCCTCGTGGTGCCGGCCGAGGCGGAGTTCGGCGTCGAAGTTCCACTCCAGGGCCTGGAGGCGGGCCTCCGCGAGCTGGTGGACCCGGAGGGCGGGCGTCTCCGTGTCGGAGAAGGGGGCCAAATCCGCCAGGGGTGTGCCGCGCCACAGCGGCAGGGCGAGCGCGGTCTGGCGCCGGACCTCCTCCCAGTCCTCCCGCCGGTGGGCGTCGCGCACGGCCCGGACCCGTTCCTCGAAGACGTCGGCGTCGAACTCGCCGTCGTGGACGAGCAGCCGGTAGCCGGGGGCCACAGTGTGCAGGCGCTCCTCGGCGCCGCCGTCCGCGGCGGCGAGGACCCTGCGGAGCCGGGTGAGGTGGTTGGCGAGGGCGGCGTCGGCGCTGGCGGGCACGGACGCGCCCCAGAGCGCCTCCTTGAGGGCGTCCCTGGACACCGTGCGGTTCGCCTGGAGCAGCAGCGCGGCGAGGAGGACACGGACCTTGGGGCCGGTCACCGGCCGCGGCTCGGTCCCGTCGTGGACGACGAGCGGTCCCAGCAGCCCGAACTTCACCACCATGCCCCCGCATCAAGGTAGGCGGGCCGCCAGCCTGCGGCGGATCCCGACGGTCCCCATCGTACGGTTCGGGACCCCTTGATTGATCAAAGCGGCCGGGGGTTACCATATGAGCGCCGCCTAGCTCGAAAGATAATCTTGTGACTGTCAATGACGACTCGTTCACCAGTTGGAAGAACCGCGAGGAGATCGCGGAGTCGATGATCCCGATCATCGGGAAGCTGCACCGGGAGCAGGACGTCACCGTCCTGGTCCACAGCCGCTCCCTGGTGAACAAGTCGGTGGTCAGCATCCTCAAGACCCACCGCTTCGCCCGGCAGATCGACGGCGAGGAGCTCTCGGTCACCGAGACGCTCCCCTTCCTCCAGACGCTCACGACCCTCGACCTGGGCCCGTGCCAGATCGACATCGGCGTGCTGGCCGCGGACTACAAGACCGACGCCCGCGGTCTCACCGTGGCCGAGTTCACCGCCGAGGCCGTCGCCGGCGCCACCGGCGAGAACAAGATCGAGCGCCGTGACGGACGCGACGTCGTCCTCTACGGCTTCGGTCGCATCGGCCGCCTCGTCGCCCGCCTCCTCATCGAGAAGGCCGGCTCCGGCAACGGTCTGCGCCTGCGCGCGATCGTCGTCCGCGGCGGCGGCGACCAGGACCTCGTGAAGCGCGCCTCGCTGCTGCGCCGCGACTCCATCCACGGCCAGTTCCAGGGCACGATCACGGTCGACGAGGCGAACAGCACCATCGTCGCCAACGGCAACACCATCAAGGTGATCTACGCCAACGACCCCTCCGAGATCGACTACACGGCGTACGGCATCGAGAACGCCATCCTCATCGACAACACCGGCAAGTGGCGGGACCGCGAGGGCCTCTCGAAGCACCTGCGCCCCGGCATCGACAAGGTCGTCCTCACCGCGCCCGGCAAGGGCGACGTGCCGAACATCGTGCACGGTGTGAACCACGACACGGTCAAGCCGGACGAGCAGATCCTGTCCTGCGCCTCCTGCACCACCAACGCGATCGTCCCGCCGCTGAAGGCGATGGACGACGAGTACGGCGTGCTGCGCGGCCACGTGGAGACGGTCCACTCGTTCACGAACGACCAGAACCTCCTGGACAATTACCACAAGGCCGACCGTCGCGGCCGTTCCGCGCCGCTCAACATGGTCATCACCGAGACCGGTGCCGCCTCGGCCGTCGCCAAGGCTCTGCCGGACCTCAAGGCCCCCATCACGGGCAGCTCGATCCGCGTCCCCGTCCCGGACGTCTCGATCGCCATCCTGAGCCTGCGCCTGGGCCGCGAGACCACCCGCGAGGAGGTCCTGGAGTACCTCCGCGACGTCTCGCTGCACTCGCCGCTGAAGCGCCAGATCGACTTCACCACGGCCCCCGACGCCGTCTCGATGGACTTCGTCGGCTCGCGCCACGCGTCCATCGTCGACGCCGGCGCGACCAAGGTCGACGGCGACAACGCGATCCTCTACCTGTGGTACGACAACGAGTTCGGCTACTCGTGCCAGGTCATCCGGGTCGTCCAGCACGTCTCCGGCGTGGAGTACCCGACCTTCCCGGCCCCGGCGGTCTGATCCCCGCAGCACGGCGCCACGGCACGGCGGAGCGCCGCACCCCGTTCGGGGTGCGGCGCTCCGCCGTTCCCGGCGGCGAACCGACCGGGGCCGCTCCGGCGTCCCTCCCGCCATGAAGACGCTCACGTACGGGATACGCCAGCTCCTGCGCTTCGCGGTGCTGGAGGCGCGCTGCTGCGCCTTCGCCGTCGCGCTCGTCGGCGGCATCGCCGCCTCCACCCTGCTCCCCGAACTGCCCGTCGCCCGCTACGACCTGCTCCTGCTCTACGGGATCGGGCTCACGGTCCTGGCGTGGAAGGTCGGCTGGGACACCGGCCGGGACGTCGCCGTGATCGCCGGGTGCCACGCCATCGGCCTGCTCTTCGAGCTGATCAAGGTGCGGATGGGCTCGTGGAGCTACCCCGAGGACGGGCTGACCAAGTTCGGCGGCGTCCCGCTGTACGGCGGCTTCCTCTACGCGGCCCTGGGCAGCTACGTCTGCCGGGCCTGGCGCCTCTTCGACCTGCGGCTCACGGGCTACCGGCCCCGGGTGACGGCGGTCCTCGCGGGCGCCGTGTACGTGAACTTCCTCAGCCACCACTGGCTGCCCGACGCCCGCTGGGTCCTCGCCGCGCTGCTGTGCGCCGCCACGGCGGGCACCTGGGTGCGGTTCCGGGTGGGGCAGGACGACCTCCGGATGCCGCTGGCCCTGTCGTTCGTCCTGATCGGCTTCTTCCTCTGGGTCGCGGAGAACGCGGCCACGTACGTCGGCGCCTGGAGCTACCCGGACCAGCTGGACGGCTGGCAGCCGGTCTCCCCCGCCAAGTTCGGCGCCTGGGCCCTCCTCATCACGGTCACCTTCGTCCTGACGGCGCACCGGGCGGGATATCTCCTCCCGCCGCGGCGGGAGGCCCGCGAATAGACAATTTCGTGCACCCCGGCGGACGACGTGCTACAGTCAAGGCAGTTGCAGTTGTGGTTCCCAAAGAACTTATGAGTGCCTTCGACGGTGGAAACATCGTCAGGCACTTTATGTGTTTTCGGTGCAGTTTTCCGACGGGGCAATCATCACGGCGACGCCGGGTTCCACACAGTGTGGTTTCCCGGGTTACGCCCCGAAGGAGATTTTGACATGGCCTCTGGCACCGTGAAGTGGTTCAACAGCGAAAAGGGCTTCGGCTTCATCGAGCAGGAGGGTGGCGGCCCGGACGTCTTCGCCCACTACTCCAACATCGCCACCTCCGGCTTCCGTGAGCTCCAGGAAGGCCAGAAGGTGACCTTCGACGTCACGCAGGGCCAGAAGGGCCCGCAGGCGGAGAACATCCTTCCCGCCTGACGTTGACACGTCCGACGCAGCCGGGGTCCCCACCGTCAAGGTGAGGGCCTCGGCTCGTTGGTTTTTCCAGGCTTTTTCACGGACCGGACGCCGCATTCACCCCGCCGGCGTGGCCGGATCCGTACGCAATTGGCGTTCGGTACGTTCTGGTAATTCATGGGCCGCGGCCCGTCGCGAATTCCTCGAAGCGCACCGTTTCGAGGAAGGTCCCCCATGAACAGCACCCCCCGTACGAGCAAGGCACGCGGCGGCTCCACGCCGAAGGACGAATTCGCGACGCCGCCCACCGTCACCCCGGCGCTGCCCGCCGCCACCTCCTTCGCCGAGCTCGACCTGCCGGCCGAGGTGCTCGACGTACTGGCCCGCGAAGGCGTCGAGACGCCGTTCCCGATCCAGGCCGCCACCCTGCCCGACGCCCTCGCGGGCCGCGACGTCCTCGGACGCGGGCGGACGGGCTCCGGCAAGACCCTGGCCTTCGGCCTGCCGTTGCTGGTGCGCACCGCCGGGCGCCGCGCCGAGTCCCGCAAGCCGCTGGCCCTGGTCCTGGTCCCCACCCGCGAGCTGGCCCAGCAGGTCACGGACGCCCTGGAGCCGTACGCCCGCGCCCTGAAGGTGCGCCTGGCGACGGTCGTCGGCGGCATGTCGATCGGCCGGCAGGCCACCGCGCTGCGCGACGGCGCCGAGGTCGTGATCGCGACGCCGGGCCGGCTGACGGACCTCGTCGAGCGCAAGGACTGCCGGCTGGAGCGGGTGACGATCACCGTCCTGGACGAGGCCGACCAGATGGCCGACATGGGGTTCCTGCCCCAGGTCACCGAGCTGCTCGACCGGGTGAACGCCGACGGCCAGCGGATGCTGTTCTCGGCCACCCTCGACCGCAACGTCGACCTCGTCGTCGAGCGCTACCTCGTCGACCCGGTCGTCCACTCCGTCGACCCGTCGGCCGCCACCGTCTCCACCATGGACCACCACGTGCTGCACGTGCACGGCGCCGACAAGTTCGCCACCGCCACGGAGATCGCGGCCCGCGACGGTCGCGTGATCATGTTCCTGCGCACGAAGCAGGCCGTCGACCGCTTCACCCGGCACCTGCTCGGCAGCGGCGTACGGGCGGCGGCGCTGCACGGCGACAAGTCGCAGCCGCTGCGGACCCGGACCCTGGACCGCTTCCGGAGCGGCGAGGTCCCCGTGCTGGTCGCCACCAACGTGGCGGCACGCGGCATCCACGTCGACGAGCTCGACCTCGTCGTCAACGTCGACCCGCCCGCCGACCACAAGGACTACCTCCACCGCGGCGGCCGGACCGCGCGCGCCGGGGAGTCCGGTCTCGTCGTCACCCTCGTCACGCCCGACGAGCGCCGTGACGTGGCCCGTCTGATGGCGGACGCGGGCATCCGCCCCCAGGTCACCCAGGTCCGCTCGGGCGAGGCCGAGCTGACCCGGATCACCGGCGCCCGGACCCCGTCCGGCGTGCCCGTCGACGGCAGCGCGCCGAGCCAGGAGGGCGTCAAGCGCGGCGGCGCGGCCTTCCGCGGCATCGGCACCGTCCCCGGACGGCCGGGCCGCGCCAAGAACGAGTCCCGCCGCGCGTCCGAGGCCCGCAAGACCGCCGAGGCCCGGCAGGCCGCGCGCATCCGCCGCGGCGGCTGACCCGGGCCGGCCGGCCGTTCGTCGCACGACGTGAGCGCCGTCTCCCTGTGGGGCAGACACCAGGGCCGCTCCGCGCGGCGGCCGGAGAAATCGACGGTCCGCCTCAGCCGCGGCCGGACGAGCACGTCTTCGAGGCGATGATCAAGGGCTGACGCGGCCGGCAGCTCGCCACGAATCCGCCCCCTTGACGTGCCGGGCGCCCAGAGTGCCGGACCCGTCGGGGAACGGACATCGGAAGGCCGGACGCCTGCGGGGCCGCAGCGCGGTCGAGCGGGAAGCACGGGCCAGGGGCAGCGAGCTGCGTCACGGCGAACGGGGCCGCCCTCCAGGGCGGCCCCGTTCGCGCGTCTTGGCCCGTCCGCGCGTCCTCATGCTCCGTACGGGCCGTCCGCAGGCCCGTACGGATCAGGCCGGGAAGCCGGCGGCGGTTGCGCAGGTCGGCTGGGCTCGGCTGGTTGCGGTCCCCTGACGGCCGGCCGTACCCCGCAGAAGGAGGAGTCTCCGATGTCTCGTCGGCATGTCCCGGCCGTCCTCGGCCTCGTGGCGGGCGCGCTCGTGGCGGTCCCCGTCCCGGCCGCTCAAGCCGCCACGGCGCAGGTTCGCTGCTCGGTCCCGGATCTCGTCGCGGCGATCAACGCCGCGAACAGCTCACCGGGGCCGGACACACTCCGGCTGGCGCGCACGTGCACGTACAGGCTGACGGCGCCGGACCCCGTGACCCCCGGCAACGGGCTGCCGGTGATCGCCAGTGAGATCACCATCGACGGGCGCGGGGCCACGATCAGGCGCGACGGACGAGCGGACGACGCGCCGAAGTTCCGGATCCTCTTCGTCGGACCGACGGGGAACCTCACGCTCACCCACACGACGATCAGCGGTGGTTACGCCACGGACTGCCCCGCTTTCCCCGACCCTCCGGGCCTGGCCTGCGGCGGCGGCATCTCCAACACCGGAACGATGAAGGTGACCCGCAGCAAGTTCACCGGCAACACGGCCCGGTCCGACGTGTTCGCCCAGGGCGGCGGCATCGACAGCCCCGGCACCGGAAGCGTGAGCGAGACCGAAGTCACCGGAAACCACGTCATCTACAGCGGGAGCGAAACCGGCGGCGGCGCCGCCGGCGCCGGTATCGCGAACGACGGCCCGCTGACGGTCACCCGCTCCCGGCTGACCGGGAACACCGCGACCGTCACCGAGGACACCCAGAGCACCGCCTTCGCGGCCGGCATCATCAGCTTCGCCGAGACGACGGTCAAGGACACGGTCATCAGCAGGAACCGCTCCTTCGCCCCGGGTGGATTCGCGCGTGCCGCCGTCTCCAACGGCATCCCGGAGCCCGGCAGGCTGACCGTGACCGGCGGCGCCATCAGCCACAACACATCGGACGCTCCGCACGGTGTCGCCCAGGGCGGCGGCATCGCGAACAACGGCCTGATGACCGTGAGCGGGGTGGAGATCACCGGCAACCGGGCGGTGGCCAAGGACGGCACCGCACGCGGTGCCGGAGTCCGCGTAGGCCCCTTCGGCACCCTCGACCTGACCGACAGCCACATCACCGGCAACACCGCCGACGCGCCGAACGGTACGGCTCAGGGCGGCGGCATCGACAACCCCGACGGCGGCACCCTGACGGCCAGGCGCAACAAGGTTCTCCGGAACACGGTCACCGCCAAGAACGGCACCGCACAGGGCGGCGGCCTCTACGCCGCCGGGGGACCCGCCGGGCTGGGCACCACCACGCTGGAGAAGAACGTCATCACCCACAACCGGGCGGGCGACGGCGGCGGCATCTTCAAGGCGTCCGGCGTCCTCACCCTGAGCGGCGATGCCATTCGCGACAACCGGCCGAACAACTGCAGCCCGGCCGGTGCGGTCCCGGGCTGCACCGGCTGACGGTCCCCCCGGAGGCAGTTCGGCCCGCCGGGCTCCATGGCCACGGCGCCAGGAGCCGAGGAGGTCAGCGCGCCCGGGCAGTGCGCACTCGTCAGCCGGCCGGCGGACGAGCACAGCACGTCGACTCCGGTCCACGACCGCGTGCGCTGAGCCGGCCTCGGGGAACAGCGGTACAGCGGTACAGCGGTTATCAGTGAGAACGATCATGGTCGGCCAGCACAGCGATCCGGCGCTGCGCTGGGGTTCCCGGGAAGATCGTCGATCGCCGGTGAGGGGCGGCTACCGTCCGCCGCGTGCCGGTGGAATTTCCGACTGATGAGCAGGCGGGTACGGCGTTCGCCCGCGCGCTGGAGCGGGTGGACGAGATCGGCGCGTTCCAGCTCGGTCGGCTGCGGCTGTCGCAGATCCCACCCAACCGGCCGGCGGCTCTGGCCCGGTACGCGCTCGGGTCGAAGGCACCGCTGCTGGAGCGGACGGCGGTGATGCGGCACCTGGATGCGAAGGCGATCGACGAGGCCCTGGACCTGTTCCAGGTGCTGATGGCGACGCGGCTGATCAGCACGGCGAAGCGGGCCACGGACAAGGAGCGGCTGTCGACGCTGCCGCAGTTGGAGAAGGCGGCGCGGACGCTCGCGCGGGCGGCGAAGGTGCTGTTCGAGGAGCCGGAACTGGTCGAGGAACACGGCGCGGACCTGGACGTGGCGGCGCTGTGGGCGGCGGTGGAGGAGGTCGCGCCGCGTTCGGCGGTGCTGTCCGCGGCGGCCACGGCGTGAAGCCGCTGCTGCCGCGCGAGGTCGACGACAAGCTCGTGCCGCCGGCCTGGCGGAAGGCGGTGTACGCCAACCCGGGGTTGCCGCAGGGGGCGGTGGACCGGGACGCGTACGTGGTGTGCGTACTGGAGCAGCTGCACCGCGCGCTTCAACGCCGCGACGTGTTCGCCTCCCCCTCGCACCGCTGGTCCGACCCGCGGTCCCGGCTGCTGGACGGCCCGGAGTGGGAGGTTGTGCGTGAGGACGTCCTGGCAGGGCTGAGCGTGGACATGCCGGTCCATGAGTACCTGGCCGAGCTCGTCCGGGGCCTGGACGCCGGGTGGAAGCAGCTCGCGGAACGCCTCGCAGAAGCGGGCCCGGCCGCGAAGGTCAGCATCGAGACGACCGAGAGCGGCCGGGCGAAGCTGAACGTGAACAAGCTCGGCGCGCTCGGCGAGCCGAAGTCCCTGGCCTGGCTGCGCGGCCGGGTCGAGAAGATGCTCCCGAAGGTCGACCTGCCGGACTTGCTCTTCGAGGTGCACGCCTGGACCGGCTTCCTGAACGCTTTCGTCCACCTCGGCGACGGCACGACCCGGATGAAGGACCTGACCACCTCGGTGGTCGCGCTGCTGGTCTCGGAAGCGGGCAACATCGGCCTGACCCCGGTGGTGAACCCGGGCCACGAGGCGCTCACGCGGGCGCCCGGCTCGTGCACGTCGACCAGTACTACCTGCGGTTCCGACGCGCGACGATGCCCGGGGTCGAGACAGGGACGTACGGGGTACTGGAGGACCTGGCCCGCAACCGGGTCAGCCTGAACAAGGTGATCACGCACTGGCCGGACATGCTGCGGGTCGCCGGCTCCCTGGTCACCAAACAGGTCCGCGCCTACGACCTCCTGCGGATGTTCGGCCGGGAGGGACGGCCGACCCCGCTGGGCCAGGCATTCGCCGAGTACGGACGGATCGCGAAGGGATGGAGGACCAGCTCGGCGCGCTCGGCCTGGCCCTCAACGCCATCGTGCTCTGGACGACGAAGTACATCGACGCCGCCGTCGCCCAACTCCGCGCCGAAGGCCACGAGCTCCGCGAGGAAGACATCGCCCGCTTGTCCCCGCTCAAGCACCGCAACCTGAACCTTCTCGGCCGCTACAGCTTCACCGCAAGCGTCCCGGCCGCCGGCGCCCTGCGCCCGCTGCGCGACCCGGACGCGCCGGAGCTGGAAGGGGACGACGCGGAAGAAGGCTTCTGACACCTACTCGCTGGTCATCCCGTCGCTTCCGCGGCAACGCCTGGCTGCGGCCGGGTCCGCGTGCCCCAGCGGGCAAGAGATGGGCCGACAGCGCCCACTGCCGCGAAGAACACCGCCAGCAGCAGCCAGCCTTTCGTGCCGAGGCCGAGCACCACCGTGGTGAGGATCGCGGGGGCGAGAGCCTGGCCCGCGCTGAAGCCGAGACCGAGGACACCTTGGTACTGGCCCTGGGCGTGGTCGGGGGCAAGACCGAAGCCCAGGGCGAAGCCCGCCGATGACTCCCAGACCTCTCCCAGGCTGTGGACGAAGATCGCGGTCAGGACCAGTCCTGCCGCGGCCCAGACCGGGGTGTACGCCGCCAGCGCCATCATCGGGCAGCTGACGAGGAAGAGCAGCCCCGCCGTGCGAAACGCCCGGCCGCCGTCGCGCGGGGTCTCGATACGCGAGCCGATCCTGGTCTGCATCAACACACAGAAGAGGGAGTTGACGGCGAACAGCGCGGCCACCGTCCAGCGCGGCGCTTCGGTGTGCTCGGAGATCCAGATCGGCAGGAGCAGCGAGACCACCGGGTACTGCAGTCCCATGGCCCCGTAGAGGGCGGTGAACGCCAGGAAGGGACGATCCGTGAGGACGAGCCAGCGCCGCTGTTGCGGCGGCGCTGCCAGTACCGGATAGCGGGGCAGCAGGAACAGAAGCACCGCGGACAGGGCGAAGCTCGCCGCGTTGCCGAGGATCAGCGTGACATAGGCGCCGCGGGTGTCCGCGGCCAGCGCCAGCCCCGCACCCACCGTTCCCAGGATGACGCCCAAGTTGACGAACGTGCGCAGCTTCGCCCGGAACATGGCCGGGCGATCACCCCCGACCCGGACCACCAAAGCGCCCGCCGCCGCCCCGCCGGCCGCAGCGGCGACCTGGTCGACCGTCGCGATGACCGTGAGCGCGGCCCAGCTCTCGACGAGGACGAGGGCCGCCATCGACACCGCCTGGACCGCGAGGGCCACCATCATGATCGTGCGCGCCCCGCGCCGGTCGGCCAGATGCCCGCCTGGTATCCCCGCGCACAGGCCGATCACTCCGGCGATGGTGAGCGCGGCGCCGACCTGCACCGCGGGCAGGCCCACGACCAACGTGAAATAGAGCGCCGACGCCGCGTTGAACAGACCATTGCCGACTCGGTTGACGAAACTGGCGGCGATCAGCACGCGCTCCGGCCTGCTGTCCCCCACTAAGCGGCCTATTCGGCCTGCCAGGCTGCCCTTGATCATGGACGGCAGGCTAACAGCGGCCGCTGATCCAGCAGCAGTCGCACCAAGATCGCGTGCTTTGGTTGCACCACAGGACCGGACGAGGAGCGCTCCACCCCGAAGGTTCTGTCGTCAAACGATGGCACCCTCAAGTGGTCAACGCACCGGCGAGCTGCTGTCCACCGTGAAGTTCATGGTGCAGACCCTCGCCGCCGCCGGCGAACTCCAGCGCGACCTCCAGCGCGAGCTGACCTACGACGGCCTACGCGCCGCCGAGGCCAAGGGCAACAAGGGCGGACGCCGCCCCGCCGTCCCGGCCGGCAAGACCGCCGACGTGCGCACCGCGTACCTGGAGGGCCGCTCCATCGCCTCCCTCGCCCGCGACCACGGCGTCAGTCGCGGTGCCATCCGCACGGCCGTCGCCGAACTCATGCCCGAC
Organism: Streptomyces sp. NPDC059534; assembly: GCF_042743475.1. NCBI lineage: Bacteria > Bacillati > Actinomycetota > Actinomycetes > Kitasatosporales > Streptomycetaceae > Streptomyces > Streptomyces sp. NPDC059534. Next base: position 109,501 of record NZ_JBHWAQ010000028.1, read on the forward strand.
CACACCGCCATCGAGCAGGAGGCCGGCCCGGCCCCGGGGCTGCCGGTCACCCTCGACGTGCCGGGCAAGGTCGCCGACTTCCTCCACGCCGCCGACCTGGAAGCCGCCGAACGGGCAGCGCCCGACCAGGGGGTGACCGTGCGGCGCGGCCAGGGCTACACCCTGCGCGTCACCGCCGCCCCCGCCGTGCACCGCAGGCTCCTCGCCCGCTGCCAGCCACTCGACGGCGCCCAGGGCGTCCCGGCGATCCCGGCCCAGCGCAAGGCCCGCCGCGAGTACGAGAACCGGGTCAGCACCCTCGTGCCGCCCGGACCATGATTGTTCTCACCGATAACCGCTGTACCGATCCTCCAAGCGCCGCCAATTGCATCGGATGCGAACTGGCGACAGTTGCTGTGTCGGCACCAGCAGGGCGGAGGACACCTCGCTGAACAGGGACATCAG
>NZ_JBHWAQ010000029.1:0-44793 GCF_042743475.1 Streptomyces sp. NPDC059534
CTGGTCGAACTGGCGACGCCGACGCCAAGCAGTCGCCCGCCGCTGTCACTATCTGCGGCGTTGTCACACGATCGAGGGGCGGTCTCCGTGAGACCACCCCCGCACGATCGAAGCCCCGCTACACTCCAGCCGCCCAGCGAAACCCGCAGGTCAGACAGCAAAATCCTGCTGGAGTACTAGGCGCAGATGCGCTTGAAGGCACTCGCGCCCGGCCGGGCCTGGAACTTCACCTCGTGCCCGGCATCGTCGGTGAAGACGGCCTCCGTCGGGGACTTCAAGGACATCGTGCCGCGCTGGGTCGGGTTGTCCCACCCTTCGGGCGGGTTTCCCGAGCCGTCACTGAGCGGGGTCTCCGCCTCGAAGTACGTCGAGCCGATACGGGCCTCGTCGATTCCGCAGTGCGTGTACAGCTCGAAGGGAATCGTCCGCACGGACGGCGTCGCCCGGACCGCCTCCGCCCCCTCGTCGGCCTTCGCGCAGCCCGTGAGCACCCCTGCGGCCAGCGCGAGGGCAAAGATGATCTGTCCAGCTCTCTCAGCCATGGCCTTTCGACGTTCGGGCCGACTCGACGGTTCCGCGCCGGACGACTGCGGGCCGCGCGCGGGGCGTGGTGGTGGCCGGGGGCGCGCGAGATCGACGGCGGGTCCTAGCCCATGGCGACCACGAGGTGCGCGCGGGCTCGGCCTCGGGCGACCAGTCGGGCGTTGGGCTCGTCGGAGTCGTGGACCCAGCGTTCGGCGTGGGCCCGGTCCTTGCCGAACCGGACGTGCCGGTCGATGAGACGCGGGAGGCGGCGGCCGGCGTCCAGGTCGAGGTACCACGCCTCGTCCAGGAGGGGCAGGACCGCGGCCCAGGGGCCCTCGTCGTGCAGCAGGTAGTTGCCCTCGGTGACGACGAGCGGGAGATCGGACGGGATCGCTATCGACCCGGCGACGGGCTCCTCCAGGGCGCGGTCGAAGGCGGGGGCGTAGACGGTGGTACCGGGTTCCGCCGTACGAAGCCGGGCGAGCAGCGCGGCGTACCCGGTGGCGTCGAAGGTATCCGGCGCTCCCTTCCTGTCCGCCCTGCCGAGCCGTTCCAGCTCGGCCTGCGCCAGATGGAAGCCGTCCATCGGGACCAGCCCCGCCAGCCCGTCGAGGCGGGCCACGAGCCGCGCCGCCAGCGTGGACTTCCCCGCACCGGGGGCACCCGCCAGGCCGAGGATCCGACGACCACCGGGCTCGGCCAGCTCCCGCGCCCGAGCGACAAGCCGGTCGAACCCCTGAGCGTCCATGCGGGGCATTGTCCCACCGTCGGGGCGGTGGGGGGGGCGTGGCTTCGGGGGGCGGGAGCAGGCCGGAGCCGTGCCCGGTCCGGGGCCCGGGCCGGAGCCACTCCCCGCCCGCGCGACCTCCCCCGGCCCCTGCCGGGCCCGGCTCCACCGCCGCGCTCCCTCCCCGCTCCCTCCCGACCCTCGTCGTCGCCCCTGCCCCGACCCTCGGTGTGACCCTCGATGGGGCGAGGGTCGAAGGGAGGCCGACGCGGGTCGACGCGGATAGATACCGTCGGTTCGGCGTATTACGTTGGGGTAATGCCGTCCATCGCACTTGTGACCCTCGTCGTCCGTGAATATGACGAGGCCATCGCCTTCTACACCGACGCTCTCGGCTTCGACCTGGTCGAGGACACCGACCGGGGAGGCGGGAACCGCTGGGTCGTCGTCCGCCCGCGCAGTACCGCCGGTGTCGGCGGCCTCGGTAACGCGGGGCTGCTGCTGGCCCGGGCCAAGAACGACGCCGAGTCGGCTTCGGTCGGCAATCAGTCGGGGGGCCGGGTGGGCTTCTTCCTGCACACCGACGACTTCGCTCGCGACCACGACCGGATGACGGCTGCCGGGGTGAAGTTCCTGGAGGAGCCGCGGCACGAGCCGTACGGCTCGGTGGCCGTGTTCGAGGACCTGTACGGAAACCGCTGGGACCTGCTCCAGCCGGCGGACGAGCCCGCGCCGGACGCCTGAGGCGTAGAGGGCCGGAGGGCCGTTCGGGGATACGCGCGGCGGAGAGCGCCCGCGCGAAGTGCCGGAACCGTACCGCTCGCAAAATCGCTGTCGCCGGCCTGTCCCGGCTCCCTAGACTCGCGGCACGGCGCACCGATCGGTGGGCCGTGTCGTCGCGTGGACCGAGGGGAGCCGACCGTGCGTTGCCAGTTCACCGCCGCCGTTCCGGCGCTCCGTGACCGCTTCGACGTGATCCTCGCCTCTCGCGCGGACCGGTGACGGCTGCGCGCCCGTCATCGCCGACCTGTGACGTGTTGATCCCGGTTTCGTAGGGATCCGTCCGGGAATCGCGCTGCCCTGTTCTTCACGCAGCAGCAGCGAAAGGCACGAGACCGTGCGTACCACTCTGAACACCCGGAGCATCCGTAACACCGAGAACATCCGTAACCTCGGCATCCTCGCTCACGTCGACGCGGGCAAGACCACTGTGACCGAGCGGGTGCTGTACCTGACGGGTGCGATCCACAAGCGGGGCGAGGTCCACGACGGTACGACCGTCACCGATTTCGACCCGCAGGAGCGGGACCGTGGCATCACGATCTTCGCGGCGGCCGTGAGCTGCGACTGGGCGGGCCATCGGATCAACCTGATCGACACGCCGGGTCACGTCGACTTCTCCGACGAGGTCGAGCGGTCGCTGCGGGTCCTGGACGGGGCCGTGGCGGTCTTCGACGCCGTCGCGGGTGTGGAGCCGCAAAGCGAGACGGTGTGGCGGCAGGCCGACCGGCACGGCGTTCCGCGCCTCGCGTTCGTCAACAAGCTGGACCGCGCGGGGGCGGAGCTGGACACGGCGGTCGAGTCGATCCGTACGCGTCTGGGCACGGTCCCGCTCCCGGTCCAGCTCCCCATCGGGCGCGAGGACGGCTTCACCGGCGTCGTGGACCTGGTCCGGATGCGGGCGTACGTGTGGGCCGACGGGACCCCGGAGGGCCAGGGGGCGCCCGGGGCCGACACCTACGCGGACGAGCCGGTCCCGGACGACCTCCGGGACGAGGCCCGGCACCGCAGGCGACGTCTGGAGGAGACGGTGGCGGAGCTGCATCCGGGGGCGCTGGAGGAGTTCTGCGAGCACGGGGAGCTGTCGGACGGCACGCTGGCGGCGGCTTTGCGGGACCTCACCCTGTCCGGCGCGGCCGTGGTCGTCCTGTGCGGCTCGGCGTACCGCAACCGGGGCATCGAGCCGCTGCTCGACGCCGTGGTGGCGTATCTTCCGGCGCCGTCGGACATGCCGCCGGTGCGCGGCGAGGTCCCGGCGGACCCGGAGGCGCCGTTCACGGCGCTCGCGTTCAAGGTGAGCGCGACGGCCACCGGCCGTATGACGTACGTCCGCGTCTACGCGGGCACGATCGGGAAGGGGGACACCGTGCTGGACAGCACCGCCGGACGTGTGGAGCGGATCGCCCGCATCCTGCGGGTCCAGGCCGACCGGGCGACGGAGGTGGACGAGGCGCGCGCCGGTGACATCGTCGCCGTCGTGGGGCCGAAGTCGGCCCGTGCCGGGGCGACGCTGTGCGCGCCGGACGCGCCGGTCCTCCTCGAACCGCCGACGACCGCCGATCCGGTGGTCTCGGTCGCGGTGGAGGCTCGCCGCGGCACGGACACCGGCCGTCTCGCGACGGCTCTCGCCCGGCTCTCCGAGGAGGACCCGTCGCTGGTCGTGCGGTCCGACCCGGAGACGGGCCAGACGGTGCTGTCGGGTCTGGGCGAACTGCATCTGGAGGTCGCGGTGGAGAAGCTGCGGCGCGACCGCGGTCTTGAGGTGACGGTCGGCCGTCCGCAGGTGGCGTACCGGGAGACGGTGACGAAGGGCGTCGCCGGCCTGCTCCATCGCCATGTGAAGCAGGACGGCGGGTCGGGCCAGTTCGCCCATGTCGTGATCGACGTCGAACCGACGGGTTCGGAGGCCGAGTTCGAGTTCCGCTCGACGGTCACGGGCGGCCGGGTTCCGCAGGAGTACGTCCGCGCGGTCGAGGCCGGCTGCCGGGACGCCCTCGTCGAGGGTCCTCTCGGCGGCCATCCGGTGACGGGTGTCCGGGTGACGCTCACGGACGGCGCCACGCATCCGAAGGACTCCTCGGAGATGGCGTTCCGTACGGCGGGCCGCTTCGCGCTGCGCGAGGCGCTCCGCGCGAGTGTGATGACGGTCCTGGAGCCGGTGGCCGACGTCACGGTCACCGTCCCCGCGGAGTCCGTCGGCTCCGTCCTCGGCGACCTCGCGGCCCGCCGCGGCCGGGTCACGGACTCGACGACCCGTTCCGGTACGGCCGTGGTCTCGGCGACGGTCCCGCTGGCCGAACTCTTCGGCTACGCGTCCCGCCTCCGCGGCCACACCCAGGGCCGGGGCACGTTCACCACCCGGCCGGCGGGGTACGTCCCGGCGCCGTAGGAAAAAGGGGAAGGCGGGGTGCGCTCACGGTGAGCGCACCCCGCCTTCCGGGTCGGTACCGGCTGCTACGGGCCCGGCACGGGCAACTTCGACCGGTCCGGCCCCAACGACCGCGACCGCCCCGGCTCGGGCTACCAGGGCTGGGAGACCCCGTACGACATCGAGCGCGCCCTGCCGGTCAGTCCGTCACCGCACACCCCACCGTCGAACGCCCCGTCCCCCCAGGACGGGGCGTTCCCCTTTCTCCGATCTCCCCGACCTCACCGACCTCCCCGAGGTCCAGCTCCGCCCGTACGGTCTTCCCGACCGGTACGCGATCGAGCACCGCCCACCGCGAGGCCAGCGCCTCGACGAGGAGCAGACCCCGCCCGCCCTCGTCGAGGAGCCCCGGTGCGCCGGGGGCCGGGCGCCGTTCGCCCCGGGTGTCGGACACGTCGACCCGCAGCCTCAGCCCGGGCGTGTACGCGAGCGTCAGCTCGAAATCACGCCCGGGCACCCGCCCGTGCGTCACCGCGTTCGCCACGAGTTCGGCGACGAGGAGCCCGGTCGTGTCCGAGATCTCGGAGCCGTACGGGAGACGCCACCGGTCCAACTGATGCAGAGCGAGCCGGCGGGCGAGCCGGGCCCCTCGCGGCGTCGAACTGAAGCGCTGGGTGAACACACGTACGGTGACGGTTTGTTCGCGGGTCACAGGGGAGGCCATGGGGCCAATGTGGCGCCGCGAAAGGCCGGTTACCAGGTCAGGAACTCGTACGCTGCGACAGCGTACGGGTTCACCCTCTGGACGGTACCGGTAACTACCCGTGAGCATGGGTCCGTTCAGCACGAGCGCACGGGTGCGGGAGGTGGCCGGAGTGACGGACGAGGTACCGGACGAGGGTCCTGGCGGAAACGAACCGGAGACGTCGGACAGCCGGAGTTCCTCTCCCGGCTGGTCTGACGCGGGGTCCGCGGGCGGCCAAGGGTCCTGCCCCGTAATCCGGTTGCTCAGGCGGCGCGGTCGCGCTGGACTGTGGCGGGACTCCACGGGCCGTGGCGTCCCTTCATTCAGGGAGGCGTCGGCAGCCATGGACATTCGTCCCACGACCGAGCAGGACCGAGAGGTCTTCGTCAACACGATCCATGCCGCGTTCGCGATGCACCCGGAGACCCCGGCGGAGGACGGTGGCGGGGTCTTCTGGGCGGCGTACGAGTTCGATCGCGGCCTGCTCGCGACGGCGGAGGACGGGCGGCCCGTCGGCACCGCCGGTGCGTACTCCTTCGAGCTCACGCTGCCCGGTGAGACGGTCGTCCCGACCTCGGGGGTCACGGCCGTCGGTGTCCTGCCGTCGCACCGGCGCCAGGGGGCGCTGACCGCGATGATGAGGGATCAGCTCGCCGCGTTCCGGGAGCGCGGGGAGTGTCTGTCGGTGCTGCTGGCCTCCGAGGCGGTGATCTACCGCAGGTTCGGCTATGGGCCGGCGACGTACACGTCGCGGCTGACGGTGGATCGTCACCGGGCGGCCATGGCCGTGCCCCGGGCGAGCGGAGCGGCCGACGCGGCGGCGAGCGGCTCGGGCACCGGCTCGGTCGAGGTGATGCGGCGTGCGGAGTGCGGTGAGCTCCTGGAGGAGGTCTACGACCGGTACCGCAGGGCGCAGCCCGGGGCGGTGTCCCGGCCACGCCGCTGGTGGTCGTTGCGGGCGGGGCAGCCGCCGGTCGCCATGGCGCCGCGGTACATCGCCGTCCACCGGGACGCCGACGGTGTTCCGGACGGGTACGCCTGCTATTCGCTGGACTCCGGGACCCTGTCCGTCGACGAGATCATCACCACCGACGACGCCGTGTACACGGCCCTGGCGCGGTTCCTGGTCTCGCACGACCTGGCGGAGAAGGTCGTGTTCAAGCACGTGCCCACCGAGCACCCGCTGCGCTGGCAGTTCGAGGACTTCCGCGCCGGCGAGGTGAGCGGCGACACCGACTGGCTGTGGGTGCGGCTGCTCGACGTCCCGCGTGCGCTGACGACGCGCGGCTGGTTCACGGACGGGGAGCTGGTCCTCGACGTCGACGACCCGTTCCTCGGCGAGCACGGCCGCTACCTGCTGACCGTCCGGGACGGCAAGGCGGAGTGCGTGACGACGGACCGCGAGCCCGACCTGTCCCTGGACATCAGCGACCTGGGCTCGATCTACCTCGGCGGCACCGCCCCGAGCAGGCTGGTGCGCGCCGGACACATCCGGGCCCACCGCCCGGAGGCGGCCGCGCTCGCCGACGCCCTGTTCCGCGCCGACCGCCCGCCGCACTGCCTGCACTGGTTCTGACGGCCTCCGCACCCTGCGGTGCGGGTCACGGGACCGGGAGCCCGCGACCCGCGCCGGCCGGTGCGCCGGTCGTCCGGTGCTCGCTGGGGCGGGTCCCGTACACGCGCTTGAAGGCGACGCTCAGGCCGAACGCGCTCTGGTAGCCGACCTGTCGGGCGATCGACTCCACGGTGGAGTCGGTACGCGCCAGCAGGTCGGCGGCCAGCGCGAGGCGCCAGCCGGTCAGGTACGTCATGGGCGGCTCGCCGACGAGGTCGGCGAAGCGGCGGGCGAGCGTGGCGCGGGAGACGCCCGTCTCCTGGGCGAGGGCCGTCACGGTCCACGGGCGCGCGGGCCGGTCGTGGATCAGACGCAGGGCGCGGCCCGCGACGGGGTCGCCGAGCGCCCGGTACCAGGCGGGCGGGTCGGCCTCGGGGCCCGCGAACCACTCACGGAGCGTGGAGAGCAGCAGCAGGTCCAGGAGCCGGTCGAGTACGGCCTGCTGGCCCGGGTCCTCGCGGCTGATCTCGCCGTCGGTGAGTTCGAGGACCGGGCCGAGCCTGCCGCCGTCCCGGTGGACGGCGAGCACCCGGGGAAGCCCGCCGATGAGCCGCTCGGAGACCCGGCCGTCGACCTGGTAGCTGCCGGTGAGCAGCACGGTCGTACCGCCGGGGCCGTTGGTGCAGGTACGGAGGCCGAGGATCACGTCCTCGCTGACGTCCTCGCCGTCGGCGGTCGTGCAGTGGTCGGCGTGGACGACGTAGAACGGCGGGGTCCGCGCGGAGGCGTCGTCGGTGACGGTGAACGGCTCCGCGCCGGTCACCAGGGCCACGTCTCCGGGGCCGAGTGCGACGGGTTCCGCGCCGCCGCCGGGGACGATCCAGCCGGAGCCGCGCAGCAGGGTGACGACGGCGAGGGGCGTGCCGCCGGCGAAGCGGATCGACCAGGGCGGGGCGAGGATGTTCCGGCTGAACAGGGCGCCGTTGGACCTGACTTCGTACAGGAGGCTCGCCAGCGGATCCATGGGGCGAGTCTACGGGGACCGCGTCCGCGTCGATCTTGAGGAGCCGGTCGGTCGGCCGGTCGCGGGGGCGCCGGGCGACTGCGGACGACGGTCCTCAGAGGCGCCGGACGCGCAGCACTCCGGTCAGCATCGGGAGGACGAACTCTCCGTCGGCGGTCTCCGGCCTGTTCGCCAGGAAGGAGCGGATGCGGCCGAGCGTGGCCTGCCGTTCCTCTTCCGGCATGACGAGCATGCCGGCGCGCGTCGCCAGGGTCGCGACCAGGGAGTCGGCCGTACGGCGCTGCCCGTGCGGGAACTCGGTCTGCTCCGGCGTGCCGAACCGGGCGGGACCGCTCTTCGGCAGGTGCATGTCCGTGGTCGCGGTACGCCAGTCGGTGAGCGTGTCCCGCGGGCCGATGGCCGCGCTGCCGCTGACCTGTTCGAGTCCGGCGGCCCACTCGACGCGGTCGTCGATGACGTTCCACAGGCCGGCGAGGACGCCGCCGGGTGCCAGGACCCGGGCGATCTCGGGCCCGGCGACGGCCATGTCGAACCAGTGCATGGCGTTGCCGGCCAGTACGGCGTCGACGGACCCGTCCGGCAGCGGCAGCGCCTCGGCACTCCCCGCCAGGGCACGCACGGTCGGCAGTGTGCGGCGCAGCTCGGTCAGCATCGCCGGGTCGGGTTCGACCGCGACGACGTCGGCGCCGGCCGCGACCAGCGCGGCGGTCAGCTTGCCGGTTCCCGCACCGAGGTCGAGCACGCGCGGGCCGGGGGCGGATTCGAGGGCCCACCGCACCGCGGCGTGCGCGTAGTCCGGGCGGTGCTCGGCGTAGGCGGCGGCCGCCGCTCCGAACGACGAGCCGAGAAGGAGCTGTTGGTCGTTCTCCACGCGGCCACACTAACCGTGGGGCGGGCGCGCGGTCAGGCGTGTCGGCGGCTCCGCGAGGACTGAGCGCCTGAGACATCGGGATGAGCTCATCGGCCATTCCCCGGCTCACCGGCGGAGCGTTTGACTGCTCCCATGACGACGAACGCGAACGCGAGCACGACGACTGCGACTGCGACTGCGACTACGACGACAAAGCCGTATCCGAAACCGAGGCCGACCCTGGTCCTCGGCGGTACGGGCAAGACGGGCCGCCGCGTGGCCGACCGCCTCCGGCAGCGCGGGCACGAGGTGCGGGCGGCCTCCCGTAACGGGCCCGCCCGTTTCGACTGGAACGACGAGAACACCTGGGAGCCCGTGCTCGACGGGGTCGGCGCGGCCTACCTGGTCGACTCGATGCAGAGCGACGCGGCGACCGCCCTGAGCCGCTTCGCCGAACTGGCCGCCTCCGGCGGCGTCGAACGGCTCGTCCTGCTCTCCCACCGCGACTGGGTGGTACCCGACGGCGAGGAGAAGCTCCCCTGCGAGCGGGCCGTGCGGGAGTCCGGCACGGAATGGACGCTGCTCAAACCCTCCTGGTTCGCGCAGAACTTCAGTGAGGACCCGTTCTTCCGGGGCCAGATCCTCGACGGCGAGGTCGTCTGGTCGGCCGGGGCCGGCACGGAACCCTTCGTGGACGTCGACGACATCGCCGACGTCGCCGTGGCCGCCCTCACCGAGAACGGCCACGCCGGGCAGACCTACGAACTCTCCGGCCCACGACTGATGAGCCTCGGCGACGTGGCCGCCGAGATCGCCCGCGCCACGGGCCGGACGATCTCCTACCGTCCCGTCTCCCCCGACACCTTCGCAGCCCACGCAGCACGCCAGGGCCTCCCCGAGGACTTCACCGCCCTCCTCAACACCCTCTTCCACTGGATCGGCGACAACCGCTTCGCCACCCTCGCCGACGGCGTCCAACGCGCTCTCCACCGCGACCCCCGTGACTTCGCCGACTACGCCAGAACCACCGCCACGACCGGGCTGTGGTCGCCTCCGGCCTGAAGCGAAGGATCCGTGTTCCCGGCCTCCGGGCATCCCTGGCGCCCCGCGCCCCGGACACCTCCGTCGGCCGCGGTGGCCGTGTGCCAGGATGCGTGTATCTGCCCGTCACCCGCACGTGGGCGGTGGATGCCGTACGACACGAGGAGGAACATCATGAGCAGCACTCCCGGCGGATATCTCTCCGGGCTCTTCTCCCTCGAAGGGCGCACGGCGCTCGTCACGGGCGGGAGTTCCGGCATCGGCCGCGCCATCGCGGGGGCACTGGCGCGGGCCGGGGCGAGCGTGGTGATCATGGCGCGCAGGGAGGCGGAACTCGTCGCCACGGCGGAGGAGCTGACGGGCGACGGCTGCAAGGTGGGCTGGGTGAGCGTCGACCTGGCCACGCGCGAGGGGATCAAGGCCGGGGCGGAGGACGCGGCGGCCGTCTTCGGGGAGCCGGACATTCTCGTCAACTCGGCGGGCATCAACCTTCGTCCGCCGTACGGGGAGCTGGGCGAGGACGTCTGGGACACCACGATGACCGTGAATCTGGAGGCGCCGTTCCTCCTCGGTCAGCGGTTCGGTCCCGGCATGGCCGAGCGGGGCTTCGGCCGGATCATCCACATCACCTCGCAGCAGGCGCACCGCGCGTTCGTGCAGAGCGGCGCGTACGGGGTCTCCAAGGGCGCCCTGGAGTCCCTCGCCCGCTCCCAGGCCGAGGCGTGGTCCCCGTACGGCGTCACCGCCAACACCCTGGTCCCCGGTTTCGTGATGACGCCCCTCAACCGGCGCCTCTCCTCCGACCCCGACAAGGTCGCCGCCCTGGCCGCCCGCACGATGGTCGGCCGCAACGGCCTCGCCGAGGACTTCGCGGGCGCCGCCGTCTTCCTGGCGAGCGGCGCGTCCGCGTACGTCACGGGGCAGTCGCTGTTCGTGGACGGCGGGTTCTCCGTCCACTGAACCGTCGGGCCGGCCACGGGTACGGGGGGTCAGTTGCCGGCGGCACTCATGTCCAGGATGTCGGCCTCGGCCGGCGGCCGGACGTCCAGGGGCTCGTCGAAAGCGCTGTACGAGGTGGTGCTCTGACGTCCGGCGCCCTTGTAGACGACTTTGAGGATGTAGGGCTTTCCCTCGGTGGCGACGTAGAAGGTGTAGCGGCCGCCCTGGTCCGCCTCGTCGGTGACCACCAACGGAATCGCCGGAGTGCCGTCGCCCCGGGTCGGCTCCCCCTTCGTCGCGACGCCGAAGGAGGCGAACGTCCGGGGACAATCGGCGAGCCCGTCCCCCGGCTGTGCCTTGCTGGTGGGCGTCTTGATCCAGCGCTTCTGGTCGCCCGACCAGGACGCGCTCCGGCCCGACCAGCTCTTGAGGTACGCGCGATCAGGACGGACGTAGTCCGTGTCGCCGATCCGTATCTGTTCGAGGCTGCCACCGGTGACGGATCACGTCACCTTGTTCGTACACCTGTCCCTGAGATTCGTCGTCAGGCGGCCGGACATGCCACCGGTCTTCCGACCCCCGCCGTCCGGGAACCGGGCGGCGGGCCTCCGTCCGCGAGGAGCCGGTTCTACCAAGATCGTTCATGCGAGCGAGCGGGGCACACGCCGATCAGACCGGTGCGCCCGACCACTCCGCGAAGGCCCGTGCGCAGGCGTTCAGGGTCTCCGCCGCCGGGCCGAGGGAGGCGGACATGCCTGCCGAAAGGGTGAGGGTGGCCTCGTGCGCCGGGCCGCCCGCCGTGATCGCGCAGCCCACCGTCGACCGGGGGCCGGTGACGGTGGGCGGGACGGGCAGGGTCAGGACGAGTGCGCAGCTGCCCGCGCGGACGCCGGTGGCGGTGAGGCGTTCGGTCATCGCCGCCGTGAGCGGGTCCGCGCTGCTCTCCAGCGGCCCCGGGCCCAGCGGGAACTCCTCGTCGAGGGCCACGACACCGACACCCCGGAGGGTGGTCGCCCTGAGCCGCAGGGCGCGGGTGCTGTAGACGCCCGTGGTGTGGAGCACGTACACGGCGACGATCGCGGCGCGCACGGCCGCGCCGAGGCCGGCCCCTTCGCCATCGCCGTCGCCGTCCGAGAGGCCGGGCAGCGGGAAGCGCCACCGGGGCGGGCGGAGTCGCGCCCGGACGCGGCCGTCGGCCAGGGCGGTCAGGCCGTCGTGCGGGGTGGTGCCGAGGAGCCAGGGTCCGCCGGGGCCGAGCATGAGGAGCCGGCCTTCCTCGTCGACGGCGAGCGGGGCGTCGGCCTCGGTACGGCCGAGGGGGAAGAGCCGTACGCCGAGGTCCGCGGCGAGCCGGTCGAGCTGGGGGCTCGCGAAGCGGGCCTCGCGGGGGTCGACGACGCAGCCGGTGGCGGCGACCTCGCGGCCGCCGTGCGGGGCGGGGGCGATCCTCAGGCCGTGGAACTCCCGGAGGGCGCGCTCGGCGGCGGGGAAGAGGGTGCCCTGGCCGACGGCGACCGTGGTGAGGACGGCCTGCAGGGCGGCGACGCCGGCGTCCCGGCCCGGCCGCCAACCGGCGGCTGTCAGCGGGGCGTCGGTGTCGCAGGCCCCGGCGTGGCCGTCCCGTACGTCACTCGCCATGGAGGATGTCGACGCCGAGCCGGTCGAGGAGGGCCGTGCAGGAGCGGCAGACCTCCGCCTCGGTGCCGTGTTCGGGGTCGCCGTGGGGGCGGATCTTCCGGGCGACGAGGGCGGCGCCCGCGAAGTGGGGGGCGGCCTCGTCGAGGGTGACGGTGTGGCCGTCGGCGCGCCGGCGGTCGAGGCCGAGGAGCTCGTCGGAGACGAGGGCGGACTCGGCGCAGTAGCCGATGAACGGCTCCCGCAGGGCCGGCGGGAGGCCGTCGAAGAACGCCTGGACGGCCGGGTGGAGCTGCGGCTCGCCGTCACCCGCGAGGTTGGTGTGGCTGACGATCGAGCCGTGGATGAGGAGGGACGCGGCCGTGCCGGGAACCAGCTCAGACAAAGTAGTCCTCCGCGTCCTGCATGGGGGCGTGGGCGAGGGCGAGCACGGCCTCGTACTTGTCGGCGCCCATGTAGTAGGCGCCGGTGTGGTGCAGGTAGAAGAACCGGCCGCGCTCGTCGATGAGCACGGGCGAGCCCTCCGAGCCGTCGAGGCCGACCGGGAAGAGCCGTACGCCGAGGTCGCGGCTCAGTTCGGCGACGTCGGCCGGGGCCGAACCGTAACCGAGGTACGGGGTGAGGTAGAGGTGGTCCTCCCGTGCGGCGTCGATGGTGAGACGCAGTCCGCCGTGCTCGGCGAGGAAGGCGGTCGCGGTTTCGAGGGGCTCCACCGGGAACCCCGCGTCCCGGTACTGCCCGGTGATCTCGGCGACCATCGCCGGCACGGTGTCGGCCACGTCGCGTCCCGGGAACCATCCGTGGTCCCGGAACCAGGCGTCGACGTCCTCCGGGGTGTTCAAGTGCGGCATGTGTGCTCCTTATCCGGCGTACGCGGTGACACCGGCCATGTCCATGGCTATCGCGCAGGACCGGCACGGCGGCTTGTAGGCACCGTGGCCGAGGGGGTGCGGTTTGACCTGCTCGCCGATCTGCACGCTGTAGACCTGCGACCCCCGCATGGCGTCGCGGACGTGGTCGGCCGAGGTGATCCCGGTGCCGCTGGGGTCCATCTGCCGGAGCCGGTCCGAGACGAGATTCGCCTCGGCGCATTTGCCGTGGCCCGCACCCGGAAAACCGCCGTCGGCCTTGATCTGCTGCTCGACCTGATCATAGATCGACTGCATGGCGGGATGCAGGTCAGGGGTCTTCTGGCCCGCTCCCTTGGTGGCGCTGGAGTGGCTGGTGACGACCCCGTCGTGGAGCAGGCTGCCGGAGCACGAACCGTCGAGGAGGTTCGTGCCGGGCGGGAAGTGGGTCTTGGCCAGGTCGATCTGGTGCTTGGGGTCGTTCTCGTCGTTGGGGTCGGCCTTGCGCGCCTGGTTCGCGAGGTCGCGGGCCTCCTGGACGAGCGCCGCGCGCTGCTGTTCGGGGGTGAGGTGGCTGACGTCGAGCGGATCCGTCCGGTGGTGCCTCATGTTGCCGGCGGAGCTGCCGTGCCAGGGCGGGGCGGGGGTGATGCGGTTGCCGCCGGGGTTGTTGCCGGAGCCGCCGTTCCCGCCGCCGCCACCGCCTCCCCCGCCGCCACCGCCGCCACCGTTCCCGCCCTTGCCGCCGCTGTCGTGGTCGCCCTTGCGCTGGCGGGCGAAGCGGTCGCGAAGGTCGTCGTCGGTGTTCTTGTGGTCGGTGGAGATCTGCTTGACGACCTTGGGCAGCGTCTGGCCGACGTGGTCGCCCATGTTCTTCGCGGCCTTGGTGAGGGCCTCCAACGCCTTGTCGGCGATCGGGTCGATCGCGTCGGCGATCGAGTCGCGGCCCCGAGTGCGGCCGTGGGCGGTCTTCGCCTTGGTGAGCTTGCCCGTCGTCTTGCCGTGCATGCCCACACTCACCGTGTTGAGCTGGGTCGAGGCGTGGGTGTGCTCGGAGTGCTCGATGTGCAGGTTCTTCAGGCCGCCGCCCTTCGAACCGCCGCCCCCGCCGCCGGCCGAGGCCAGGTGCATGGCCTCCTTGCCGGACTGCACGCCGTCCTTGAAGCCCTCCGTGCCGGCGTCCTTCGTCTGGCCGAGGTCGACGCCGTCCTGCAGGCCGATCGCCACCGCGCCGAGCTGCACGACCAGATCGGCCGCCATGCCCTCCAGGGCCGCCACGGCCGGCTCGGTCATCGCCGCCACGACGTAACCGACGGCCTCCTCCACGCACTCCTTGATCAGCCGCTTGATCACCTCCTGCGTGGCCCGCATCGCGCCCGCGCCGATCAGCGCCGACAGACCGCCGGTCACCGGGATCAGCGAGAGCGCGATGCCCGCCTCCGACGCCAGGTAGCCCAGCTGCACCAGCGCCGCGAGCTTCATCCCCTCGATCGCGCCGGCCGCCGTGTCCAGAGCGCCCGCGACCGTCCGCGCCGCACCGGAGATGTCCTTGATGTGCTTGGACTTGATCTTGGCCCAGTGCTCGTTGAGCGCGTCCATCGACTCGCCCTGGCTCGACGACAGCAGCCGCTCGAAGTGGTTGTTCGCGAGCTGCCCGTCGTCCTCCAGGTCCTCCGCGAACTCCCGGAGCGCGTCCGCCATTTCGCGGTACGCGTCCTCGTCGACGTTCGGCCAGGCCACCCCGATCAGATCGAGAAGGGTGTCCGCCCAGCCCGGAATCGTGACCGCCACGTTCCATTCCCCCGTTACAGACTGTTTGCGATACCGAACAGTCCTACCACAGCTCCCATCTGACGGTCAGTCCGGGTTCGGCCACCTCCCCACCCACCCCACGGAGGATCCGCCGCGCGCGCCGCACGCCTCAGTCCGGCCCGCCGGCGTCCGGAGAGCGTCGCCCAGCTGGTCCAGGACCTGTTCACGGCCCGGGCGCCGACACCGGCCCCACAGCCACCACCGCCGTCTCGGAGAAGGCCGCCGCGCACACGCGGGGAGATCCACCGGCCTTGCGGGGCGGGCGACTTGGGAACGGACCGGCCGAACGGCGCGGAGCGCGCCGCGCACACATGCGCGGCGACTTCACGAACGGAAAGCAGCGACGCCCGTACGTCGAGATCGCCGACGCGCTCTTCGGGCGGCGGCGCGCGGCACGGCGCGGACCCTCGCCGCCTTGTCCGGTTCCCGGGCCGCGCAGGGCCCGGGATCCGCGTCAGCCCTCGCCCGGCTCCAGCCGCAGCGAGATCGAGTTGATGCAGTAGCGCTGGTCCGTCGGGGTGGGGTAGCCCTCACCCTCGAAGACGTGGCCCAGGTGCGAGCCGCAGCGGGCGCAGCGGACCTCGGTGCGGATCATGCCGTGGGAGGTGTCGGCGATCAGCTCGACGGCCTCGCTGTCCTTCGGGTCGAAGAAGGACGGCCAGCCGCAGTGCGACTCGAACTTCTCGGTCGACGTGAACAGCTCCGCGCCGCAGGCACGGCAGGAGTAGACGCCCTGGGTCTTCGTGTCCGTGTACTCGCCCCGGAAGGCGGGCTCCGTGCCGGCCAGCCGGAGCACCTGGTACTCCGACGGGGTCAGCTGCGCCTGCCATTCCTCGTCGGTCTTCTCGACCTCGTACGCCATCGTTCCGCTCCCTCGGCTCAGCTCGACGGGCGGGCGAGCCGCTCCAGGATCCTCGGACCGAGGTCCGTGACGTCGCCCGCGCCCATGGTCAGAACGAGATCGCCGGGGCCGGCCATTCCCGCGATGACGTCCGGTACGGATTCCTTGTCGTGGACGGGCGTCACGTCGGCGCCGGCGCGCTGCGCGGCGGCGATGATCAGCTCGCTGGTGATGCCGGGGATCGGGTCCTCGCGGGCCGGGTAGATGTCGAGGACGACGGAGGCGTCGGCGAGGGCCAGCGCGTCGCCCATCTCCTTGCCCAGTTCCTGGGTGCGGGAGAACAGGTGGGGCTGGAAGACGACGAGGAGGCGCGAGGCGCCGGCCGCGCCGCGCATGGCCTCCAGGTCGGCGGTCATCTCGGTGGGGTGGTGCGCGTACGAGTCGATGACCTGGACGCCCCGCGCCTCGCCCTTGAGCTGGAGGCGGCGGCCGACACCGGTGTAGGCGGTGAGGGCCTGGGCGAGCTCGGCCGGGTCGATGCCGACGCGGGCGCCGGCGGCGAGGGCCGCGGCGGCGTTGTGGGCGTAGTGGCGGCCGGGGACGGAGACGGTGAAGGTGTGCTCGGCGCCGTCGAGGGCGACGGTCACCTCGCTCTTCATCCCGTTGGGCACGATCTTCAGGATGCGGGCGTCGGAGTCCTCGGACTCGCCGACCGTGACGATGTTCAGCCCCTCGCGGTCCGCGACCCTGCGGGCCAGCTCGCGGGCGCCCGCGTGCTCGCCGACGACCAGGGTGCCGCCGGGGCGGATCTTCGCGGTGAACGCCTCGAAGGACTCGTAGATCTCGTCCAGGGAGGCGTAGTTCGCGTGGTGGTCCAGCTCGACGTTGAGGACGATCGCGACCTCGGGGTCGTACTTCTGGAAGCTGCGGTCGCTCTCGTCGGCCTCGGCGACGAAGACCTCGCCGGCGCCGTGCAGGGCGTTCGTGCCGGGGCCCGCGAGGTCGCCGCCGATGGCGTACGACGGGTCGAGGCCGAGTTCGGTGAGCGCGACGGCCAGCATCGAGGTGGTCGTCGTCTTGCCGTGCGTGCCGGCGACGGCGATCGCGCGCAGGCCGTCCATGAGGGAGGCGAGCGCGTCCGAGCGGTGGACGACGGGGATGCCGAGCTCGGCGGCGCGGGCCAGCTCCGGGTTGTCGGCGCGGATGGCGCTGGAGACGACGACGGCGGAGGCGTCGTCGGCGAGGTGCTCGGCGGCGTGGCCGATGTGCACGGTGGCGCCGATCGCGCGCAGTGCCTCGGCGGTCGGGGACTCCTTGGCGTCGCTGCCGGCGACCTTCGCGCCACGCTGGGCGAGGATCTTCGCGATGCCCGACATTCCGGCACCGCCGATGCCGATGAAGTGCGGCCGTTCCATGGCGACAGGGATGGCGGGTGCCATGCGGATCTCTCCCCGGGGTGGGTGGTTCTGGAGGTCACCAGCCTAGTGGCTCCCGCCGGACGCCCCCGGCGGACGAGCCGCCGTGTCCACGGGACGGAGGCGGCCGGGGCCGCGGGACGGCCGCGGCCGAGGTCGCGAGCAGGCCACTGCCGGGGTCGTGGGACGGCGACAGCCCGGGGCCCGGGACGGAAGCGGCCGGTGCCGCGCCCCCTGCACGGGGCGCGGCACCGGCCGGTGGCGGTCAGTCGCTGTGGGCGAAGAGCTTGAGGACGGGCACGCCGACCTTGTGGCGGGCGCGGGAGGCCCAGTCCCGGTGGAAGAACTCCTCCACGTAGTGGGGTGCGGTGAGCACGATCACCTCGTCCGCCTCCGACTCGTCGACCACCGCCTTCATCTTGGTGAGCGGGTGGTCCTCGACGACCTGGCCGACCGCTTCGCAGCCGGCGTTCCTGAGGGCCTGGAGCGAGTGCTCCAGGGCCAGCTCGGCCGGGACACGGGCCTCCTTGCCTTCCGGTTCGTCGCCCTCGCGGGCCGCTTCCTTCAGCTCGCCCATGGCGACGTCGTCGATGGCACGCAGCAGTACATCGGCCTGGTCACCACGCGGCTGCATGAGAACGATGAAGGACACGCCCTCGTCGCCGTGCAGGGTGGTGACGAATTCCACGTCGACGGACGTGAGGGGCTTCTCGATCATCAGAACGCTTGTGAACACCTCAGGAGCCCTTCTGCGGAAACCATCCTTCCCCGTGCCCGCACGGGGTCTGCGACAGTAAGTGTGCCCAGCGAACAGTAAGCGGAACGACAAATTCCGCCGATTGTCAGATCCGACGGTAGCGGGTGAAGAGGAAGCCGTCCTGCTCCAGCACGGAAGCCACCGAGAAGCGTGTCGGGACGGCCACCGAAGGGCCCCCGGCGATCCGCTGGGCGTCACCCGCCGTCATCGTCGGCGAGAGCGTCAGACACAGCTCGTCGAGCACTCCCGCCGCCACGAACTGGCCGAGCAGCCGGGGCCCGCCCTCGGTCAGCTGCCTCCGCAGCCCGCGCGCCGCGAGCACCGCCACCGCACGGGCCGGCTCCACCCCGGCCCCGTCGCCCGCGACCAGCACCTCGGCGCCCGCCTCGCGGGCCGCGCGGACCCGGTCGGCGGGCGCGGCGGCCCCGGTCAGGATCAGGGTCCGCACCAGCGGCGCGGTGAAGAGGGGCAGCGAGAAGTCGAGTGCGAGGGAGGCGCTGACCACGGCGATCACGGGCGCCTCGCCCTGCCCGGCGGCGGCCCGGCGGGCGGCGAACGCCTCCCGCGCCCGGGCCGGGCGGTACCCCTCCAGGCGTACCGTTTCCGCACCCACGACGATCACATCGGCGAGCCCCCGCAGGGTGCCGAAGATCCGCATGTCGGTCTCCGAGGAGAGCGGCTGGGAGCGCCCTTCGTGCTGACCGGCGCCGTCGAGCGAGGAGACCATGTTGGCCCGCAGCCACACACCGTCACCCTCCGGATACGCGTAGGCGTCGGCGAGTTCGTCGAGCGACCACTCGCGACCGTCGGCGGCGGCCGGACCGGGGCCGGTCTCGGGGGCTGTCATGTCCGTCACAGGGAGCAGTCGTCGCATCCTCGCAGTCTGACATGACGATTACAGTGGGGAACTGTGTCGACCCGCGCCCTTACCGAAGCCGCCTCCGCCCAGGCGGCGCCGCTCTCGCTCTGCTCCCGAGAGCCCCACGTCCCCGCCGACCGTCTCGTCGCGGAGATGGTGCCGCCGCCGCGGTTCGACTCCGTACGGTTCGACACGTACCTCCCGGACCCGAACCAGCCCAGCCAGACCGACGCGGTCAAGGCGCTGAGCTCCTTCGCCGAGGGGCTGGGCGGGGCGCACGCCTCCGGCGCGGGCAAGCGCCGCTGGTTCGCCAGGAAGCCGGCCGCGCCGGCCGCGCCGCGCGGCGTCTACCTGGACGGCGGATACGGCGTGGGCAAGACCCACCTGCTCGCCTCCCTGTGGCACGCGACCCCCGCCGAGCCCTCGCTGAAAGCTTTCGGCACCTTCGTCGAGCTGACCAACCTGGTCGGCGCCCTCGGCTTCCAGCAGACGGTGAGGACCCTCGGCGGGCACCGTCTCCTCTGCATCGACGAGTTCGAGCTCGACGACCCGGGCGACACCGTCCTCGTCTCCAGCCTGCTCGGCAAGCTCGTCGAGGCGGGCGTGGCGCTCGCCGCCACCTCCAACACGCTCCCCGGCAAGCTCGGCGAGGGCCGTTTCGCCGCCGCCGACTTCCTCCGCGAGATCCAGGGCCTCTCCGCCCACTTCATGCCGCTGCGGATCGACGGCGAGGACTACCGCCACCGCGGCCTGCCCGAGGCCCCGGCCCCCCACTCCGACCAGGTCGTCACGGCGACGGCGTACGCGACGCCGGGCGCCTCCCTCGACGACTTCCCGCACCTGCTCGAACACCTGGCCAAGGTTCACCCGAGCCGGTACGGCGCGCTGACCGACGACCTCACCGCGGTCTGCCTCACCGACGTCCAGCCGGTCCCCGACCAGTCGACCGCGCTGCGGCTCGTCGTCCTGGCCGACCGGCTCTACGACCGCGAGATACCCGTGCTCGCCTCCGGACTCCCCTTCGACCGGCTGTTCAGCGACGAGATGCTGAACGGCGGCTACCGCAAGAAGTACTTCCGGGCGATCTCCCGGCTCACCGCGCTCGCCCGCGACGCCAAGGGGCTCGTCGCCCAGTAGCTTGGTGGCCGTACCCGATCGAAAGGGATCCACCATGGCCACCGTGCGTCACGCACACACCGTCTGGCAGGGCGACCTCCTCAAGGGCTCCGGCGTCGTCACCCTCGACTCCTCCGGTCTCGGCTCGTACGACGTCTCCTGGCCCGCCCGGACGGAGGAGCCGAACGGCAAGACGAGCCCCGAGGAGCTCATCGCCGCCGCGCACTCGTCCTGCTTCTCGATGGCCTTCTCCAACGGCCTGGCCAAGGCCGGCAACGCGCCGACCCGCCTGGAGACCAAGGCCGACGTCACCTTCCAGCCCGGCGAGGGCATCACGGGCATCCACCTGACCGTGCGCGGCGAGGTCCCCGGCCTGGACGCCGACCAGTTCAAGGCGCTCGCCGAGGACGCGAAGAAGAACTGCCCGGTCAGCCAGGCGCTCACGGGCACGACGATCACCCTCACCGCCGAACTGGTCTGACTTCCGGTCAGACCTCGCGCCACACGAGGCAGTTGTGGCCCGCATGGTTCACGTGTCACGACACTGCGTGATACACACATGCGGGTCACACGCCACACACCACCTGTCCGCCAACAGGAAGTGGGTTGTCGCCTCATGTCCGCAACACGACGTCAGATCCTGTCCCGCACCGGCGCGTCCGTCGCCGGCATCGCCTTCACCGGCGCGCTCTCCGAACTCTTCGCGGGCAGTGCGGCCGCCGACGGAGGCCGGGGCGGCTACGGCCCCCTCGTCCCCGACCCGGCCGGACTCCTGGACCTCCCGGCGGGCTTCCGCTACCGGGTGCTCTCCCGGCAGGGCGATCCGCTCCGCTCCGGCGAGGGGCCGGTGCCGAGCAACCACGACGGCATGGGCGCCTTCGCCGGCCGCCGGGGCCGCGTGCACCTGGTCCGCAACCACGAGAACCGGGTCACCGGCAAGATCGCCGTCCCGACCGTCCCCGGCCTGACGTACGACCCCGCCGCCAAGGGCGGCTGTACGGCCCTGGAGCTCGACGGCCGGAACAACGTCCTCGGCGAACGGGTCGCCATCGCCGGCACCGCCGTCAACTGCGCGGGCGGCCCGACCCCCTGGAACACCTGGCTGACCTGCGAGGAGACCGAGGACAGGGCCGGGACCAACGGCTACACCAAGGACCACGGCTTCATCTTCGAGGTCGACGGCGCCGACCCCCACCGCACCGGGGCCGTCCCCCTCACCGCCATGGGCCGCTTCCAGCACGAGGCGATCGCCGTCGACCCGACGAACGGCATCGTCTACGAGACGGAGGACGCCTTCGACAAGCCCTTCGGCCTCTTCTACCGCTTCCTTCCGCACCGGCCGCTCGGCGGCACCGGATCGCTCCGCGCCGGCGGCGCCCTGGAGGCCATGCGCGTCCCCGGCGTGGCCGACCTCTCCGCGATCCAGGAGACCGGAGCGCGCTTCGAGGGCGTGGAGTGGGTCCCCGTACCGGACCCGACGGCCACCGGGACACCGATCAGGCTCCAGGACTTCGGGCCGAAGGGCATCACCCACGCCCAGAAGCTGGAGGGCTGCTACTGGGGCGGGCGGTCCGTCTACTTCGTGTCCTCCTTCGCCCGCCAGAGGGACGGCTCCGCCGCCACCCACTTCGGCCAGGTCTGGAAGTACGAGCCGCACCGGCGCCGGCTCACCCTCGTCGTCGTCTTCGGCCCGGACACCGACCTCGGGCTCCCGGGCGAGTCGCCGGACAACATCTGCCTCGCCCCGAGCGGCGGCCTGATGGTCTGCGAGGACGGCGAAGGGGCGCAGCACGTCTTCGGCGTCAGCAGGAAGGGCGAGGTGTACCCGGTCGCCCGCGGCGCCCAGAACATCGGCACGCCCGAGGCCCCGGAATGGGGCGAGTTCGCGGGCGTCACCTTCTCCCCCGACCGCTCCACGATGTACGTCAACTGCTACACACCCGGCACGACCTTCGCGGTGACGGGCCCGTGGTGCTGAGCTGACCCCCACGCCGTCACCGCTCGCGGGCGACCCGGTTCCGTCGCAGGATCGGAGGAGCACGAGCGGGACGGCGGAAGGGGCGCGAGGTGCCGAAGAGGGACAGCGGGCGGAAGAAGGACGGCGGACGGGAGAAGGACGGCGGCAAAAAGGGGCGCAAGCCCCGCGGCGCGCAGCGGGAACCGGCCCTGCGGGAGGTGCTCCGGGTCCCCGAGGGCGAGCGGGTCTCCCTCGCCTCGTACGACCCCTCGGCCACGCCGGCCGGCCCGGCCGACAAGGCCGCCGGCGTCGCCGCCACCGCCGCCCTCGCCCCGCGCCTCGCCGCGCTCCAGGACCGCCTCTACGCGGCGAGCACCGCCGGCGACCGGCGGCGCGTCCTCCTGGTCCTCCAGGGCATGGACACCAGCGGCAAGGGCGGCACCGTCAAGCACGTGATCGGCCTCTTCAACCCGTCCGGCTGCCGCATCCGCGCCTTCAAGGCACCCACCCCGGAGGAACGCGGCCACCCCTTCCTCTGGCGCGTCATGAAGGCCCTCCCCCAGCCCGGCGAGATCGGGATCTTCGACCGCTCGCAGTACGAGGACGTCCTCATCGCCCGCGTCCGCGAGCTGGTCCCGCGCCCCGAGCTCGGGCGGCGGTACGGCCAGATCAACCGTTTCGAGCAGTCGCTCGTCGACGACGGCGTCACCGTCGTCAAGGTCTTCCTCCACGTCTCGTACGAGGAGCAGCGCGCCCGCATCCTCGAACGCCTGGACAACCCCGAGAAGCACTGGAAGTTCGACTCCGGCGACATCGACGAGCGCGCCCTGTGGCCCGCGTACCAGGAGGCGTACGAGATCGCCCTGGAACGCTGCACCACGGCCGAGGCGCCCTGGTACGTCGTCCCCGCCGACCGCAAGTGGTACCGCAACTGGGCGATCAGCCGGCTGCTGCTCGAACACCTGGAGGCGCTGGACCCGACGTACCCGCCGGGTGACTTCGACGTGGCGGCGTGCCGGGCGCGACTGCTGCGGACGTGAGCGGCGGCGCGGCGCGGCCACTTCGGTCATGACCGACCTCTGCCGCTGTCGAGTCGCACGCCACCGCGACTTTGATCGGTTAACTTCCGATCGTGAACACTTCTGTACGAAAGATGGCGACGCTCGGTCTCCTGGGCGCCGTCCTCGTCGGTTGCGGCGGGGGCGGCACCGAGACGCCCGCACCCAAGGCCACGGCAGGCGGCGGGGCCGCCGCCTCCCGGAGCCCGTCGCCCAAGGCGAGCGCGGCCGCCGCCGGCCCCAAGCCCGCACGCGTTCCGGCCGCCCCGCCGACCATGGCGCCGGGGCCCGGCGGGCTCACCCCCGTGTACAAGCACCGCGCCAAGGGGACCGAGAAGGTCGTCGCGCTCACGTTCGACGCGGACATGACGGCCGATCAGGGACCGCGGGCGGCACAGGGCGAGCGCTTCGACAACCCGGAACTGATCGCGACCCTACGGCGGCTCAAGGTGGACGCCACCGTGTTCATGACCGGCCGCTGGGCGGAGGAGTACCCGGATCAGGCCAGGTCGATCGGAGGCGATCCGCGGTTCGAGATCGCGAACCACTCGTACAGCCACTACGCCTTCGCGTCGCCCTGCTACGGACTGCCCACCGTCCCCGGGCCCGACATGGCGGCCGACGTGCAGCGGGCGTTCGACGCCTTCCGCGACGCCGGAGCCGTCAACGTCGTCCCGTACTTCCGCTTCCCCGGCGGGTGCTACGACGACGCCGCCCTGCGCTCCCTCGGCCCCGCCGGGGTGACGGCCGTCCAGTGGGACGTGGTGAGCGGCGACGCCTTCGCCGAGGACGCGGACGCCGTCGCCGAACAGGTCCTCGACGGGGTCCGGCCCGGCTCGCTCGTCGTCATGCACTGCACCCGCAGCGCCGCCCCCGCCACCGAGCGGGCGATCCGCCGGATCGTCCCCGAGCTCCGCGCCCGCGGCTACCGCTTCGTGAAGGTCTCCGAGCTCATGAGCCGCTGACGGCGGTCAGCCGGAGCAGGCCGTGCGCTGGGCCTCCTGCCACTCGCAGACCGGGCAGAGGGTGATGCCCTTGACCGACTCCGGGTACTCGGTCGGCTCCCGGCACAGCACACAGGCGGCGAACGGCCCCTCGGCCGCGGGCTCGGGCCGCGGGCCCGCCTCGGGAGTGCCGCAGTACGACGTGGACGGCGTGGACGGCGTGGACTCGGTCATGCCTTCGAGCGTACTCACCCGGCCCGTCCTCATTCCAGGCGTGCCGTCGCCCGGCAGGCCAGGGCCGCCGTCGCCGCCGCGAGGAGCAGGGCGCCCGCGCAGGCCGCCCAGGGCGGGGCGGCCGTCGTCGTGCGGGCCCCGGTGACCAGGGCCGTCATGGCGTGCTTCGCCGGCGAGCCGGTGGTCACCAGGGCGAGCAGGGAGCCGAGGACGAGAGCCGTGAGGGACCAGCCGGGGGCCGCCAGGAACGGGCGCGAGGACAGCGCGCCGACGGCGGCGCCCGTCAGGGCGCAGGCGAGCGCCGCGAGGAGCCCGGTGGTCGCCGCGGCGAGCGCGGTGACACCGCGCCGGTCGCCCGCCGCCGTCACCACGAGGACGGCGACGGCGGCGACCGACACCGGCCAGACGGCCCCGGTGAGCAGCGCCGCGAGATGCGCGCGGCCCCGGCCGGCGGCCGCCGCGACCACGTTCCGGGCGGCGGGCGGCTCCTGCGTGACGCAGATCCGCACCGACCAGGCCGCCACCGGGAGCACCGCGGCGGCCGTGAAGCCGAGCGCGCCGAGCACGGGCTCGCCCGCGCGCACCCCGACGCCGATGACGGCCACGTACAGGAGGAGCGGCGCCAGCCAGCGCTGCGAGCGCAGCAGCAGGCCCGACTGGTAGCGCAGGAGCGCCGTCATACCCGTACGCCTTCGGTGTCGAGGTGGTGGATGTGCCAGGCCGCCCCGAGGAGCGCCCCGAGCAGGGCGTCGGAGTGCGCCGCGTCCACGGTGAGCACGCTGGTGGCGGCACCGTCGGGCCCGGTTCCCGGTGCGGTGACCGGGTCGCCCGGCAGCCGCGCCGGGAGCGGGCGGCCGCCGGACGCGGTGATCCGCACGAGGGAGCCGCGCGCGGGGAGCCGCCCGGGACCCGCCCGTCCCTCCGTCACCTGCCGCACCCGGCCCGCCTCCACCGCGAACACCGCGTCCGCCTCCCCCGCGAGCCGTCTCGGGTCGTGGTCGACGAAGACGACCGTCGCACCCGCCGCGAGGCGTTCGCGGACGGCGGCGTCCAGCTCGGCGCGGGCGCCGGTGTCCAGACCGGTCCACGCCTCGTCGAGGACGAGGAGGGCGGGGTCGGCGAGGAGGGCCTGGGCGACGGCGACCTTCTGGCTGGTGCCCTTGGAGAGTTCGGCGAGGGGCGTACGGGCGTGGCCGGCGGCGCCGAAGCGCTCCAGCCACTCCCCCGCTCCGGCCCTCGCGGCCGTGCGTCCGAGGCCCTGGATCCGGCCGAGGTGGACGAGGTAGTCGGCGGCCGTGAACGGCAGGGCGGCCGGGAAGCGTTCGGGGACGTACGCGGTACGGGCCGGGCGGCCGGTGACACGGCCCTCGGTGGGCGCGTCGATGCCGGCGAGGAGCCGGAGCAGGGTCGACTTGCCGGTTCCGTTGGCGCCGACGATCCGTACGAGGGCGGCGGCGGGCAGCGCGAGGCCGACCTCGCGCAGGACCCACGGTCCGCGCGGGCCGTGCCGTCGCCCGACCCGCTCCAGCCTCGTCCCCGCCTCGGCCCGGTCCGCCCGGTCCCGACGGGTCTCGGTTCGGCCCGCGTCGGCCCGGTCCCTCTCGGCCCGGCTCACTTCGCCTCCGCCCCGGCCCGCTCCGGCCTCAGTTGGACGAGTTCTTCTGCGGGGTGAGCTCGCTGGGCCGGACGACGACGAAGCCCTGGCCCTCCAACTTGAGCTGCACCGCCTCGCCCGAGCCGCCGCGGATCATCGAGCCGAGGGACTGCGAGCGGTGCAGCGAGGTGTGCAGCTGCTCGCTCCAGCCGACGACCGCGTCGGTGTCGACGTGGACGGGCGCCTGCGGGGTCACGGGGATGACGATCGGGTTGCCCTCGCACATCAGGGCGATCTTGCCGTAGCCGGAGAAGACCGAGTTGAAGAGGCCGCCGCCGGTCATGCCGGCGCCCTTCACGGTCTTGATGTCGTAGTGGAGGGTCGAGTCGAAGCAGAGCACGTTGCGGCCGTTGACGGTGAACGCCTCGCCCTGCTCGATCTCGACGATGAAGCAGTTCTGCGCCTCGTGCGCGAACCACGCCTCGCCCTGGCCGCGCACGGCCATCAGCGCCAGGCCCTCACCGGTGACGGCCCGCTTGAGGAGGCCGCCGATGCCCTGCCCCTTGCGCTCGAACTGGAGATCGCCGCGGAAGGCGATCATGGAGCCCTGTCGGGCGTGCATCTCGCCGTTGACGGTGTACTTGACCGACTTGGCGTTCTGGAGGGTCATCCCCGGGAAGCTCGCGGTCTCGGCGAGGTGCTCGCCGGCGAAAAGATCACTCTTCATGAGGGGCATCCTGGCCCGGAAGCGATGATTCCCACAAGAATCACTCCTCGACGCGATGGCAGACTTGCCGGGTGAGCAGCAACGAGACCGATCTCCGCGACGATAAGCCCCAGTTCGTCCTCCCCCTGGTCGTCCGCATCGAGCGCGACGCACCGCCGTCCCGTACCGACGCCCTGGAGACCTCAGCGCGGGCCGTCCTGGAGATCCTCACCGACGACCGCTCCCTCGGCGACGGCGAGTGGGCGCAGGCGATGACCGACTGGCAGGACGCCCGGATCCGCAAGGTCGTGCGCCGGGCGCGCGGTGCCGAGTGGCGGCGCGCGGGCGCGCTCCCGGGGATCACGGTCGACGGTACGGAGGCGGAGGTACGGGTCTTCCCGCCGGTCCCGCTCGACGGCTGGCCCAAGGAGCTCGCCAAGCTCCAGGTCTCGGGCACCGACCTGGACGACCCGGCCGCGCCGGGGCCCGTGCCGGACGGCGCCGTGGTGCTCTGGCTCAACCCCGGGCTCGACATGTCGGCGGGCAAGACGATGGCGCAGACCGGGCACGGCGCGCAGCTGCTCTGGTGGGCGATGGCGGACGCCGACCGCACGGCGTGGCAGGAGGCCGGCTTCCCGCTCGCCGTACGCACCGCGACGCCCGAGCGCTGGGCCGCTCTCGCGGCGAGCGGCCTCCCGGTGGTCCGGGACGCGGGCTTCACCGAGATCGCCCCCGGCAAGACCGTCGCCGCCGAGGGCAGCGACCGCTTCGCCCCCCACCTGCGCCTGCCGCTGCCGTAGGAGTACCGGCGCGCGCTTCAGCCGGACCGGACGCGTCAGCCGGACGGGGCACGTCGGCTGGGCCGGGCGCGTCGCCGGGCCGGGCGCGTGAGCCGGACCGAGCGCTTCGACCGGACCGGACTCGTCAGCCGGACCGGGCGCCCTGATCGGGGTCGGCGGCGGGCAGTTCGACCCGGACGGTGAGGCCGCCGTCCGGCCGGGGGACGGCGGTGAGTTCGCCGTGGTGGGTCAGGGTGATCGCCCGGACCACCGCGAGACCGAGACCGGACCCGTCGCCGCGGTGCTCCCGGCCGCGCTGGAACGGTTCGAAGAGGACGGGGATCTCGTCCGGTTCCAGGACCGGGCCGGTGTTGCCGACCTCGATGAAGGCGAGTCCGCCGGCCGAGCCGGTGGTCACCGTCGCCTGGCCGCCGCGGTGGTTGTGCCGCACGGCGTTGGCCAGCAGGTTCAGCGCGATCTGCCGGAGCAGCGCGGAGTCGCCCGCGACCGGGGCCGGAACCGGGTCGAGGGTGATCCGGACGCCCGCCGCCCGGGCCTCGCCCGCCAAATCCGCCCAGGCTTCCCCGGCGACGTCGCCGAGGTCGACCGGATGCGGCGTCAGTTGTCCGCTCTCGCCGCGTGCCAGGGTCAGCAGCGCCGCGATCAGGCGTTCGCTGCGGGCGTTGGCGTCCAGCGCCCGCTGGACGGCGGGTCTCAGGTCCGCCGGGACGCGGCCCTGGGCGAGGGGGATCTCCAGGGCGGTGCGCTGGATCGTGAGCGGGGTCCGCAGCTCGTGCGAGACGTGCGAGGTGAAGCGGCGCTGGGCGGTGAAGCTGCGGTCCAGGCGGTCGAGCATCACGTCGAAGGCGTCGCCGAGCTCGCGGACCTCGTCGCGCGGGCCGGTCAGGCCGAGCCTCTCGTCCAGCGTGCTGCCGGTGCTGATCCGCCGGGCCGCCGTGGTGACCCGGTCGAGCCGGTGCAGGGAGCGGCTGCCGCCCCACCAGGCGAGCAGCCCGGCGAGCGCGGTGAAGACCGCGAGCAGCAGCAGCGAGCGCAGCAGCAGGTCGGCGAGGACGCTGTGCTGGAAGTCCTCGAAGCCCTGCGCGGGCGTCGTGACCGCGGCGGGCATCGAGGACTCCGGTGGGGTGGCGACGGGACCCGTATCCGTCAGGACGGGAGGCGTCAGGGGCATGGGGACGATGCGGTAGCGGTTCTCCTCCAGGAGCTGGCGGGCGCTCAGCCAGTTCAGCAGGAGCAGTCCGCAGCCCAGGACCGCGAAGACCGCCGTGGTCATCAGGGTCAGCCGGCCGCGCAGCGGCAGCCCGTACGGCAGGAACCGGCGACCGGTCCGGCCCCCGCTCACAGCCGGTACCCGTAGCCCGGGTCGTGGGTGAGCAGGGGTGGCTCGCCGAGCTTGCGGCGCAGCGCGTGCACCGTGACCCGGACGGCGGTGGTGGCCGGGTCGAGGGCCGCGTCCCAGAGGCTGTCCCGCAGCTCCTCGGTGGAGACCGGGGCGCCGTCGGCGGTCAGCAGCAGTTCCAGCACCCCGAGCTCCCTGGGCGTCAGCTTCAGCGGCCGGCCGTCGCGTTCGGCGACCCTGCGCACGGTGTCGAGGCTGACGCCGTGCCTGCTCAGCACGGTGGCGCCGCGGCCGGCCGGGGAGCGCCGGCCGAGCGCCCGCAGCCGGGCGATCAGTTCCAGGTACGAGAAGGGCTTGGCCAGGTAGTCGTCGGCGCCCTGGCCGAGGCCGTCGACCAGGTCGGCGAGGGAGCCGGCGGCGGTGAGCATCAGGATCCTGGCCGGGTGGCCGGCCGCGTTCAGGGCCCGGCAGACGGCGTCGCCGCTCAACCGGGGCAGATTCCGGTCGAGGAGCAGGACGTCGTACTCGGCGGCGGCCGTCATCTCGAGCGCGCGGGCCCCGTCGTGGGCGATGTCGCAGACCATGCCCTCGGCGCGCAGGCCCTCGGCGAGCATCGCGGCCAGTTCCGCCTCGTCCTCGACGATCAGCACTCGCATTCTCTTCCACTCCACTCGCCGTGCTCCGCGCTCCGCGCCGACCTGCCCGGGCAACGATGCCCGGGAGGGCGTTAGCCGGTGGTTAGGCACGCACTCACCGGTGCGTAACCCACCGCTCCGTAGAACTGCCGGAGTCGATGTCGGCATCCAGCAGGGAGAGCACGAAATGCGTACCCACACCGTAAGGGCCGTCCTCGCGGCGACCGCCGTGGCCGCGGCGCTGACGACGGTCGGCTGCTCGTCGGGCAGCGAGGCGCCCAGCGTGGCCGGCGGCGACGGCACGGGCCGGACGAAGCCGCAGGACGACGACGCGGTCCGGCGGGCCTGGGTGGACTGCATGCACCGGAAGGGCCAGACCAGCGTCGAGCAGGACAAGGACGGCAACATATCGTTCCCGGCCACGGGTGTCGGCACCGCCGGTTCGGCCGACGCCTATGACACGGCGAGCAAGGCATGCGACGCCGAGGTCCCCGGCATCCACCAGGTCCTGGCCAAGGACGACGAGAAGTTCGTCGCGCAGGCGCGCGCCTTCGTCGCCTGCGCGCGGAAGAACGGCTACGCGGCCGTCCCCGACCCCGAGCCCAAGACCGGCATCCTCGTCTTCTCGGCGAAGTCGTTCGACGCGGCGGCGTGGGATGCCGTCCAGCCGGCCTGCGGCAAGCTCCCCATGCCGGGCTACCGGATCGGGGAGTGACCATGAGCCGCACGGTCGAGACCCCCGCACCGGCCCCCGCCGGCGCCGCTCCCGCCCTCCCGCCCGTCCCCGCCCGCAGGAGGCGCCGCGGGACCGCCGTCGCGCTGGTCCTGGTCGCCGCGCTCGGCGGCTCCGGCGTCCTCGCCGTCGCACGCCCCTGGGAGCGGACGGACGACGCCTCCGGGCGGACGCCCGTCGAGCACGGCACCGTCGCGGTGCGGAAGGGTTCGCTGTCCACCGGCATCCAGGTCGGCGGCGCGCTCGGCTACGACGCCCCCACGCCGGTCGTCGCCCCCGGCCGCGGAACCGTCACCGCCCTGCCCGCCGTCGGCGCCGTCGTCAGGGCCGGGCAGAGGCTCTACGAGGTCGACGGGCGGCCCGTGGTGCTGTTCACCGGGGACCGGCCGATGTGGCGCGACCTCGGCCCCGGGGTCACCGACGGGCCCGACGTCGAACAGCTGAAGCGGAACCTGATCGCGCTCGGCCACGCCGACGGCCTCGGGCTGGCCGTCGACCGGAAGTTCACCCGGGGCACCGCCACCGCCGTCAAGCGGTGGCAGAAGGCCCTCGGCGAGCGGCAGACGGGGACGGTCGCCCTCGGCGACGTCGTCATGCTGCCCCGGGCGGCCGTCCGGGTGCAGCAGCTCGGCGCACAGCTCGGCTCGGCCCTCGGGGGCGCCTCGCTCATGACCGTGACCGGCACCGACCTGGTCGCCGTCGTCCGGCCCGCCGACAACCAGCTCTCCCCGTTCCGGCCCGCCGGCCGGGTGACGGTGAAGCTGGCCGACGGCAGCAGCGTCGGCGGAAGCGTCCGCTCCCTGATCCGCGGCGGTTCCGGCGGCGGGGAGGGCGGCTCGGACGACTCCGGCGGCGACAAGACCACCGTCACCATCGTGCTCGACCACCAGCGGCCGGCCGTCGGGGCGGGACCGTCCTCCGTGACCGTCACCGTCGTCGGCAGGACCGTCAGCGACGCGCTCCTCGTCCCCGTCACCGCGCTGCTCGCCCTGGACGGCGGCGGCTACGGCGTCCAGGTCGTCGACGGCGCCGCCACCCGGCTCGTCCGGGTGCGGCTGGGCCTGGTCGCCGACGCCAACGCGCAGATCTCCGGCGACGTCCGGGCCGGCTCCCAGGTGGTGGTCCCGAAGTGACACCCCCTCAGCCGCCCGGCCGGGCGCCCGTGCTGGAACTCTCCGGCATCACCAAGGAGTACCCGGGCTCGCCGCCGCTGCGCATCCTGCACGGCATCGACCTCACCGTCGACGCCGGGGAACTCGTCGCCGTCGTCGGCCCCTCCGGCTCCGGCAAGTCCACCCTCCTCGCGCTGCTCGGCTCCCTCGACCGGCCCACCACCGGCACCCTGCGCTTCGAGGGGCGGGACCTGTCCGCGTTCTCCGACCCGGAACTGGCCGCCCTGCGCGCCCACCGGATCGGCTTCGTCTTCCAGCAGTTCTTCCTCCTGTCCGGGCTCACCACGGTCGAGAACGTCGCCACCGGCCTCCTCTACAGCGGCGTCCCCGCCGCGCGCCGGCGGGCCCAAGCCGCCGAGGCACTGCGCGAGGTGGGCCTCGGCCACCGGCTCGACCACCACCCCGACCAGCTCTCCGGCGGCGAGAAGCAGCGGGTCGCCATCGCCCGCGCCCTCGTCGGCCGCCCCGCGCTGCTGCTCGCGGACGAACCCACCGGGGCGCTGGACAGCGTCTCCGGAGCCGCCGTCGTCGAGCTGCTGCGCACCCTGAACGCCGGCGGCACCACGGTCGTCGTCATCACCCACGACCGGGAGCTGGCCGGGTCCTTCCCCCGGCGGATCGCCCTCCACGACGGCCGCGTCGACTCCGACGAACGCGGCCCGCACCTCGCGGGAGCCGTCCGATGACGCCGGCCCCGCGCCGCACCCGACTGCGGCCCCTGGACATGCTGCGCCTCGGGATGATCGGCCCGCGCACCCGCACGACGCGCTCCGCGCTGTCGGCGCTCGGCATCTCGCTGGGCATCGCCGCGGTCATCGCCGTGACCGGGATATCCGCCTCCAGCCAGGCACACCTGCTGGAGCGCCTGGACCGGCTCGGCTCCAACCTGATCACCGTCGCCCCCGGCAACGGCGCCGACCAGAAGCCGGTACCGCTGCCGCCCACGGCGGAGAAGATGCTCGCCAACATCGCCCCGGTCCAGCAGGTCACCGCGACCGGTGCCACCACGGCGCAGGTCTACCGCAACGACCTGATCCCGCCGCAGCAGACCGGCAGCCTCACCGTGCTCGCCGCACGCCTCAACCTCCTCGACGTCCTGCACGCCACCCTGCGCAGCGGGCGGTGGCTGACCCGGGCGAGCGAGCACCTGCCGGTGACCGTGCTCGGCGACCAGGCGGCGGCGCGGCTCGGCGTCACCGCACCGGGCGAGCGGGTGTGGCTGGGCGGCCGGTGGTTCGTCGTCTCCGGCATCCTGGAGCCGAACGAACTCGCGCCCGAGCTGGGCACCGCCGCCCTGGTCGGCTGGCCCCAGGCCACCGCCCGCCTGGGCGCGGACGGCACCGCGGCCATGGTCTATCTCAGGGCCCATCCCGAACGCGTCCCCGACGTGCAGGCCGTGGCCGGTGCCAGCGCCGACCCGGCCAACCCGAGCACGGTCGCCGTGAGCCGCCCGTCCGACCTGTACACGGCACGGGCGGAGACCCGGAACTCGTTCACCGGGCTCGTCCTCTCCCTCGCCGCGGTCGCCCTGCTCGTGGGGGGCGTCGGCATCGCCAACACCATGGTCGTGGGAGTGATGGAGCGCCGCGGCGAGGTCGGACTGCGCCGCGCGCTGGGCGCCCGGGGCGGCCAGATCGCCGTCCAGTTCCTCATCGAGGCCGTGCTGATGGGCCTGATCGGCGGGATCGGCGGGCTGGCCGTGGGCGGCGTCGCGGTCTACGGATACGCCCTCGCGCAGGGCTGGCCGGCCTCCGTCCCGCTCTACACGGTCGTCGCCGGACCGCTGGTGTCCGTCCTGGTCGCGGCCGTCGCCGGAATCTACCCGGCGCTGCGGGCGGCAGCGGTCTCCCCGACGGACGCCCTGCGCTCGGCCTGAGCCCGGATCCCGGCCGTCCGCGGCCCGGATCTCCCCCGGGAGGGCGCGAACCTCAAATGAAGCTCTGAACGTCCCCCTCCTTGGATTCGAACGTCCGCGCCTGGGCCATCAGGTGAGGGACTGAGGACCGAAGGAGGGGGACATGACGGAACTCGGCATCGGCATCGGCTGGCGTCCCGAGATCGCGGAGGCGGTGGAGGCGCTGCCCGGCGTCGACTGGGTGGAGGTCGTCGCGGAGAACATCTGCGCCGGCCATCTGCCCGACTCCCTGATCCGGCTGCGCGAGCGCGGCGTGACGGTCGTGCCGCACGGCGTCTCGCTCGGGCTCGGGGGCGCCGACCGCCCCGACCCGGCGCGGCTCGCCGCGCTCGGGGAGAAGGCGCTGGCGCTGGGGGCGCCGCTGGTCACGGAGCACATCGCGTTCGTACGGGCCGGGGGGCCGCTGACCGCGACCCCGCTGCTCGAAGCGGGCCACCTGCTGCCCGTGCCCCGGACCCGGGACGCGCTCGACGTGCTCTGCGAGAACGTGCGCATCGCGCAGGAGGCGCTGCCGGTGCCGCTCGCGCTGGAGAACATCGCCGCCCTGATCTCGTGGCCGGGCGAGGAGATGACGGAGGGGCGGTTCCTGGCGGAGCTGGTGGAGCGTACGGGGGTACGGCTCCTCGTCGACGTCGCCAACCTGCACACCAACCACGTCAACCGCGGCGAGGACCCGGCGAAGGCCCTGTCCGAGCTGCCGGTCGACGCGATCGCGTACGTCCACGTGGCGGGCGGTGTCGAGCGGGACGGCGTCTGGCACGACACGCACGCCCACCCGGTCCCGCCGGCGGTCCTCGGCGTGCTCGCGGACCTCGCGTCGCGGGTGGCGCCCCCGGGGGTGCTGCTGGAGCGGGACGACGACTTCCCCGCCGCGCGGGAGCTGGCGGGCGAACTGGAGTCGATCCGGGGGACGGTGACCAAGGCTCGTACGGGCGCGGGCGGCGGCGGGTCGCCGCGCGCGAAGGCCGTCCCCGCGGCCCGGCTCTCCCCGGTGCGGTCGGTGACGGCCGCTCAGCCGCTGCTCATCGGCGCCGGCGCGCGCGTCTCGGGCGGCCCGATGCCCGGCGCTCCCCTCGTGGCCGACCCCACGACCTCGACCGGCCCCGCGAGCACGACCACGACCGACCTCACGAGCGACCCCACGCCCACGACCGCGCCCGCGCCCGCGCCGAGTGACGGCGCCCGGCAGCGGGTCGGGGTCGCCCAGGCTTCCCTGCTGTCGGCGCTCGTGGCGGGGACGCCGGTGCCGGAGGGTTTCGACAGCCGGCGGATCGGGGTGCAGAGCCGGGCCCTGGCGGCGAAGCGGGCGGGGGTGGTGGCGAAGGTGGCACCGGAACTGCCGGAGATCCTGGGCGGCGGCTTCCGGCCGGCGTTCCTGGCGTACGCCAGGTCCCGCCCGATGACCGGCGGCTACCGCCGGGACGCACTGGACTTCGCCGAACACCTGCTGCTCGCGGACCGCCCGGAGGACCCGGAGGCCCGGCGCAGGCTCACGGAGTGGTGGCAGGACCGTTCCGGCAGCCGGCCGCCCGGCCGCGCGACCCGGCTGGTCCGGGCCGCCCGTCACGCACTCGTCAGGAGATGACCATGGGCGCGCTCATCCTCGTGTTCCACGTCGCCGGTGTCACCGGCATCGTGCTGCTCGTCACCCGGGTCGTCCGGTCGCGCCGCGGCTCCGGCGGTCCCGTCCACGACCGGTACGAGGCCGCCTTCCTGACCGGCGGCCCGGCCCGGGTCGTCGACACGGCGCTCGCCGGGCTCCAGGCCGACGGCCGGATCGCGATCGGCGGCCCCGGGATCGTGGCCGTCGTCCGGCCCACCGCGCACGACCCGGTGGAGCGCGCCGTGCTCCACGAGCACGCCGCCGCCCCGCACGGGGCGCTGCACCATCTGCGGCTCGCGGTGATGCGGCACCCGGCGGTCCAGGAGATCGGCGACGGGCTCGCCGGGCGCGGGCTGCTGGTGGACCCGGCGAGCCGGCGGTCGATCCTCCGGTGGTGCGGCGTGCTGGGCTTCGGGGCCTTCCTGCTCTTCCCCGTCACCGGAGTCCTCACGATCGTGGACTTCGCCACGAGCACCGAGGCGTCGGTGCCGCTCTTCGTGAAGACGCTGCCGCTGCTCTTCGCCTGCGGGGTCACGGCCATCTCGTGCGCGGCGGTCTCGGCGAAGCGGATCACCCCGGCCGGTCTGCGGGCCCTCTCGGCGTACGGACAGGGGCACTCGCACGTCGCGGACGCCGGGCACCTGGTGGCGCTGCTCGGGCTGCGGGCGGTGCCGGACCCGGTGCTGCGGGAACAGCTCCTGGCCGCCGCGCGGGTCAACGGTCCGCCGCGCCGGCGCGGGCGGCGTCCGTCGCCGGCCTCCTACTCCTCCGTGGACGCGGTGGCCCTCGGGGTGGCGGCGGAGTGGTGCGCGGAGAACAGCGGCTGCGGCGCCGGGACGGACTCGGGCTCGGGCTCGGGCTCGGGCTCCGGAGGCGGATCCTGCTCGTCCGGTTCGTGCTCGTCGGGTTCCTGCTCGGGCGGCGGTTCCGGCTGCGGCAGCTCGGGCGGGAGTTCCTGCTCCAGCTCCAGCGGGAGTTCGTGTTCGAGTTCGAGCGGGAGTTCCTGTTCGAGCTCCAGCAGCTGACCACCCGTCCGCACGGCGGGCACACCCATTCGAGTGGCGGGCCCGCCCCTCCTCCCGTAGAACTCGGACATGATCTGGGTTCCCCTCTTCCTGGTGGCCTGCGTCGTGGCGGGCCTCGGCTGCGCGCGGGTCTGCCGTGCCACGCTCGCCGCGGCCCGGCCCCGCCCGGGTGACACCCGCGCCGACGCGGACCCGGACCTCAGCCTGCGCGAGGCGGCGTACCTCGCCGGGGGTCCGCTCCGGGTCACCGACCTGACGCTGGTGTCGATGCACCGGGGGCGGCGGCTGCTGCTGGCCCACACCGGCTGGGCGACGGTGGTGGACGCGGGCGGCGCCGACCGGGACGAGCTGGAGCGCGCCGTGGTCGGGGCCATCGGGCCCGGCGGCCAGTGCCCGGTGCCCGCCGTACGGCCGGTGGTCGCCGCCGACGACTCGGTGCGGTGCATCGAGGAGCGGCTCGTCGACCGGGGGCTCGCCGTACCGGCGTCGGGCCGCCGGGAGATCGCGGACGGACTGCGGACGGTGAAGGCGGGCTTCCTGCTCGGCCTGCTGCTCGGGACGGTCGCCGCGCTGCTCGTCCCGGCCGCCGAGCGCGCCCCGGTGATCGCCGCGTTCGCGCTGCCGCTGCTCGGGTCGGGGCTCTGTCTGCTGATCGGGGCGGTCGAACGCTACCCGTACACGCGCTGGGCCTCACCGGCCGGACAGCGGCTGCTCTCCGGGCTCTCCGCGACCGATCCGCTCACCGCTCTCGCGACGCGCGGGCCGGCGGTCCTGGAGCCGGAACTCCGTGCGGCCCTCCGGGGGCAGGACACCCGGCAGCGGCCGTAGGGGGAACGAGGGGGCGTGGGAAGGAGGCCCCCGAAAGGACGCCGGTGCGGCGCGCGCACGCGCGCCGCACCCGGAGCCGGACCCGGTGTCGCTGGAGCGGCAGGCCGATGAAGCCGCCTGCCCTCTGATCTTCCGGGTCGAGGGGTGGCGCGCCCGGCCGGGAGCCGGGCCGCCACCAGGTTCGTACGGCCGTCAGGCCAGGCCCGCCACCAGGTCGGCGACGCTCTTGCGGCGGCCGGTGTAGAACGGGACCTCTTCGCGGACGTGCATCCGGGCCTCGGAGGCGCGCAGGTGGCGCATGAGGTCGACGATGCGGTGCAGCTCGTCGGCCTCGAAGGCGAGGATCCACTCGTAGTCGCCGAGCGAGAAGGAGGCGACCGTGTTGGCCCGGACGTCGGGGTAGCCGCGGGCCATCTTGCCGTGGTCGGCGAGCATGCGGCGACGGTCCTCGTCGGGCAGCAGGTACCAGTCGTAGGAGCGCACGAAGGGGTACACCGAGACGTAGTCGCGGGGGGTCTCGTCGGCCAGGAAGGCCGGGATGTGCGACTTGTTGAACTCGGCGGGGCGGTGCAGCGCCATGTTCGACCAGACCGGCTCCAGAGCGCGGCCCAGCTTGGTGCGGCGGAAGAGGCTGTACGCCTCCTGGAGCTCGTCGCTCGTCTCGGCGTGCCACCAGATCATGACGTCGGCGTCGGCGCGCAGACCGGACAGGTCGTACGTGCCGCGGATCGTGATGTCCTTGGCGGCGAGCTGGTCGAACAGCTCCTGGACCTCGTCGGCGTAGCCGGCGCGGTCCTCGGGCAGAACGTCGCGCAGCTTGAACACGGACCACAGGGTGTAGCGGATGACCTCGTTGAGGTCCTTCGCCTTCTTACCGGCGTTCGGGATCTTTTCGGGCGCACTCATACGCCTATTCTCGCCCGTCACGAGGAGTGCCCTGCACCGGGGTCGGTCCTTTTCGACGTGGCGTCGATCTCCTCCGCGATCTCGTCGGCCGCGCGGTGGGCCGAGGCCACGCAGGCGGGGATGCCGACGCCGTCGTACGCGGCTCCCGCGACACGCAGTCCGGGCAGGGCGGCGAGCGCCCGGCGGACGCGGGCGACGCGGGCGAGATGGCCGACCGGGTACTGGGGCAGACCGCCGGTCCAGCGGGTGACCGTGGTGGCGACGGGCCGGGCCGTGAGCCCGGTGGCGGCGGCGAGGTCCTTCAGGGAGGCGGCGATGAGGTCGGCGTCGTCGCGGTGCACCTGCTGCTCCTCGCCGTGCCGGCCGACGGAGGTGCGCAGCACGAACAGGTCGGGGGCGGAGTCGGCGACCCAGTTCCACTTCCGGCTGGAGAAGGTGGACGCCTTGATGGTGTGGCCGTCGACGGGCGGCACGAGGAACCCGGAGCCGGTCAGGGCGGGCATGTCGGAGCGGCGGAAGGCGAGGGTGACCAGGGCCATCGAGGCGTAGTCGATCTCGTCGAGCTCGGCGGCGGCGTCCGGGGCATGGCCGCCGAGGAGCGCGGCCGCGATGCCGGCCGGGGTGGCGAGCAGGACGGCGTCGGCCTCGAACGCCCGGTCCCGGGTCAGGACCCGCCAGCCGGTGGCGCCGGTGCGCAGCAGCGCGGTCACGGGCACGCCGGTGAGGATCTCGCCGCCGGCGGCTCGGATCGCGGCGGCGACCGCGCCGGGGAGGGTGCCGATGCCGCCGTCGATCCCGACGAAGGCGGCGCCGCCGAGGCCGGTGGCGGCGCCCGCCGCGTCGGCGGGGACGGCCGCACCGGCCTGCTGGACGGCGCGGACGGCGGCGGTCAGCGTGGGGTGGACCCGGACGGCCTCGAAGAGGGCGGGTACGGCGGCCTTCATCGAGATGCGGTGGGCGTCGCCGGCGTACACCCCGCCGAGGAGGGGTTCGACAAGCCGGTCGACGACCTCGTGGCCCATGCGTTCGGCGACGTACGCGCCGATGGCGATGTCCTCGTCGATCTCGGCCGGGGGCAGCTCCAGGTCGCGGCCGATCCGCCGCAGGCCCTCCGGGGACAGCAGGCCCTCGACGGCGCGGGCGTCGCCGGGGACGCCCATCACGTGCCCCTTGGGCATCGGGATCAGTTCGCCCCGGGACCAGACGGACGCGGTGGTGGTGCCGGGGGCCTGGAGCCGGTCGCCGAGGCCGACGGCGCGGGCGAGGGCGACCGCCTCGGGGCGGCGGGCGAGCAGCGACTCGGCGCCGAGGTCCACGGGCGCCCCGGCGATCTCCCCGGCGAGGAGCTTGCCGCCGATCCGGTCGTCCGCTTCGAGCAGGGTCACCCGGTGGCCGGCGAGGGCCAGCCGGTGGGCGGCCGCGAGTCCGGCGATTCCGCCTCCCGCGACGACGACATGGGATCCCGTGGTGTCCGCGTTCATGGGACCACTCTCTCAAATCGCCCGGATCCTCCCGACCGCCGCCCGCCCCTCGGACGGGGAGGGCCGCAGGGGCGGGACGGCGGCCCGCAGCGCCCGTTCCGAGTCCGGACCGTGACCGCATCGCTACCGGCGGACGGCAACCCGTACGGCCCGCCCGTACGTCCAACCGCCGACACTCACCCACCACCCTCGGGGGGACCCCATGCGGAGCGTACGAACGACGGCGAGAAAGCGGACGACGGCACGGGCGGGGGCGGTGGCGGCGGCGCTGCTCACGGCCTCGCTCGTGCTGACCGGCTGCGGTGCCGGGGCGGGCTCGGACGCGGCTTCGGACCAGAAGGCGGACATGGGCGCGGCACGGCCCGCCGACGGGACGGCGGCGGAGGCGGGCAAGGGGGCCGTCGACGGCTCCTCGGGCGCCGAGAAGCCCGCGGCGGACGCACCCGCCCCGCAGCACGTCATCCGTACCGCCTCGCTCTCCGTGGAGGTCGCGGACGTGACGAAGGCGCTGGCCGCGGCCCGCCGGGCGACGGCGGGCGCCGACGGGCGGATCGAGAACGAGACCACCGAGCGGGTCGACGACGACTACGTCACCTCGCGCATCGTGCTGCGCGTGCCGCAGGAGAAGTACGAGTCCGTCCTCACCGAGCTGGCGGGCACGGGCAAGCTGCTGGCCCGCAAGGCCGATGCCAAGGACGTCACCGAGCAGGTGGTGGACGTGGAGAGCCGGATCGCCACCCAGCGGGCGAGCGTGGCGCGGGTCCGGGCGCTGATGCAGCGGGCGGAGCGGCTGGCCGATGTCGTGACCCTGGAGGGCGAGCTGAGCCGCCGCCAGGCGGACCTGGAGTCGCTCCTCGCCCAGCAGGCGTCGCTGAAGGACCGGACGTCGCTCGCGACGATCACCCTCGAACTCACCGAGAGGGCGAAGCCCGCGGCCGAGCCCGAGGAGGAGGGACGCCCGGGCTTCGGGGACGCCCTCGGCGGCGGCTGGGACGCGCTGGTCGGCGCGGTGACCTGGATCGGGATCGTGCTGGCCGCCCTCGCCCCCTGGCTCGCGGTGGCCCTGATCGGCTTCGTCGTGTGGAGCCGGCTGGTCCGCCCGCGCCGCGCCGCCCGGGCCGCCGGCCGCGCCGCGGACCGGCCGGCGACGGCCCCGGTGCCCGTCCCCGGGCAGCCCGGGGCCGGGCGGAACGCCGCGGGGGTGGCCCCGGCACCCGAGCCGCCGGAGCCGTCCGAGAAGTAGCTTCTTCCGTATGAGCGAACGACTGGTGGTCATCGGTGGCGACGCGGCGGGCATGTCCGCCGCGTCGCAGGCGCGCAGGCTGCGGCCCGCCGGGGAGTTGGAGATCGTCGCGTTCGAGCGCGGTCACTTCTCCTCCTACTCGGCCTGTGGCATCCCGTACTGGGTCGGCGGCGACGTCGCCGGGCCGGAGGATCTGATCGCGCGTTCCCCCGAGGAGCACCGGGCCCGGGACATCGACCTGCGCATGCGGACCGAGGTGACGGCGATCGACGTGCCGGGGCAGCGGGTCCTCGGCCGCGACCTGGAGACGGGTGCGGAGTCCTGGACGGGCTTCGACAAGCTGGTGATCGCGACCGGGGCCCGTCCGCTGCGGCCCCCGCTGCCGGGGATCGACGCGCCCGGGGTGCACGGGGTGCAGAACCTGGACGACGGCCGGGACCTGCTCGACTCGCTGGAGCGGACGCCGGGGCGGCGCGCGGTCGTGGTCGGCGCGGGCTACATCGGGGTGGAGATGGCCGAGGCGCTCCTCGCCCGGGGGTACGACGTGACGGTCCTGACCCGGGGCGAGCAGCCGATGGCGACGCTCGACCCCGACATGGGCCGCCTGGTGCACCGGGCGATGGACGGGCTCGGGATCAGGACGGTCGCCTCGGCCGAGGTGACGAAGATCCTCACCGGCGACGACGGCCGGGTGCGGGCGGTGGCGACGGACGCGGCCGAGTACCCGGCGGACGTGGTGGTCCTGGGCATGGGCGTGGAGCCGGAGACCTCGCTGGCGCGGGCGGCGGGGCTGCCGCTCGGGACGTCCGGCGGGCTGCTCACCGATCTGGCGATGCGGGTGCGCGGTCACCGGAACATCTGGGCGGGCGGTGACTGCGTGGAGGTCCTGGACCTCGTCTCGGGCCGGGAGCGGTACGTGCCGCTGGGGACCCACGCGAACAAGCACGGCCAGGTCATCGGGGCGAACGCCGGTGGCGACTACGCGACCTTCCCGGGCGTGGTGGGGACGGCGGTGTCGAAGGTGTGCGACCTGGAGATCGCCCGGACCGGTCTGCGGGAGAAGGACGCCCGGGAGGTGGGGCTGCGGTACGTCACGGTGACGGTCGAGTCGACGAGCCGCGCGGGCTACTACCCGGGCGCCGCGCCGATGACCGTGAAGATGCTGGCGGAGCGGCGTACGGGACGCCTCCTCGGCGTGCAGATCGTGGGCCGGGAGGGCGCGGCGAAGCGGGTCGACATCGCGGCGGTGGCGCTGACGGCGGGCATGACGGTGGAGGCGATGACCGCCCTGGACCTGGGGTACGCGCCGCCGTTCTCGCCGGTCTGGGACCCGGTCCTGATCGCGGCCCGCAAGGCGGTGGCGGCCGTTCGGGCGGCGGGATGACCCGAGCGGCGGCGTGACCCGTGGTGACGATTTGCAACCTTCTCGTCACCATGGGTTACTGATCGCATGATCAGACACACGATGCGTGCGCTCTGCGCCGCCACTCTCGTCATAGCCCCGGTCGCCCTGACGGCGACGCCCGCCTACGCGGTGACCTCGTGCAGGGTCAACGGTGTCGCCGTCAGCGCCCAGAACGTCGTCGGCACACCGGGCGCCGACTACATCACCTGCGGCTCGGTCCCCAACGGCGACACGGTGAACGGCCAGGGCGGCGCCGACTACATCGTCATCAACGGCGCCGTCGGCGGCACCGTCGGAGGCTCCGCCGGCGGCGACTTCATCCAGGTCTACGGCTCCGTCACGTCGACCGGCGCCGTCCGCGGGGACGACGGCAACGACTACGTCCGCGTCGGCCCGAACGGGAACGTCGTCGACGGCGGCCCCGGCGTCGACTTCTGCCGGGTGGCCTCCGGAAACCCGCCCGTCAACTGCGAGTCCTGAGCCCCGCCCGCGCGCGGGCGGCCGTCAGACGGCCGTCCGCGTGTGCACGTAGTCGACGAGACGGCTCAGGGCGTCCGGGTCCATCGCCGGCATGACGCCGTGGCCCAGGTTGAAGACGTGCCCCTCCAGGCCCTTCGCGGCGGCGAGAACCTCGTCGGTCTTGGCCTCCACCACGTCGCGCGAGGCGAAGAGCACGGCCGGGTCCAGGTTGCCCTGGAGCG
The DNA here is from genome assembly GCF_042743475.1 of Streptomyces sp. NPDC059534. Taxonomy (NCBI): domain Bacteria; kingdom Bacillati; phylum Actinomycetota; class Actinomycetes; order Kitasatosporales; family Streptomycetaceae; genus Streptomyces; species Streptomyces sp. NPDC059534. The sequence goes on from NZ_JBHWAQ010000029.1 coordinate 42,117, forward strand.
CCTTGCCGGGGCCGACGCGGCGGGCGGCCTCGTCGAGCGGGACGCGCCAGTCGACGCCGACGACGTCCGCGCCGGCCTCGCCCATGAGGCCGAGGAGCTCGCCCGTGCCGACGCCGAAGTGGATGCGCGGGACGCCGTATCCGGCGACCGCGTCGAAGACCTTGACGGAGGCCGGCATCACCGAGCGGCGGTAGTCCGCCGGGGCGAGGGCGCCGACCCAGGAGTCGAAGAGCTGGACGGCGGAGGCGCCGGCCTCGATCTGGACCTTGAGGAAGGTCGAGGTGATCTCGGCGAGGCGGTCGAGCAGGTCGGCCCAGAGCTGAGGGTCGCCGTACATCATCGCCTTGGTGCGCTCGTGGCTGCGCGACGGGCCGCCCTCGACGAGGTAGCTCGCGAGGGTGAACGGCGCGCCGGCGAAGCCGATGAGCGGGGTGTCGCCCAGCTCGCCGGTGAGCATCCCGATGGCCTCGGTGACGTAGTGGACGTCCTCGGGGGTGAGGTCGCGCAGCCGGGCCAGGTCGGCGCGGGTGCGGATCGGGTCGGCGACGACCGGGCCGACGCCGGGCTTGATGTCGAGGTCGATCCCGATGGCCTTGAGGGGGACGACGATGTCGCTGAAGTAGATGGCGGCGTCGACCTTGTGGCGGCGCACCGGCTGGAGCGTGATCTCGGTGACCAGCTCGGGCCGCATGCACGACTCGAGCATGGGGATGCCCTCGCGGACCTTCAGGTACTCGGGGAGGGAGCGCCCGGCCTGCCGCATGAACCAGACGGGGGTGTGCGGCACGGGCTCGCGCCGGCATGCCTTGAGGAACGCGGAGTCGTGCGTCCGCGACTGCTGCTTCGTCTGCTGGCCCTGCGGGCGGTCAATGGCACTCACGCCCAGAATCTTCGCATGTGGCGGGAAGCCGCTCGTCCGGGCCGGGTGTCCCTCCCTGCGCGAAGGCCCCGTTCCGCCTACTGTTCCCCGCATGGCTGCGGCTCAGGGACATTTTTCCGATCATTCCGACGGCAATCGAGGGACGGACGAAACGGCGGACAGTACGGAGACGAACCCGGTGCCACCCGCGTTCCGGCGGGCGGTGGAGGCGTTGCGCTCGGCGCGGCTGCGGTCCGAGATCGAGATCGACCCGACCAGGCCGCCGCAGCGCCTGGCGCCGCACGCGTACGCGGTGGAGGCGGCCGTCGTGGACGGCGAGGAGGACCTGGCGGACGGGCGGCTCGTGCTGCTGCACGATCCGGACGGCCACGAGGCATGGAAGGGAACGTTCCGGCTGGTGACGCTGGTCAGGGCGGAGCTGGAGCCGGAGATGGCGGCGGACCCGCTGCTCCCGGAGGTGTGCTGGTCCTGGCTGACCGGGGCGCTGGAGGCGCGGGGTCTGGAGTACGGGGAGGCGAGCGGGACCGTGACCATGGCGGGCTCGCACTACTTCGGCGGTCTCGCGGACCGCAGGCCGGCGACGCAGATCGAGATCAGGGCGTCCTGGACGCCGCGCGAGGGGCTCGCCGGAGTGCCGGACACGGCGGCGCACCTGGCGGCCTGGTGCGATCTGCTCTGCCAGATCGCGGGGCTGCCGCCGGCGCCGGCGGATCCGGGAGCGGGGACGGTGACCGGCGCGGGGGTCGTCTCACTGCCCCAGCGGCGGGGACCCCAGCAGCCCTGAGGGCCGGCCCGGGGCGGCCGCAGCAGGCATCGAACCGGCCCTGCTGCGGCGACTCCGGAGGGCGTCCCGGCGCTGCCTCGTGGGGCGACCGGACGGGAGCCACTCGTAGGATGATCGATCACTCGTCCGAATTGCCCTAATTGTTACTCACCAAATCGTGATCTTTCCCTAAAGGCGGGCGGCCGTCCTGCCGAAGGAGTCAGTGACCCCTTCACAGCACGGGTTCCCCCCGGCTTCTTCCCCGAGCCGGCTCCGTCCCGCATCCTTCCCCCCAGGAGGCCTGGTGTCCGTTCTCCTCGAGCAGCCCGCAAGCCTGGTCGCCTACCGCCCGAACAAGCCGACGGCCATGGTCGTCGTGGCCGACCCGCGCGTCCGCTCCACCGTGACCCGCCACCTGTGGGCCCTTGGAGTACGTGACGTGATCGAGGCATCGTCCATCGCGGAGGCGCGTCCCCGCGTCGGCAACCCACGCGACATCTGCGTTGCCGACGTCCATCTGCCCGACGGCAGCGGCCTGACGCTGCTGTCCGAGACCCGTGCCGCGGGCTGGCCCAACGGCCTCGCCCTCTCGGCCGCCGACGACATCGGTGCCGTACGCAACGCCCTGGCGGGCGGTGTGAAGGGCTACGTCGTCACCGGCACCCGGACCAACATCGGTCACCCGACCCGGCCCGGCACCACCCCCATCGGCGCCTCGGCCGCCCGCCTCGGCCACCGCCGCCCCCCGGGTGCCCCGAGCCACCCGGGCGGCTACCGCGAGCTCTCCGGCCGCGAGGTCGAGGTGCTCCGACTGGTCGCGGAAGGCCAGTCGAACAAGGCGATCGGCGTCTCCATGGGCCTCTCCGCCCTCACCGTGAAGAGCCACCTCGCCCGCATCGCCCGCAAGCTGGGCACCGGCGACCGCGCCGGCATGGTCGCGGTGGCCCTGCGGACGGGGATCATCCACTGACGATGGTCGACGAGAAGCCGGCGCCTGTCGACGGAACGTTCCGTCGACAGGCGCCGGCTTCTCG
>NZ_JBHWAQ010000029.1:44803-60030 GCF_042743475.1 Streptomyces sp. NPDC059534
CCGCCCCTCCTCCACCCCCGCTGTTATTAGGCGGCCCCCACCGAGATCTACTCTCTGGAGGGCGGCGCCTGCGTCAGAAGTGTACCAGAGACAGGCGCCTGCCGTTCACCGATACCCTTGACAGGTGACCGACGCCCAAGAGACCGCAGCAGACACAGCACTGCGCACCACCGGGGGCGGCCCCCCGGACGACGATGTCCCTGCGAATGGGCTTCCGATCCCGTTGCTGGAGCCCCGTGAGGGGATTCCGCCCGTCGTCGAGACCGAGGACGCCCTCGCCGAGGTGATCGCCGCCTTCGCCGCCGGAACCGGCCCCGTGGCGGTGGACGCCGAGCGCGCCTCCGGATACCGCTACGGCCAGCGCGCCTACCTCGTCCAGCTCCGGCGCGAGGGCGCGGGCACCGCGCTCATCGACCCCGTCGGCTGCCCCGACCTCTCGGGGCTCGGCGAGGCGCTCGCCGGGACCGAGTGGATCCTGCACGCCGCCACCCAGGACCTCCCCTGCCTGCGCGACATAGGCATGCTCCCCACCTCGCTCTTCGACACCGAGCTGGCCGGGCGGCTCGCGGGCTTCCCGCGGGTCGGCCTCGGCGCGATGGTCGAGTCCGTCCTCGGCTACGCCCTGGAGAAGGGCCACTCCGCGGTGGACTGGTCCACCCGCCCGCTGCCCGAGCCGTGGCTCCGGTACGCGGCGCTCGACGTCGAACTCCTCGTCGACCTGCGCGACGCGCTGGAGAAGGAGCTCGACCGGCAGGGCAAGCTGGAGTGGGCGCTCCAGGAGTTCGACGCCATCGCCTCCGCCCCGCCCGCCCCGCCGCGCAAGGACCCGTGGCGGCGGACCTCCGGCATGCACAAGGTGCGCCGACGCCGCCAGATGGCGGTCGTACGGGAGCTGTGGACGGCCCGCGACAAGATCGCCCAGCGCCGGGACGTCTCCCCGGGCAAGGTCCTGAGCGACGCCGCCATCGTCGAGGCCGCGCTCGCGGTGCCGGTGAACGCGACCGCGCTGATGGCGCTGCCCGGTTTCGGGCAGCGGATGGGCCGCCGTCAGTTGGAGCAGTGGCAGGCCGCCGTGGACCGCGCCCGCGCCCTCCCGGAGAGCGAGCTGCCCCAGCCCGGCCAGCAGGTCGCGGGCCCTCCCCCGCCGCGCGCCTGGGCCGACAAGGACCCGGTCGCGGCGGCCCGTCTGTCGGCGGCGCGCGCGGCGGTCTCGGCGCTCGCGGAGGAACTGAACCTGCCGCAGGAGAACCTGATCACCCCGGACACCGTGCGCCGGGTCTGCTGGGAGCCGCCGGCCCCGGCGGACGCGGACGGCGTCGCCGCCGCCCTGACGGGCCACGGCGCCCGGCAGTGGCAGGTGGAGCTGGTGACCCCGCTCCTGGTGACGGCGCTGGCGACCGCCCAGGGCTGATCCGGCGACACTCGTGAGCTCCCGGCCGCACGCGCGGCCGGGAGCTCTGTCGTTTCACGTGGCCGGACTCGCGGGTCCGGACCCGCGAGCCGGCTTTACGAGGCCGCCGGGCTTACGGGGCCGGGCTGAGGACGCCGTTGACGTCCATGTCGAAGACGCCCTGGGTCTTGCCGTCGACCTTGAGGTGCTTGAGCCAGTGCTTCGAGAGGTTGTGCACGTTCTTGTGCTGCATCTCCCACACCACCGAATGCCCCGCACAGGCCAGCTTGACCATCAGCTTGTGCGAGCCCGCGACGGCGTCGTAGAGCGCGGGGACCGAGAAGTTGAGTTCCGGGTTCGCGTTGGGCGGTGACGTGTTCACCTGCTTGTCGTACTCCCCGTACACCATCAGTACGGGGACACCGCCGCCGAGCACCCCGCCCTGCGCCGCGGTGGTGCTGTTCCATCCCCACCGGACGAAGTTCCTGATCCGGTTGAACCCCGTCGGGGGTCCCCACGTGCTGCCGATCGGGTCGTTCGCCATGATCGCGTCCCAGGCGACGTCGACGATGCCGGGTGCGCGCTGGCCCTCGCAGGGCGCCTCCGCGGACCAGCCCTGATCGAATCCGGTCTTGCCGCCGATGAAGGTCGGGAAGCCCGACACCGGCAGCGTGGCCGGCGGGTTCGACGTTCCCAGGGGCGGGAAGATCGGTGCGAGCAGGAACAGGCTCGCCACCTTGTCGGGGTTGTTGACCGCGTACGGCCCCATGGTGAACGCGGCGGCGGACCAGCCGATGAAGGCGACCTTGTCCACGCCGCACTCGGCGCGGATGAACTCCACGACGGTGTTCAGTTCGTCCCGGTCGCTGATCGAGTTCGTCAGCTGGAACGGATAGCTCGGCGGGCCCGGCACGAATCCCGGCGGCCTCGGCGTCAGCAGGGGCTGCTGGGCCGGGTTGACGTTGTGGGGGTCGTCCATCTTCGGGCGCGGGGAGCGACCCGACCCCTGGAGGTCCATCATGAAGACGTCGTAGCCGGCTTTCGCCAGCGCCTCGGCCCAGCTGTACGACTCGTGCTGGAGGTCGAAGCCGGCCAGCACCGGGACGCTCCGGCCATGGAGCATGAGGACCGGTGTGCGCGGCCCGGTGTCCGACGTGTTGCGCCGCTCCCGTACGAAGAGCTTGACGGGCGCGTTCGCGTTCGCGGGGACGGTGGACGTGTGCGGGACTTCGTGGTCGGTGGTGACGATCGCCATAGGAGTCCTTTCGGTGTGCGGGGGCCGGAGCCTCGCGCCCAGGCCGGTGCCAGCCTCCGCCCGCCGACGGGCGTCCGCGCCGCGACGCGGCCGCCGCCCTGCGCCCATCGGGTTGCGGGACCCTCCGATCGGACGGGCGTACGCGGGGGGCGCGCGGTCTCCCCGGTGGCATCCTCGGGATGTGACCTTCGCCGCTTGCGCCCCAGGGACTGGGCAGCCTGGTTACTCGCAAGTAGCATGGGGGGAGCAAGCGCACGCTTAGGCGTGTGCCGCAGCAGTGCCATCCCGCACCCTGGAGGAGAGCCATCGTGCCTCGTACCGTCAGGGATGTCGTCTTCGTCGACGGCGTCCGCACCCCGTTCGGCAAGGCGGGCCCGAAGGGCATCTACCACGAGACCCGCGCCGACGACCTCGTCGTCAAGGCCATCCGGGAGCTGCTGCGCCGCAACCCGGGCCTCGACCCCGCGCAGATCGACGAGGTCGCCATCGCCGCGACCACGCAGATCGGCGACCAGGGTCTGACCCTCGGCCGGACCGCGGGCATCCTCGCCGGTCTGCCGCAGTCGGTGCCGGGCTACTCCATCGACCGCATGTGCGCCGGCGCCCTCACGGCCGTCACCAGCGTCGCCGGTTCGATCGCCTTCGGCGCGTACGACGCCGTCATCGCGGGTGGTGTCGAGCACATGGGCCGCCACCCCATGGGCGAGGGCGTCGACCCGAACCCGCGCTTCGTGTCGGAGAAGCTCGTCGACGAGTCCGCCCTCTTCATGGGCATGACCGCCGAGAACCTGCACGACCGCTACCCGAGCATCACCAAGCAGCGCGCCGACGAGTACGCCGTGCGCTCGCAGGAGAAGGCCGCCAAGGCGTACGCCGACGGCAAGATCCAGCAGGACCTGGTGCCGATCTCGGTCCGCCGCACCGACGCCTCCACCGGTGAGACCGGCTGGGGCCTGGTCACCGCCGACGAGCCGATGCGCCCGGGCACCACCCTGGAGTCGCTGGCCAACCTGAAGACGCCGTTCCGCGTCCACGGCAACGTCACCGCGGGCAACGCGGCCGGTCTCAACGACGGCGCCACCGCCTCGATCATCGCCTCCGAGGACTTCGCCCGCGAGAACGACCTCCCGGTGAAGATGCGCCTCGTCTCGTACGCCTTCGCCGGCGTCGAGCCCGAGGTCATGGGCTACGGCCCGATCCCGGCGACCGAGAAGGCCCTCGCGAAGGCCGGTCTGTCCATCGAGGACATCGACCTCTTCGAGGTCAACGAGGCATTCGCGGTCCAGGTCCTCGCCTTCCTGGAGCACTACGGCATCGCCGACGACGACGCCCGCGTCAACCAGTACGGCGGCGCCATCGCCTACGGTCACCCGCTCGCCTCCTCCGGCGTCCGTCTGATGACGCAGCTGGCCCGCCAGTTCGAGGAGAACCCGCAGGTCCGATACGGCCTCAACACGATGTGCGTCGGCTTCGGCATGGGCGCCACGGTCATCTGGGAAAACCCCCACTGGGAGGGCAAGTGAGCACCACCGCCGAGCTTCTGAAGGGCGCCGCGGAGCTCTTCCCCGACGAGGTCGTCACGAGCGCCCACGTACGGCACTTCGAACTGCCCGCGGGTGCGGGCCGGTTCGCCCTGATCACGCTGGACAACGGCTTCGACCACACCAAGCCGACCACCTTCGGCCCGCAGTCGCTCGCCAACCTGAACGCGGCGATCGACCAGGTCGAGGCCGAGGCCGCGAACGGTGAGATCACCGGCGTCGGCCTCACCGGCAAGCCGTTCATCTTCGCCGTCGGCGCCGACCTCAAGGGCGTCGAGCTGCTGAAGAAGCACGACGAGGCGCTCGCCATCGGCAAGGGCGGCCACGACGTCTTCAAGCGGCTGTCCGCGCTCGCCGTCCCGACCTTCGCGTACTACAACGGCGCGGCCATGGGCGGCGGCGTCGAGGTCGGTCTGCACTGCACCTACCGCACCGTGTCGAAGGCCCTCCCGGCCTTCTCGCTGCCCGAGGTCTTCCTCGGTCTGGTGCCCGGCTGGGGCGGCTGCGCCATCCTGCCGAACCTGATCGGCGCGGAGAAGGCCGTCTCGGTCATCATCGAGAACTCGCTGAACCAGAACCGTCAGCTCAAGGGCAAGCAGGTCTTCGAGCTCGGCATCGCCGACGCGCTGTTCGAGGGCGCGGACTTCCTGGAGCAGTCGCTGATCTGGACGGCCTCCGTCCTCAACGGCTCCGTCACCGTCGAGCGCCCCGAGATCGACCGCGGCGACGCCTGGGACCAGGCCGTCGCCAAGGGCCGCCTCGTCGCCGACTCCAAGGTGCACGGCGCCGCCCCGGCCGCCTACCGCGCCCTCGAGATCATCGAGGCCGCCAAGGACGGCGACCTGCAGAAGGGCTTCGACGCCGAGGACCAGGCCCTCGCGGACCTGATCATGGGCGGCGAGCTGCGCTCCGGCATCTACGCCTTCAACCTGGTGCAGAAGCGCGGCAAGCGCCCCGCCGGTGCCCCGGACAAGTCGCTGGCCCGCCCGGTCACCAAGGTCGGCGTCGTCGGCGCCGGTCTGATGGCCTCCCAGCTCGCCCTGCTCTTCCTGCGCCGCCTGGAGGTGCCGGTCGTCCTGACCGACATCGACCAGGAGCGCGTCGACAAGGGTGTGGGCTACGTCCACGCCGAGATCGAGAAGCTGCTCGGCAAGGGCCGGATCAACCAGGACAAGGCCAACCGCCTCAAGGGCCTGGTCTCCGGTGTCCTGGACAAGGCCGAGGGCTTCTCGGACGCGGACTTCATCATCGAGGCCGTGTTCGAGGAGATGTCCGTCAAGCAGAAGGTGTTCGCTGAGGTCGAGGCGGTCGCCCCGGCGCACGCGATCCTCGCCACCAACACCTCCTCGCTCTCCGTCTCGGAGATGGCCTCCAAGCTCCGGCACCCGGAGCGCGTGGTCGGCTTCCACTTCTTCAACCCGGTCGCGATCCTCCCGCTCCTGGAGATCGTCCGCGGCGAGAAGACGGACGACGCGTCGCTGGCCACCGCCTTCGGTGTCGCCAAGAAGCTGAAGAAGACCGCGGTCCTCACCAAGGACGCCCCGGCGTTCGTCGTGAACCGCATCCTGACCCGCTTCATGGGCGAGATCCAGAACGTCATCGACGAGGGCACCTCGGTCGAGACGGCCGAGAAGGCCATCGAGCCGCTCGGCCTGCCGATGTCGCCGCTGGTGCTCCTGGAGCTCGTCGGCCCGGCGATCGGTCTGCACGTCTCCGAGACCCTGAACCGCTCCTTCCCGGACCGCTTCACCGTCTCGCCGAACCTCAAGCGCGTCGTCGAGGCCGGCAAGCGCGGCTTCTACGTCTACAAGGCCGAGAACGGCTTCAAGCCGGAGCTCGACCCGGAGGTCGCCGCCCTCCTCGTCCAGGGCGACTCCGTCCTGACCGAGGAGCAGGTCCGCGACCGCGTCCTGGACGCGGTGGCGCAGGAGATCGGCCTGATGCTGGAGGAGGGTGTCGTCGCCGAGGCGCAGGACATCGACCTCTGCCTGATCACCGGTGCGGGCTGGCCCTTCCACCTGGGCGGCATCACGCCGTACCTGGACCGTGAGGGCGTCTCCGAGCGCGTCAACGGCAAGCCCTTCCTCGCGCAGGGCGTGGCGAGCATCCCGGCGTAACACCGGCCTCGCGCCCCAGGGCGTACGCGAACGGCCCCGGCACCTTCTCCAGGTGCCGGGGCCGTTCCCGTTTCCCGTTTCCCGTTTCCCGTGCCCGCCGGGGCGGGCACGGGCCCGCGGCACGCGGCGCGCGGTCAGCGCAGGGGGCGCCAGCCCTCCAGGGCCAGGCCGTCCGCCGAGGGCCGCTGCCGCGTGGTGATCAGCGAGGTGCCGTCGACCAACGCCAGTGCGACCAGGCTCTCGTCGGCCGCGCGGGTGAGGGCGGTGACCAGAGCGCCGTGCCGCTCTCCCGTCTCCGACCAGCGGGCTCCCGCGTCCTCCTGCTCGCTCGGGTAGGCGGCGAGGGCGAGCCGGCCGTCCTCGTCCTGCTGGGCCAGGACCGTGCAGTCGAAGCCGTCCACGAGACAGCGGGTGGCGGTGAGCGGGCCGGTGCCGAGGGCGTCGGTGAGGTACGTCGGCTTCAGGGAGCGCTCGGGCGACCAGGCGCACACCCGGCCGTCGTGGTCGACGTAGAAGAGGGTGCAGTGCCCGGAGGGGCCGGTCACGCCCGCCAGGGTGCCCATGGTCACCGCCGCGGGCAGGATCTCCTCGCGGATCGGCTTCGCGCCGGACTCGCGCTGGACGTAGCGCAGCAGGCCCGTGGCGTGCGAGGTGTACAGCTCGACGAAGCCCGAGCCGTTGGTGAGGGCGACCGGCGACGGGTCGGTCTTGGAGCCGACCAGGTCCCACCAGGGGTGCCAGCCGCCCGCGTCCTTCTGGGCCCGCACACTGATGCCGCCGCCGCCGTTGCGCGAGAAGACGTAGGCGCGCCCGATGCCGTCCACGGTGACGCTGGGGGTGCCGGTCCAGTGGTAGGAGGCGCCGTTCGGGTGGGTGATCGAGCGCCACTCCAGCGCCGGGCGGGCCGTCTGGTACTGGGTGGTGTGCACCAGCTCGACGTGGTCCGGCTTGCCGGCCACCGGGCGCAGCCCGACGAGGTGGACGTATCCGTCGCGGCCCTGGCCCGCCGAGAGGCTGGGCGTCAGACCGCCGCCGCCGAGCGAGACGGGCTCGCTCCAGCGGCCGTCGACGCCCTCGGTCCAGCGGACCACTTCGCCGTTCCGGGGCAGGTAGACGCTGAATCTGCCCTCCTTCCCACGGGCCAGCCAGGACCCGCGCAACTGCGGGGCGGCGGGGGCACCGTGGGGGTGGGCGGTGGGGGCCTCGGATCGATTCGCCATGAGGGGTCCAGCACTCCGGTCATCGGTTTCGGGTCGGGTACGAGCCGACTGTAGTCGCCCCTCCCGGCGCTCCGATCCGCGCCTGCGGCCCCGGTTTCCGGTGCCCGCTCAGTACTGGGCTTCCCTGCCCTGCCGGCCCAACCGGCTGTGACCGCGCCCGTACAGGAAGTACACGACGAGGCCGATCAGCATCCAGACCGCGAACCGGAACCAGGTCTCGCCCGGCAGGTTGAGCATCAGCCAGATCGAGGCCGCGATGGAGATGATCGGCAGCACCGGCACCCAGGGGGTGCGGAAGGCGCGCGGCAGGTCGGGGCGGGTGCGGCGGAGCACCATGACGCCGACGGCGACGACGACGAAGGCGAAGAGGGTGCCGATGTTCACCAGGGTCGCCAGCTCGTTGATGCTGGTGAAGCCGGCGACGATCGCGATGATCACGCCGAGCAGGATCGTCGGCCGGTACGGGGTCCTGAAGCGCGGGTGCGTGACGGAGAAGAAGCGGGGCAGCAGGCCGTCGCGGCTCATGGCGAAGAAGACGCGGGTCTGGCCGAGGAGCAGGATCAGACAGACCGTGGTGAGGCCGACGGCGGCGCCGAAGCTGATCACGCCCGCGTAGAACGGGTGACCGGCGGCTTTGAAGGCGTCGGCGAGCGGGGCGCTCACGGAGAGTTCCGTGTAGTGCTGCATGCCGGTGACGACGAGCGCCACGGCCACGTACAGCACGGTGCAGATGAGGAGCGAGCCGAGGATGCCGCGGGGCATGTCCCGCTGCGGCAGCTTGGTCTCCTCGGCGGCGGTGGCCACCACGTCGAAGCCGATGAAGGCGAAGAAGACGACCGAGGCGGCGGTGAAGATGCCCATGACGCCGAAGTTCGTCGGCTCGTAGCCGAAGATCAGCTGGACGAGCGGGGAGTCCCAGTTGGAGCCGCCGCCCTCCGGGGTGACGGCCGGCGGGATGAACGGCTTGTAGTTGTCGCCGACGATGAAGAACAGGCCGGCGACGATCACGATCATCACCACGGTGACCTTGATCGCCACGACGACCGCGGTGATGCGGGCCGACAGCTTCATGCCCAGGACGAGGACCACGGTCAGCACCAGGACGAGCAGGAAGGCCAGGATGTCGAAGGTGCCGCCTCCCACGTCCGGGCCTTCGAGCGCCGCGGGCAGGTGCCAGCCGATGTTGTCCATCAGCGAGCGCACGTAGCCGGACCAGCCGACGGCGACCACCGCCGTACCGAGGGCGAACTCCAGGACGAGGTCCCAGCCGATGATCCAGGCGGGCAGCTCGCCGATCGACGCGTACGCGAAGGTGTACGCCGATCCGGCCACCGGGACGGTGGAGGCGAACTCGGCGTAGCAGAGGGCGGCGAGGGCGCAGACGATGCCGGCCGCGACGAAGGCGAGGGCCGTGGCCGGGCCCGCGTTCTCCTTGGCGACCTTGCCCGTGAGCACGAAGATGCCGGTGCCGATGATGACGCCGACGCCGAAGACCGTCAGGTCCCACGCGGACAGGGATTTCCTGAGCGCGTGCTCGGGCTCCTCCGTGTCGCGGATCGACTGCTCGACCGACTTCGTCCGGAACATTCCGTCGTTGGCGCGTGGTTGCTGGTCCGTACTCACGTCGCACCTCCCTGCCATGGGGCTGCCCGCCCTGTGGTCAGAATGCACGCGAAAGGGCCGGTCGGCACTCCGAAGAGTGATCCGACCGGCCCAAGGGTGACGCGGAGTGATGCCGTGCGTCAGTCGCGGGCGGGCTCCACGGCCTGCGCGCTGCTCTCGAAGCGCCCGTCGAGCCGCGAGACCAGACCGGTGACCTGACGCGCGATGTCGGGCGCGGTCAGCCCGATCTCGGCCATGACCTCGCCGCGGGAGGCGTGGTCGAGGAAGCGCGGCGGGATGCCGAAGTCACGCAGCGGTACGTCGACGCCGGCGTCGCGCAGCGCCTGGGCGACGGCCGAGCCGACACCGCCGACGCGGCTGTTGTCCTCGACGGTGACGACGACCCGGTGACGCTCGGCGAGCGGGGCGAGGGCCTCGTCGACGGGCTTGACCCAGCGGGGGTCGACCACGGTCGTGGAGATGCCGTGCCGGTCGAGCAGGTCGGCGATCTCCAGGCACATCGGGGCCAGCGCGCCGACGGAGACCAGGAGGACGTCCGGACAGTCGCTGCCCGGCTCGCGGAGCACGTCCATGCCGCCGACGCGGCGCAGCGCGGGTACGGCCGGGCCGACCGCGCCCTTGGAGAAGCGGACCACGGTGGGGGCGTCGGTGACCTCGACGGCCTCGCGGAGCTGGGCGCGGACCTGGTCGGCGTCGCGCGGGGCGGCGAGCCGCAGGCCGGGCACGACCTGGAGGATCGACATGTCCCACATGCCGTTGTGGGAGGCGCCGTCGGTGCCGGTGACCCCGGCCCGGTCCAGAACGAAGGTGACGCCGCACTTGTGCAGGGCCACGTCCATCAGGACCTGGTCGAAGGCGCGGTTGAGGAAGGTCGCGTAGACGGCGAAGACCGGGTGGAGGCCGCCGGTGGCCAGGCCGGCGGCGGAGACCGCGGCGTGCTGCTCGGCGATGCCGACGTCGAAGACCCGGTCGGGGAACGCCTTGGCGAACTTGTCGAGGCCGACGGGCTGGAGCATGGCCGCGGTGATGGCGACGATGTCCGCGCGCTCCTTGCCGAGCTTCACCATCTCCTCGCCGAAGACCGAGGTCCAGTCGGCGCCGGAGGAGGCGATGGGCAGGCCGGTGTCGGGGTGGATCTTGCCGACGGCGTGGAAGCGGTCGGCCTCGTCCTGGAGGGCGGGCTGGTAGCCGCGCCCCTTCTCGGTGAGGCAGTGGACGATCACGGGGCCGCCGAAGCGCTTGGCGCGGGTCAGCGCCGACTCCAGGGCCTCGATGTCGTGGCCGTCGATGGGGCCGACGTACTTGAGGCCGAGGTCCTCGAACATGCCCTGCGGGGCGATGAAGTCCTTGAGGCCCTTCTTGGCGCCGTGCAGGGTCTCGTAGAGCGGCTTCCCGACGACCGGGGTGCGCTCCAGGATGTCCTTGCCGCGGGCGAGGAAGCGCTCGTAGCCGTCGGTGGTGCGCAGGGTCGCCAGGTGGTTGGCGAGACCGCCGATGGTCGGCGCGTAGGAGCGCTCGTTGTCGTTGACGACGATGACGAGCGGGCGGTCCTTGGCGGCGGCGATGTTGTTGAGCGCCTCCCAGGCCATGCCGCCGGTGAGGGCGCCGTCGCCGATGACCGCGACGACGTGGTCGTCCTTCTTCAGGACCTCGTTGGCCTTGGCGAGGCCGTCGGCCCAGCCGAGGACGGTGGAGGCGTGCGAGTTCTCGATCACGTCGTGGTCGGACTCGGCCTGCGAGGGGTAGCCGGAGAGGCCGCCCTTCATCTTGAGCTTCGAGAAGTCCTGGCGTCCGGTGAGGAGCTTGTGGACGTAGCTCTGGTGGCCGGTGTCCCAGAGGACCCGGTCCTTCGGGGAGTCGAACACCCGGTGCAGGGCGATGGTCAGCTCGACCACACCGAGGTTGGGACCGAGGTGCCCGCCGGTCTTGGAGACGGCGTCCACGAGGAACGTCCTGATCTCGTCGGCCAGCTGGTCCAGCTGTTCCGGGGAGAGCCGGTCGAGATCTCGCGGTCCCCTGATACGGGTCAGCAGAGCCACCCGTGCCTCCTTGCTTTGAGCTGGTCGAGCTTGCCGATTTGTCGAGTCTAATGTTCCGTCTTGGATCGTGGGCATCGGGCCGGGGGGTGAGGCATCACCCTCACGGCCTACATCCCGCTGATCTGTACGGCTCCGTACGGTCCGGTGCACTGCTCCGGACGCAGCAGTGCCCGGCGCCGGTTTCGCGGCGCCGGGCGGTGTGGCGAGCGTTACGCGCGCGGGACGGGGTCCCTAGGCGCGGCCCGCGGTCTTCTGCGTCTTGCGGGAGACCGAGTCGATGATGACGGCGATGAGCAGGACCGCTCCCGTGATCATGTACTGGATCGCGTTCGAGGAGAGGTTCATCTGGTTCAGGCCCTGGACGATCGACTGGATGACCAGGATGCCCAGGAGCGCCGACCAGACCTTGCCGCGTCCGCCGAACAGGGACGTGCCGCCGATGACCGCCGCGGCGATGCACATCATCAGCTGGTTGCCGCCGCCGAGGGAGCGGTCGGCGCCGCCCGTCGCGGAGGCGAGGAACAGACCGCCGATGGCGCCCATGGTGCCGGAGATCATGAAGACCGAGATCCGGATCCACGACACGTTGATGCCGGCGCGGCGGGCGGCCTCGATGCCGCCGCCGACGGCGAAGACCTGGCGGCCGTAGGTGGTGCGGCGGAGCACGAAGTCGGTGACGAGCAGGATCCCCAGGAAGATCACCAGGGAGAGCGGGAGGCCCTGCTCCTGGTTGAAGCCGTAGGCGGCGACGAGGACCAGGACCGCCAGGACGGCGGTGCGCAGGATGATCTCGCTCTGCGGGCGGTGCGGCAGCCCGGCGCTCTTGCGGCGGCCGGAGTCGCGCAGCTGGGCGAGGTAGAAGGCGGCGACGACGAGCACGGCGAGGCCGTAGGCGGCGGCGACGTCGGAGAAGTAGTACTTGGTGAGGTCGCCGACGAAGCTGCCGATCGGCGTCGGGATGGTGGACTTGTCGCCCATCACCCAGGTCTGGAGACCGGCCCAGCCGAGGAAGCCGGCCAGGGTCACGACGAAGGCGGGCACGCCGATCTTGGCGAAGACCAGACCGTGGAAGGCGCCGAGGAGGGTGCCGGAGAGGATGCCGAGGAGGATCGCGAGGCCGTCCGGCATGTCCGTGCCGAGGACGCCCCAGACCGAGCCGGCCAGGCCCGCCACGGAGCCGACGGCGAGGTCGATCTCGCCGAGCAGCAGGACGAAGACGATGCCGACGGCCATGATGCCGGGGCCGACCGCGTACAGCGTGATCTGGTCGAGGTTGTACGAGGTGATGAAGTTGCCGGTGAGGGCCTGGAAGACGATGCCGATGACGATCAGGCCGACGACGACCGGCAGCGAGCCGATCTCGCCGGAGCGGATCTTGCGCTTGAACTCGTCGACGTATCCCTTGAAGCCCTGCTCGCGGACGAGGAGGCGGGGGTCGACGGCCGGGACCGCGGCCGCGGCCGGGGCCTCGGTCGCCACGGCCCCGGTCTCCGGGGTACGGGGGTCCGGCACGGCGGCCTGGTCGCTCGCGGTGGGAGGGGTCTTGCTCACTTCGCTACCTCCGCGTTGCGGGCCTGACGGCGGGTCACGGCGTTGTCCGTGGCACCGGTGATCGCGGCGATGATCTCTTCGTGCGTGGTGGTGGCCACCGGGAAGGTGCCGTTGTTGCGGCCCAGGCGCAGCACGGCCACGGTGTCGGCGACGGCCTTCACGTCGGCCATGTTGTGGCTGATGAGGATGACGCCGAGGCCCTGCTCGCGCAGGCGCTCGACCAGGTCGAGGACCTGGGCGGTCTGCTCGACGCCGAGGGCGGCGGTCGGCTCGTCCAGGATCACGATCTTGGGGTCGCCGACCAGGGCGCGCGCGATGGCGACGACCTGCCGCTGGCCGCCGGAGAGGGCGGCGACGGGGATGCGGACGCTGGGGATGCGGATGGAGAGCGTGGAGAGCAGGTCCTTGGCCCGCTTCTCCATGGCGACCTCGTCGAGGACGCCGCCCTTCTTGATCTCGCGGCCGAGGAACAGGTTGGCGACGACGTCGAGGTTGTCGCAGAGCGCGAGGTCCTGGTAGACGGTCGCGACACCGAGGTTCTGGGAGTCGTGCGGGCGCTGGATGTCGACCTGCTCGCCCTCCCACTCGATGACGCCCTCGTCGATGGGGTGCACGCCGGCGATCGTCTTGACCAGCGTGGACTTTCCCGCTCCGTTGTCGCCGACGAGCGCGACGACCTCTCCTGCGTGGACTTCGAGATCGACACCGGAGAGGACCTGAACCGCTCCGAATCGCTTGAAGATCCCGCGCAACGCCAGCACGGGCGTCTGGGACACGTGAACCAACTCCTTCGCCGCCCGCGGGCGGCGGCATGTCGCGCCGCCGGTGCAGCGCCAAAGTACGAGGGGGGCTGGGCTCGTCCGGCCCCCGGACCGACAGCGGGGTCTGGGTCGGCCGAGGGCCGGACGGGCTGGGGGCGGATCCGGTGGCCGCGCGCCGCCCGGCGGTACGGAGGGGGTGTTCACCCTCTGTACGCGGCCGGGGGCGGCTCGCTCCGGGGAGGCGGCCGCGGGGCGCTCGCGCGCTCCGTACCGGGATCCGTGACGCCGGGCCTTCGGGGGCCCGGCGGCGGGGTGGGGCCTGGGTTACTTGACGCCCAGCTCGGTGCACTTGGCGGCGAGGTCCGCCGTGCAGAGGTCGGCGGCCTTGTAGATGCCGTCCTGGACCACCGTGGACTGGATGTTGGTCTTGTCGACCACGACCGGGGCGAAGAGCGTGGACGGGACGCCGTCCGTGGTGCCCTGGGCGCCGATCTCCTTGCCCTGGAGCAGGTTCACCGCGAACTTGGCGGCCTCGGGGGCCAGCTGGAGCGGCGACTTGTAGATCGTGAAGGTCTGCGTGCCGGCGATGATCCGCTGGATGCCCGCGACCTCGGCGTCCTGGCCACCCACCGGGATGCCCTTGATGCCGGCGTTCTCCAGGGACGTGATGATGCCGCCGGCCATGCCGTCGTTGGCGGAGTAGACCGCGGCGATCTTGTCCTTGCCGATCGAGGAGATCGCGGCGGCCATCTTCTCGCCGGCGATCTTCGGGTCCCACTCGCCGGACGCCTCGTAGGCGATCTTGCCGACCTTGCCGTCGAGCGCGGTGTGGGCGCCCTTCTTGAAGAGCCCGGCGTTCGGGTCCTTCTCGTCGCCGTTGATCATCACGACGTTGGCGGAGGCGGCCTTGGCGCCGAGGGCGGTCAGCAGGGCCTGGCCCTGGAGCTCGCCGACCTTGTTGTTGTCGTGGCTGACGTAGGCGTCGGCGCCCGCGACGGAACGGTCGTACGCGACGACCTTGACGCCCTTGGCCTTCGCGTCCTTGACCCAGCCCGCGGCCTTCTCGGAGTCCACCGGGTCGAGGGCGATGACCTTGACGCCGTCGGCGATCAGCTGGTCGAACTGCTGCTTCTGCTTCACGACGTCGGAGACGGCGTTGTTGTACACGATCTCGCAGTCGGAGCAGGCGGCCTTGACGGCCTTCTCGAACTGCGGCTTGTCCAGCGCCTCGTAGCGCGAGGTCTTGTTCTCGGGCAGGAGCAGACCGATCTTGGTCGAGCTGCCCTTGTCCTCGCTGTCACCGCCGCCGGCCTGGCCGCAGGCTGCGAGCGAGAAAGCCATCGAGACCGCGGCCGTTGCTATGACGGCACGACGCGTCACTGCGTTCATGTGGGTTGCCTCCCTGACGAGGCCGCGACGTTGCGGCCGAGGTGTCCCGAAGTCAACTCGGCCGCAACGTTGCCGTCAAGAAGTAAATTCTTAACGAGATGACAACGGTGGTGTTCGTTATCTAAGTGAAGGCAAGCCGGGAGACCGGAGCGGCCGCGGGCAGCGCACTCTCCAACAGGGTCGAATCACCCATTTCACTCAGCACCAGGGCCAGCGCGCCGAGCACCTCGGCGCGGGGGGGCACGGCCCCCGAGGGCGCCGGGAGCGGGGATGGGGGGGTGGGGGAGGGCGAGCCCGCCACCCACAGCCCAGTGGGAGGGCGGAACCCGAGACCTGCAACC
>NZ_JBHWAQ010000029.1:60040-107256 GCF_042743475.1 Streptomyces sp. NPDC059534
CGGGGGGCCCCGGGCGGGGGCGGGGCCCCCCAACCCCACACCGGGCCCCAACACCACTCTACCACCCCCCCCCGCCCCCCCCCCCCGCCCCCCGCGCCGCGGGGGCCCAGGGCCCCCTGGGCCAGCGAGAGCTGACGGGCGGCGCTGGGGATCGCGTACCGCGACACGGAGTCCCTGATGGGCGCGAGGACCAGCTCACCGGCCTCGGCGAGGTCGCCGCCGAGCACCACGCGGCTCGGGTTCAGAAGATTGCAGAGGTTGGCGATACCGCTGCCGATGTGCCGGCCGACGTCCGCGATCACCCGCCGGCAGCCGGGGTCGCCCTCCCGGGCCAGCTGCACCACCCGTTCCATGGTCAGATCGGGGCCGTGACTGGGCTGGAGCAGCGGCAGGACGTACCGGGCCGCGGTGAAGGTCTCCAGGCAGCCGCGGTTGCCGCAGCGGCAGACCGGACCGGACTCGTCGAGGGTGATGTGCCCGATCTCGCCCGCGGTGCCGCCGGGTCCGCGGTAGACCCGCCCGTCGATCACGAGTCCCGCGCCGACGCCGCTGGCCACCTTGATGTACGCCAGGTCCTTGACCCCCCGGCCGCTCCCCCAGACCAGCTCGCCGAGCGCGCCGAGGTTGGCGTCGTTGTCGACGTGCACGGGCACGCCGAGCCGGCCGGTCAGCTCCTCGGCCGGGTTGATGCCGCTCCAGCCCGGCAGGATCGAGGTCGATCCGAGCGTCCCGGAGGAGACGTCGATGGGGCCGGGCACGCCGAGCCCGACGCCGATGACCTTGTCCCGGCCGATGCCGGTGGCCTCGATCAGCCGGTTGACCAGCTGTTCCGCCCGGTCGAAGCCATCGGCCGCGGAGGCGTCGACGTCGAGCGGTTCGGCCTCCTCGGCGAGGACCTGGTGGGCCAGGTTGCCGACGGCGACCCGGAGGTGGGTGTGGCCGAAGTCGACGCCGATCACGATGCCGGCGTCACCGGAGAGCGAGACGCTGCGGGCCCGGCGGCCCCCCGCGGAGGTGGGCGTGACCTCGACGGTCCCGCCGTCCTTCAGCTCCCGCACGATGTTGGAGACCGTGGCGGCGGAGAGGCCCGTCGCCCGCGCGATCTCCGCCTGGGTGAGCGAGCCGGCCATCCGCACCGCCCGGACGACCCGTTCGAGATTGGCCCTGTGCAGAGAGGTCTGCGACCCCGGAGTCTCCATCGACTCACTCACTCCCACCGTTTTCTCCAACATGTGAACTCTAAGGGGACTCTTTCGGCTTGCTCCCCGTCAAGACCTTGAGTGGCGGACGGTACGGGTCACACGACGGAAAGGGCCCCCGGCGCGTGGTGCGCCGGGGGCCCTGGGGCGGGGTCGGGAGGGGCCTCGCCGGCCCCGGGGATCACTTCACGGCGCCGGCGGTCAGCCCGGCCACCACCTGCCGCTGGAAGATGACGTACGCGGCGAGGACCGGGAGCATCGCCATCACCAGGCCGGCGAAGAGACCGGACCAGTCGCCCTTGTAGCCCTGGCTGACGGCGAGCTGGACGAGTCCCTGGGAGAGCACCTTCTTCTCCGGCTCGGTGTTGAGCACGGTCGGCAGCAGGTACTGGTTCCACTGGCCGAGGAAGTTGAAGATGCCGACGCTGATGAGGCCGGGCTTGGCCATCGGCAGCATGACCTGGAAGAAGGTCCGGGTGTGCGAGGCGCCGTCCACGAACGCCGCTTCCGCCACCGAGGTCGGCAGGGTGCGGAAGAAGGCGGTGAGGAAGAAGACGGTGAACGGCAGCGAGTACGCGATGTAGACGAGGACCAGGCCGTGCAGCGTGTTCAGCAGGGCCATGTTCTGCATCACGTAGAACAGCGGCACCAGCGCCAGGATGATCGGGAAGCTCATCCCTCCGATGAAGAGGAAGTAGATGAAGCGGTTGCCCGGGAAGTCGAAGCGGGCCAGGACATAGGCCGCCATCGAGCCGAAGAGCAGGGTTCCGACGAGCGAGCCGCCGACCACCAGGAGCGTGTTCAGGAAGTAGTCGCTCATGTGCGCCTCGGTCCAGGCGCGCGACCAGTTCTCGAAGTGCAGCTTGTCGGGCAGCGACCACGGTGAGGTGAAGATCGCCCGGTCGGTCTTGAAGGACGTCATCACCGCCCAGAGGAGCGGCATGACGACCATGACCGCCCAGAGGATCAGCATGCCGTGCGAGAAGACGTTGAGGGTCGCGCCCTCGCCCCTGGAGCCCTTGGCGGGGGCGGACTCCACGGTCTTGCCGAGGGTGAGGCCCGGGCCGGCCGGGGAGCCGGGGGCGTCCTCGACGCCGGTGGAGGCAGTGTCGGTCGTCTTCATCAGAACTCCAGCCGCTCGCGCCGGCCCAGCTTCATCACGACGGCCGCGAAGGCGAGCGTGACGAGGAGGAGCGCGACACCGATGGTCGTTGCGTAGGCGGCCTGACCGTCCCGGAATGCCTTCTGGTACACGTACAGCGGCATGACGATGGTGGAGTAGTCGGGCCCGCCGCCGTTGGGGCCGACGGTCATGATCTGCACGACGGCGAAGGACTCCGCGCCGAGCGCGAGGATGCCCATGTAGATCCAGCCGGACTGCACGGTGTCCCAGAGCAGCGGCAGGGTGATCTTGAAGAACGTGGTGAAGCGGTTCGCGCCGTCGAGCAGGGCGGCCTCGTAGAAATCCCTCGGAATGGACGCCATGCCGGCCGAGAAGAGGACGACGAAGAATCCGACGGTGGACCAGACGAGGACCACCATCACGCAGATGAGGGCGAGATCCGGATCGCCGAGCCAGTCCGGCTGGACGCCGTCGAGGCCGACGCCCTTCAATACGGAATTGATGGCTCCGCTATTCGGGTTGTACGCGAACTGGAAGAGCAGCGCCACGATCGCGATCGACAGCACCTGCGGGAAGAAGTACACAATTTTGTAGAAGGACGAACCGCGCACACCCGCGATCGCCGCCCCTCTGCGGCGCCGACCGCCGACATTGAGCATGAAGGCGAAGAACAGCGCGAGACCGACGGTCACCAGCGGCAGTACCACCGCGAAGGTCAGACTGTGCTGGAGGGATTTCCAGAAGATCTCGTCGTCCAGCATTCTGCTGTAGTTGTCGAATCCGACCATCCCGAATTCGGGACTCAGCCCGGTCCAGTCCGTGAAGGAGTAGTAGATGGACTGGATGAACGGCCAGATGACGAAGAGCGCGTAGAGCGCGAGGGGGGCCGCCAGGAACCCCACGATGAAACGGTACTTGCCGTGTTGCATTCCTACCGACCCCGATCTTCCCGCGCAGGCGCGCCACCGGTGCGGCGCGCGAAGGGGCCGGGGCCCGCTCCCGGTCGGCGGGAAGGGGCCCCGGCACTGTTCATCAGTGCTTGTAGTGCTTGATCGACGAGTCCTTGGCCGCCTCGTCGGCGTACTTCTGGATCTTCTTGATCGTCTCGGCCGGGGTCGCGCGGCCTGCCATCATCTCGCCGATGCCGGCCACGCCGATCTTCTCCTTCTGGAGAGCGACGTACCAGTCCTGGAGGCGCGGGTTGACGACGTTCTGGCCGGCCTTCTCCAGCGCGGCGACACCGGACTTGAGGCCCGGGGAGAGCTCGATGCCGTCGGTGCCGCCGTTGAGGGCGGTCAGGGACTTCACCGACTGGGTGAAGTTCTTGGAGGAGGACTCGCTGAGCATGATGCGCAGCTGCTCCATGCCGCCCTCGGCGTTCGCCGCCTTGGCCGGGACGATGAAGGGCTCGCCGCCGGCGGCCCAGATGGTGCCGAAGGGCATCTTGTCGGAGGCGTCGATGCCCGTCGGGGCGGAGACGGACAGGGCGAAGTCGGCCGGCATGGTCTTCGCCGCCTCGTTCTCGACCCAGGAGCCGTTCGGGATGAACAGCGCCTTGCCCTCGGTCCAGGCGGTCTGCGACTGGATGTGGTCGAGACCCGGGGTGCCCTGGAGGATGTACCCCTTCTTCTGGAGCTCGTAGTACGCCTCGAAACACGCCTTGACCGCGGGGTGCTCCCACGCCTTCGGCTCCAGGTTGTCGATGGCGTCCAGGACCTCGCGGCCGCCGACCTTGGCGATCATCGGGTAGAGCGAGAAGGGGATGTAGTACGGATGCTTGCCCGCGTACGTCCAGCCCGCGATGCCCTTCTTCTTGGCCTTCTCGCAGACGGCCAGCATCTCGTCCCAGGTCTCGGGATACTTCGCGTCGAGCGAGTCGAGGAGCTTCTGCGAGTACCAGACGCCGTAGACCGTGTAGGCGTAGTTCAGGATCCAGCACTGCTCGCCGTCGAACTGCCCCATCTCGACGATGCCCGGCCGCAGGGTGTCGCGGACCTTCTTGCTCGGGTCGTCGACGGAGGGCGCGTCGAGCAGCGGGGTGAGGTCCGCCAGCTGCTTCTGGCCGACCAGGACACCCATGTCCATCTGCTCGGCGCCCGAGTTGTCGATGAGGTCCGGCGGGTTGCCGCCGTTGAACCGCGGCTGGAGCGTGGTGGTGATCTTCTGGGTGGGGGTGAACTTGACCTTCGCCTTGGGGTAATTGGTCTCGTAGATCTTGACCGCGTCCTTGGCGTACTCCTGTCCGAATCCACCGTCGAAGAGGACGAAATCGAGCGGGGCCGACTCGTTCACCGCGAGCGGGTTCTTTTCGGACTTCGTGCCCTTCTCGACCTTCCCGTTGCCACCGCTGTCGCTGCTCGCACAGGCGGACAGGAAGCTCATCGTCGGCACCGAGATCAGACCGATAGCGGCAGAACGCTTGATCAGATCGCGACGGCCGAGGCCGCCCTCATTGGTCTGTGCGGAGGTGGATCCCATGCTCAAGTCCTCGCCTTCATTTCAGGACTCAGGCGGTGTACCGGTCGCCCGTACTGCTCGCTCGCCACAGGCGAAGGGCCCCGCCACCGCGGTCATTTGCAGCCGGGTCGTGCAGGCGTCGGGCCGTCGTCCGATGGAAACGACTGGCTGGACGCCGACAGGTATAGTCCACTTCCCTTCACCGGAGCAAGATCGAAAGCAGGTTTTCACGGCCATCTTTCCCGAGTTGAGACCTGCGGGATAAGCACGCTGGATCTGCGGCGTTTCGTCCAACCATTCATGAACCAACACCCTTGACACCGCATCGGAGTTACCCGTACTGGGGCCCTCGCGCCGGGCTGCCGCGGTCACCGGTGGGGTGTTGACCGACAATCAGGACATACGACCTCGGACCGAAACAGTTGTGTCACAAACCCGTTGCCAGGTGAAGATCACGTAAGAAAGATCCTGGATCATAGAGGTTCCGCCGCGTCCGTCCCTGTGGCACGCGCGGCGGGATCTGCCTCATTCCACTCGGATCTGGAGTACTACGTGGCCAACTCTTCTGGCCTGAACCGCGCGGGCGTCCTGTCCCGTGTCACCGTCGCGGCGATAACGGCCGCCCTCGTCGGCACCACGACGGCCGCTGTGGCGGCCGACGCGCCGCAGCGTTCGGTGACCGGTGCCCAGCAGCCCGCGTCGAACGCGAGCGCCTTCGCCGCGTCCACCGCTGCCGTCACCCCGCAGAACGCGCTCTACGGCGTCAACAGCGCCGGCACCATCTACGGCTACACCCCGAACGGCCAGGGCGGGCTCAACCTCCCCACCGGCAACTCGGGCACCGGCTGGAACTACAGCCAGCACATCAACCAGGTCGACCAGGACGGCAACGGCCACTCCGACGGCCTGTTCGACGTCACCGGCGGCGTTCTCTACTACACCAAGTGGGACAACACCCCCCGCCGGATCGGCTCGGGCTGGGGTATCTACAACAAGCTGGTCTCCGTGGGCAGCACCGGCGGCGCCGTCGCCGACGACCTGCTCGCCCGTGACTCCGCGGGTGTGCTGTGGCACTACCTGGGCTACGGCACCGGCAGCCTGACCACCCGCACCAAGGTCAGCGCCGGCTGGGGCGGCTACAACCAGCTCGCCGGCAAGGGCGACCTGACGAGCGACGGCAAGGCCGACATGGTCGCCCGTGACGGCGCGGGCGTGCTCTGGCTGTACAAGGGCACGGGCAACTACAAGACGCCCTTCACCGGCCGCACCAAGATCAGCGCCGGCTGGGGCGGCTACAATGCCCTGGTGTCCGTCGGCGACATCAACTACGACGGCGTCACGGACCTGGTGGCCCGTGACGGCGCCGGCGCCCTGTGGCTGTACAAGGGCACGGGCAACGCCTCCGCCCCGTACTACAACCGGGTCAAGATCGGCACCGGCGGCTGGAACGGCTACAAGCAGCTGTTCTGATCGTCCACCCGCCCCGCGGGTGAGGGAACGAAAGGGCCCCGCTCCTCTTCCGAGGAGCGGGGCCCTTGCCGTTCAGCCGATCCGTCAGCCGCGGATCAGGTTGCGCAGCACGTACTGCATGATGCCGCCGTTGCGGTAGTAGTCCGCCTCGCCGGGGGTGTCGATGCGGACGACCGCGTCGAACTCGACGCCGGTGTCGGTGGAGACCTTCACCGTGCTCGGCGTGGTGCCCTCGTTCAGCTCCGTGACGCCCGCGATGGAGAAGGTCTCCTCGCCGGTCAGGCCGAGCGAGTCGGCCGACTGGCCGGCCGGGAACTGGAGCGGCAGGACGCCCATGCCGATGAGGTTCGAGCGGTGGATGCGCTCGTACGACTCGGTGATGACGGCCTTGACGCCGAGGAGCGCGGTGCCCTTGGCGGCCCAGTCGCGGGACGAACCGGAGCCGTACTCCTTGCCGCCCAGGATGACCAGCGCGGTGCCGGCGGCCTGGTAGTTCTGCGAGGCGTCGTAGATGAACGACACCGGCGCGCCCTCGACGGTGAAGTCGCGGGTGTAGCCGCCCTCGGTGCCCGGCGCGATCTGGTTGCGCAGGCGGATGTTGGCGAACGTGCCGCGGATCATGACCTCGTGGTTGCCTCGGCGCGAGCCGTAGGAGTTGAAGTCACGACGCTCCACACCGTGCTCGGTGAGGTACTTGCCGGCCGGGGTGTCGGCCTTGATGGCGCCGGCCGGGGAGATGTGGTCGGTGGTGACCGAGTCGCCCAGCTTGGCCAGGACGCGCGCGCCGACGATGTCGGTGACCGGGGTGGTCTCCATCGTCATGCCCTCGAAGTACGGGGGCTTGCGGACGTAGGTGGACTCGGTGTCCCACTCGAAGGTGTTGCCGGTCGGGATCTCCAGCGCCTGCCACTGGGCGTCGCCCGCGAAGACGTCCTGGTAGGACTTGTTGAACATGTCCTCGCCGATGGCGTTGGCGACGACGTCGTTGACCTCGGCCTCCGACGGCCAGATGTCGGCCAGGTAGACGGGCTTGCCGTCCTGGTCGACGCCGAGGGCGTCCTTGGTGATGTCTACCTTCATGGAGCCCGCGATGGCGTACGCGACGACCAGCGGCGGGGAGGCCAGGTAGTTCATCTTGACGTCGGGGTTGATGCGACCCTCGAAGTTGCGGTTGCCCGAGAGCACCGAGGTCACGGCCAGGTCGTGCTCGTTGACGGCCTTGGAGACCTCCTCCGGCAGCGGGCCGGAGTTGCCGATGCAGGTGGTGCAGCCGTAGCCGACGAGGTTGAAGCCGACCTTGTCGAGGTACGGGGTGAGACCCGCCTTGTCGAAGTAGTCGGTGACGACCTTCGAGCCCGGGGCGAGGGTGGTCTTGACCCACGGCTTGCGGGTCAGGCCCTTCTCGGTGGCCTTCTTCGCGACGAGCGCGGCGGCGACCATCACGTACGGGTTCGACGTGTTGGTGCAGGAGGTGATCGCGGCGACGGTGACGGCGCCGTGGTCGATCTCGTAGGTCGAGCCGTCGGGGGCGGTGACGGTGACCGGCTTCGACGGGGCGCCGTTGGGGTGGTTCGCCGGGGCGTCGGAGGCCGGGAAGGACTCCTTGCCCGCCTCGTCCGTCTCGTCGACGTAGTTGCGGACGTCCTGGGCGAACTGCGCGGCGGCGTTCGCGAGGACGATGCGGTCCTGCGGGCGCTTCGGGCCGGCGATGGAGGGGACGACCGTGGAGAGGTCGAGCTCCAGCTTCTCGGAGAAGTCCGGCTCGGCGGCCGGGTCCAGCCAGAGGCCCTGCTCCTTGGCGTACGCCTCGACGAGCGCGACCTGCTGCGCGGAGCGGCCGGTGAGCTTGAGGTAGCTCAGGGTCTCGCCGTCGATCGGGAAGACCGCGGCGGTGGAGCCGAACTCCGGCGACATGTTGCCGATGGTGGCGCGGTTCGCGAGGGAGGTGGCGGCGACGCCCTCACCGTAGAACTCGACGAACTTGCCGACGACACCGTGCTTGCGCAGCATCTCGGTGATGGTCAGCACCAGGTCGGTGGCGGTGGTGCCGGCGGGCAGCTCGCCGGTCAGCTTGAAGCCGACGACGCGCGGGATGAGCATGGAGACCGGCTGGCCGAGCATCGCGGCCTCGGCCTCGATGCCGCCGACGCCCCAGCCCAGCACACCGAGGCCGTTGACCATGGTGGTGTGGGAGTCGGTGCCGACGAGGGTGTCGGGGTACGCCTGGCCGTTGCGGACCATGACCGTGCGGGCCAGGTGCTCGATGTTGACCTGGTGGACGATGCCGGTGCCCGGCGGGACGACCTTGAAGTCGTCGAAGGCGGTCTGGCCCCAGCGCAGGAACTGGTAGCGCTCCTTGTTGCGGCCGTACTCCAGCTCGACGTTCTGCGCGAAGGCGTCGTTGGTGCCGAACTTGTCGGCGATGACGGAGTGGTCGATGACCATCTCGGCCGGGGAGAGCGGGTTGATCTTCGCCGGGTCACCGCCGAGCGCGGCGACGGCCTCGCGCATGGTGGCGAGGTCGACCACACACGGCACACCGGTGAAGTCCTGCATGATCACGCGGGCCGGCGTGAACTGGATCTCCTGGCTCGGCTGAGCCTGCGAGTCCCAGCTGCCGAGCGCCCGGATGTGGTCGGCGGTGATGTTCGCGCCGTCCTCGGTGCGGAGCAGGTTCTCCAGGAGGACCTTCAGGCTGTAAGGGAGGCGCGCGGAGCCCTCGACCTTGTCCAGCTTGAAGATCTCGTACGACTCGTCGCCCACGCGCAGCGTGCTGCGGGCGTCGAAGCTGTTCGCCGACACGACAGTCTCCTTCATCAATGTGCGCGTACTACCGTCATGCTGCCGCCACGACCCCTCGCCGATCCGCTAAGGTAAGGCTGAGTTAGGTAACCCTTACCGGGCGGGCAGCCGCAGTGCGCCGTAAGCAGTTATCTCGATGTCGAGATAACTCTAGTGCATCCCCGCCCCGCGGTCATGCCCGGGCATGCCGTTTTCGCGTCCCGTCGATCCGCTCCGGGACCGATCCGTCCGGACCCGTACGGACCCGCCGCCGCGAATGCGCCCCACCTCCTCCGGTCATCGCAGGTCACCGGCGTCCGGGTGGCCGGCGAGGGCCTGGAGCAGATGGCGGAGCGGAGGCGTCGGCGGCCCGGGCGATACGGCCAGTGAGGTGGTCACGGAGGGTGCCGCAAGGGGGCGCAGGGCCACCCGGGGGACCCGGGGCAGCCCGGCGACCTCGTAGAAGACGGTCCAGGAAGGCGGGCCGGCCGCGATCGCCGTCAGGGTCTCCTGCAAGTCGGTGAACGGCGGCCCCAGGAGCGGTTCGGCTCCCGCCGCGCGCAGGGCGTCGGTGATCAGGTCGTGGAAGGGCGGGTTGTCCTCCCGGGGCGCCAGCCGCAGCGGAAGGCGCGCGAGCCGCGCCAGGTCCGGCCGGGGTTCGGCCGCCAGCGGGTGCCCGGCGGGCAGCGCCGCGTACAGCGGATCGGTCCACACGGGGAACAGCTCCAGATCCGGCGCGGCGGGCACCGCCCGGACGAGAGCGGCGTCCAGCTCACCCGCGCGCACGGCCGCCAGCCGGTCCGCCAGGGGCAGGCGCCGCAGCCGGACGTGGAGCCGGGGCGCCGTCGCCGCCAGCTCGTCCAGCAGGCGGAAGATCCGGTCGCCGGGCCCCTGCACGGTGCCCAGCCGCAGCAGCCCTTCCGCGCCGGACGCGATGTCGGCGGCCACCCGCCGGGCGCGGTCCGCGGCCGCGAGCACACCGCGCGCCTCGGGCAGCAGCCGCTCGCCGGCGCCGGACAGCCGCACCCGGCGGGTGGAGCGCTCGAACAGGGTCACCCCGAGCTCCCGCTCCAGGCGGCGGATCTGCTGACTCACCGCCGACTGGACGATCCCGAGCCGCTCGGCGGCGCGCCCGAATCCGCCCTCGTCGGCCACCGCCACGAAGTACCGCAGCTGCCGCAGTTCCATCCGCCCCCCTCGATTGATCACGAACCGTGATCGCCGTGGACGACAACCGCTCCTGGTTCACGGCTTCTTCCCCGACTGCAATGGAGAGCGTCGTCAGGGACCGCCCCTCGGGGCCCGCGACGAGCCCTCGGGAACGAGGACGTACGCAAGAGCGGAAGAGCGGAAGACAGGAGTCGGGAAGATGGTCCGGGACACCGGTGACACCACACACGCGCTGATCGTGCGGGCCGAGGAGGCCGAGCACGTGCCCCTGCCGCACGGCGGAGGGTTCCGGCTCCTCGCCGACGCCGGCGACACCGGCGGCGCGCTGGGCGCGAACCGCCTCACCCTCGGCGAGGGCGCCGACGGCGCCAAGCCGCACCTCCACACCCGGTCGTCCGAGCTGTTCTACGTGCTCGACGGCGCCGTGGAGTTCTTCCTCGACGGCGCGACGACGACCGTCGAGGCGGGCGGCCTCGTCGTCGTCCCGCCCCGCATGCCGCACGCCTTCGGCGCCGCCCCCGGCTCCACGGCGGACCTGCTCGCGGTCCTCACACCGGGCGTCGACCGGTTCGGCTACTTCCGCGCCCTGGGGCGCGTCCAGCACGGCCTGGACGACTTCGCGAGCCTCGCCGCCGAGCAGGACCGCTACGACGTGCACTTCCTCGACGTACCGCCCTGGCGGAAGGCGGCGGGAAGCGGCTGACGTTCGCCGGCGGTTCGCTTCCCCGGCGGTTCGCTTCACCGGACCGCGCCCGCCGCCGGGGACACCCGTACGGCGGCGGGCGAATTGCCCGGGCCGTGGGGCGGGTCGACGATCGAGCCATGTTCAGCGGCGCGCATGTGATTCTCTACACCCGGGACGCGGAGGCCGATCGCGCCTTCCTCAAGGACGTCGTGGGCTTCGAGCACGTCGACGCCGGAGGGGGCTGGCTGATCTTCAGGCTGCCGCCCGCCGAGATCGCGGTGCATCCGACGACGGAGGAGCCGAAGCACGAGGTGTACCTCATGTGCGAGGACCTCACCCGTACGCTCACGGCCCTGCAGGAGCGGGGCGTGGAGATCTCACGGGCCATCACCGACGAGGGGTGGGGACTGCTGGCCGCCGTGCGGCTGCCGAGCGGCACCGAACTCCCCCTGTACGAACCGCGCCACCCGACGGCGCACGGCACCTCACTCTGACGGCCCACCCCGATGACGGGGCTCATCTCATATCTGAGATAACGTGACGCCATGGCAGACGACTACCTCGTACGCATCGGCAAGCTCATCCGTGACGCCCGGCAGCACCGTGGCTGGACGCAGACGCAGCTCGCCGAAGCGCTGGCCACGAGCCAGAGCGCCGTCAACCGGATCGAGCGCGGCAACCAGAACATCAGCCTTGAGATGATCGCCCGGATCGGCGAGGCCCTCGACAGCGAGATCGTGTCCCTGGGATACGCGGGACCCATGCACCTCCGCGTCGTCGGCCGCCGCCGGCTCTCCGGCGCCATCGACGTCAAGACGAGCAAGAACGCCTGCGTCGCACTGCTCTGCGCCTCACTCCTCAACAAGGGCCGCACGGTCCTGCGCCGGGTCGCCCGCATCGAGGAGGTCTTCCGGCTTCTGGAGGTCCTCAACTCCATCGGCGTGCGCACCCGCTGGATCAACGACGGGGTCGACCTGGAGATCGTGCCGCCCGCCGAGCTGGACATGGAGTCCATCGACGCCGAGGCCGCGATCCGCACCCGCTCGATCATCATGTTCCTCGGCCCGCTGCTGCACCGCATGGACCGCTTCAAACTGCCGTACGCCGGCGGCTGCGACCTCGGTACGCGCACGATCGAGCCGCACATGATCGCCCTGCGCCGCTTCGGCCTCGACGTCACCGCCACCGAGGGCATCTACCACGCCCAGGTCGAGCGGTCCGTCTCCCCCGACCGCCCGATCGTCCTGACCGAGCGCGGGGACACGGTCACCGAGAACGCGCTGCTCGCCGCCGCCCGCCACGACGGCGTGACCGTCATCCGCAACGCCTCCTCCAA
The DNA here is from genome assembly GCF_042743475.1 of Streptomyces sp. NPDC059534. Classification (NCBI taxonomy): domain Bacteria; kingdom Bacillati; phylum Actinomycetota; class Actinomycetes; order Kitasatosporales; family Streptomycetaceae; genus Streptomyces; species Streptomyces sp. NPDC059534. The sequence continues at coordinate 72,262 of NZ_JBHWAQ010000029.1, forward strand.
CTACATGGTCCAGGACCTGTGCTTCTTCCTGGAGGCCCTCGGCGTACGCGTCGACGGCATCGGCAGCACCACCCTGACCGTGCACGGCGTGCCGCAGATCGACGTCGACGTCGACTACTCCCCCTCCGAGGACCCGGTCGAGGCGATGAGCCTGCTCGCCGCCGCGGTCGTCACCGAGTCCGAGCTGACGATCCGCCGCGTCCCGATCGAGTTCATGGAGATCGAGCTCGCCGTCCTGGAGGAGATGGGCCTCGACCACGACCGCTCCGCCGAGTACGCCGCCGACAACGGCCGCACCCGGCTGGTCGACCTGACGGTCCGCCCCTCCAAGCTGGAGGCGCCGATCGACAAGATCCACCCGATGCCGTTCCCCGGCCTCAACATCGACAACGTCCCCTTCTTCGCCGCCATCGCGGCCACCGCGCAGGGCAAGACCCTCATCCACGACTGGGTCTACGACAACCGCGCCATCTACCTCACCGACCTCAACCGCCTCGGCGGCCGCCTCCAGCTCCTCGACCCCCACCGCGTCCTCGTCGAGGGCCCGACCCGCTGGCGCGCCGCCGAGATGATGTGCCCCCCGGCCCTCCGCCCCGCCGTCGTCGTCCTCCTCGCGATGATGGCCGCCGAGGGCACCTCCGTCCTCCGCAACGTCTACGTCATCAACCGCGGCTACGAGGACCTCGCCGAGCGCCTCAACTCCATCGGCGCCCAGATCGAGATCTTCCGGGACATCTGAGCACGCACCGGAGTTCCGTACGCCGACGGCCCCGTCACCCCCTCGTGGGGTGGCGGGGCCGTCGGCGTGGTGGGGGGCCGGTCAGCGGGTGAAGAAGAACTCGGTGGAGGCGGGGACGGAGTCGGCGGAGCTGCCGTAGTGGCCGAGGGCCAGGACGTCGAGGGTGCAGGGGCCGGAGGTGGGCACGTACTGCTCGATCCGGACGGTCTCGCCGAGGGTGGTCTGCCAGGTGCCGGGGACGCAGCTGAAACGCCAGCGGTAGCCGCTGACGCCCTTGCCGAGGTCGGCGACGGCGGGCCGCACGTCGACCTTGACGGCGATGCGGACGTCCTGGACGACCGTCAGCCGAGGGGCGCTCAGCGGGGTGGACAGGACGGGGGCCGCGCGGACGACGTCGACGGTGGCGGAGGGGGCGCCCTCCTCCCCCGCCTCGTTCAGGGCGACCACGTAGTAGGTGGCCCGGCCGAGGGGGGCCGTGCGGTCGATGACGGTGCCGGGGTCGGTGTCCGGGGAGTCGACGACGGTCCAGAGGGGGGAGGCGGCGGTGCGGCGGTAGACGCGGTGGCCGCTCGCCTGCCCGGTGTCGGCGGGCTCCGGCAGGGTGAAGGCGAGGTGGTTGCCGTCGTCCTCCGGCGCGCCGGTGACCGAGGCCGGGACCGGGACGTCGGCGGGTACGGGGCGGGTGACCGTCACGGACTCGGCGGGCGAGAGGTTGCCGTAGGCGTCGACGGCGTCGACGCGGTAGACGGTCTCGACACCGGCCGTGGCCCGGGCGTCGTGGAGGGCCGTCCCGGTCACGAACTCGGGGCCGTCCTGGTCGCTCTCGCCGACCGGGGCCGCGAACACCTCGTACCCCACGGTGTCCGCGGAGGCCGAGGCCGTCCAGGTGACACGGTTGCCGGCCGTGGTGCCGGCCGCGGCGAGGGAGGTGACGGGCTCGGGCGCGGTGACGTCCGGGGCGCCGGTGGTGCCGGTGGCGGAGGCCGCGGAGAGGTTGCCTGCGGCGTCGCGCGCGGCGACCCTGTAGTACCACTGCTGCCGGATGTCGACGGCGGTGTCCTGGCGGGTGGTGCCGGTGACGCTGTCGACGACCGTGACCCAGGGGCCGGTCGGGGCCGCCGCGCGCACGACGCGGTAGCTCGTCGCACCGGCCACCGGCTGCCAGCGGACGTCGACCGCCCCGGCGGCGACGGTCGCGGTGACCGCGGCCGGCGCGCCCGGCGGGGTCCGGTCGACGGTGGCGACGGCGAGGTCGGCGGTGCCCGGGGACTCGTTGTTCGCGCGGTCGACGGCGCGGACCTCGTACAGGAAGGTCTGGCCGGTGGCGGGGGTCGCGTCGGTGTGGGTGACGCCGGTCGTGGCCGCCAGCGGACGGGCGGGGAACGCCTGCCCGGACAGGCGCCGGTAGACCCGGTAACCGGCGAGGTCCATCTCCTTGTTCTGCGCCCAGGAGATCCTGGTCCGGCCGGTGGTGCGGTCGTAGGAGACGGTCGCGCCGGTCGGGGCGAGCGGCTTGACCTTGTCGATGGTGGCCGCGGTCCGGGGCAGGTAGGAGAAGGCGACGTCGGCCGCGCCGGTCCAGTTCACGAAGTCGACCCGGAGCGTGTGGCGGCCCTTGGGGACGGTGACGTCGACGGCCCCCTTGCGGACGGCGGCGAGGTCGCTCCACACGCTGTACTTCCGTACGCCGTCCAGGTAGACGCGGACGCCGTCGCGGGCCGCGACCGACAGGGTGAAGGGGCCGCCGGAGCCGAAGTCGCGGGTGACGGTCCAGCGGACGCCGAACCGGTCACGGGGCAGGCCGGAGGCGGGGGCGCCGGTCCAGTGCTCGTTGACGGCGCTGTCGCAGTCGGTCCGCTTGGGGGTGCCGGTGAGCGTGGTGTTGGCGAAGTACTCCCGCTTGAAGAGCGGGCCGGCACAGGTCACCGCGGCGGAGGCCGTGGGAGCGGTGGCGAGGAGTCCGCCGGCCGCGGCGAGGACCACGGTGGCGGCCACCGTGGTCTGTCGGGCAGTTCTCAATGCGATCCTTCGGTCCTGATCCTGGGCATGTCGTACGACAGGCGAGAGCAAGACCGTCGGGAAGGCGTCAGGGTTGTACGGGGACCGGGGCGGGTTTCCGCCGGTCAGGCGCCCGGCATCACTCCTGCGCCGCCCTTGAGGCGTTCGAGGTCGGAGGCGCGGACCTGGATGACGAAGAGGGCGACGAGGGCGCCGACGACGGCGAAGACGGCGGCGGTGACGAAGCCGGCGGAGACGCCGGAGGTGAGGACCTGGTCGCCCCAGGGGGGCGGGAGTTCGCCGGTCTTGGCGAACTGGGCCTTCTCGAGGGGGCCGGCCTGGGCGAGGAAGGCCGGGACCTGGACCTCCGCCTCGTTGCGGCTGGCCGTGCCGAAGACCGTGACCAGGATCGACAGGCCGAGCGAACCGCCGACCTGCTGCATGGCGTTGAGGAGGCCGGAGGCGGCGCCGGATTCCCTCGGCTCGACGTTCGACAGGGCCATGATGGTCAGCGAGACGAACATGAAGCCCATGCCGAGACCGAAGACGAGGATCGGTCCGAGGATGCTGCCGAGATAGGTGGAGTCCACATCGGTGAGCGTCAGCCAGGACAGGCCGGCCGCGGCGAGGATCGAGCCCGTGACCATGAAGGGTTTCGGGCCGTACCGGGGCAGCAGGTTGGACGTGAGGCCGGCGCCGACGCCGATGATCGCGCTGACCGGCAGGAAGGCGAGACCCGTCGTCAGGGGGCTGAAGCCCAGCACCTGCTGGACGAACAGGGTGAGGAAGAAGAACATCCCGAAGATGGCCGCCGCCAGGCAGAGCATGATGATGTAGGTGCCCGAGCGGTTGCGGTCGGCGAACATGTGCAGCGGCGTGATGGGTTGCTGGGAGCGCCGCTCGATCAGGATGAACGTGGCCAGGAGGACGACGGCGGCGACGAACGAGCCGATCGTGTAGGGGTCGCTCCAGCCTTCCTGCGCGGCCCGGATGAATCCGTACACCAGGGCCACCATGCCGAGCGTCGAGGTCAGCGCGCCGGCGAGGTCGAAGTGGCCGGGGTGCCGCTCGGACTCCTTGACGTGACGCGGTGTGAGGAACGCGATCAGCAGGGCGATCGGGACGTTGACGAAGAAGATCCAGCGCCAGTCGAGCCACTGGACGAGCATGCCGCCGGCCACCAGGCCGATCGCGCCGCCGCCGGCCGAGACGCCCGCGAAGACGCCGAAGGCCCGGTTGCGTTCCGGGCCTTCGTCGAACGTCGTGGTGATGAGGGAGAGCGAGGTCGGGGAGGCTATCGCGCCGCCGACGCCCTGGAGGGCCCGGGCGCCGAGGAGTTGCCACTCGCTCTGCGCCAGTCCGCAGAAGAGGGAGGCGAGTCCGAAGAGCAGCACGCCGAAGATGAAGACGCGCCGCCGGCCCAGGATGTCACCGGCACGCCCGCCGAGGAGCAGCAGGCCGCCGAAGGTCAGGGTGTAGGCGTTGACCACCCACGACAGGCTGGTCGTCGAGAAGTCCAGGGCGGTCTGGATGTGGGGGAGCGCGATGTTCACGATCGTGATGTCGAGGACCACCATCAGCTGGCAGGACGCGATCACGAACAGGGCGATGCCTTTGCCGTCACTGCCCTTCCGGGGGGTGGCGGTCTGTGCCGGTGTCGTCGGCTTGGGTGTACTCATTGGGCGCCTCGGGCCTCGCCTGGTGAGTGAGCCGTGGGCCGGTCAGTCCACCTTTCGACACTAAGCCCGGCCCGCGCGGGCGACCAGTTGATCAAGCGTGCACGGGCTCGTCCAGCACGGCGAAGCCGTCCAGCTCGACCCGCGCCTGTGCGTCCCAGAGCCGTACGACTCCGATCACCGCCATCGCGGGGTAGTCCCGCCCGGCCAACCGACGCCAGATGCGGCCCAGTTCGTGCGCGTGGGTGCGGTACTCGTCGACGTCGGTGGTGTAGACGGTGACGCGGGCGAGGTCGGCGGGGGTGCCGCCGGCGTGCCGCAGGGCGGTGAGGAGGTTGCCGAGCGCGGTGGTGAACTGCTCGGGGAGGGTGTCCCCCACGACCTTGCCCTCGGTGTCGAGGGCGGTCTGCCCGGCGAGGAACACCAGCCGCGTTCCGGTGGCGGTGACGGCGTGGCTGAACCCGGTGGGCGGGGCGAGTTCGGCGGGGTTGTGACGGTGCAGGCTCATGCGGACGGGACCTCCTCGGTACGGGGAGGGGCGGCGCGGCGCGGTGCGGCGCCGGGTGCCCCCTCCCCATGGTCCTCCCGGCGGGACGCGTACAGCTCCTTGGCGATGATCGTGCGCTGGACCTCGGTGGCGCCCTCGTAGATCCGGGGGGCGCGGACCTCGCGGTAGAGGTGTTCGAGGAGGTGGCCGCGCTGGAGGGCGGCGGCGCCGTGCAGTTGGACGGCGGCGTCGACGACGTACTGGGCGGTCTCGGTGGCGAGGAGTTTGGCCATCGCGGAGCGCCGGGGCACGTCGGGGTCGCCCTCGTCGTACGCGGTGGCGGCCGCGTAGACGAGGAGGCGGGCGGCCTCGGTGCGGGTGGCCATCTCGGCGACGCGGTGGGAGACGGCCTGGAGGTCGGCGAGGACGCCGCCGAAGGCGGGGCGGGCGGCGGTGTGGGCGAGGGTCGCGTCGAGCGCGGCCTGGGCCATGCCGACGGCGAACGCCCCGACGCTGGGGCGGAAGAGGTTGAGGGTGTGCATGGCGACGCGGAAGCCGCCGTCGGGTGCGCCGAGGAGGTCCTCGGGGCCGACGGGGACGCCGTCGAAGACGAGGGTGCCGAGGGCGTGCGGGGCGAGCATGTCGAGGGGTTCGCCGCCGAGTCCCGGACGGTCGGCGGGGACGAGGAAGGCGGTGACGCCCCGGGCGCCGGCGCCGGGGGTGGTGCGGGCGAAGACGGTGGCGAAGTCGGCCTCGGGGGCGTTGGAGATCCACCGCTTCTCGCCGTGCAGCCGCCATCCGCCGTGTCCGTCGGGGACGGCGTCGAGGGCGAGGGCGGCGGCGTCGGAGCCGGCGCCGGGCTCGGAGAGCGCGAAGGCGGCGACGGCCCGTCCGGCGGTGACCTCGGGGAGCCAGCGGGCGCGCTGGGTGGAGGTGCCGAAGGCGGCGACGGGGTGGCTGCCGAGGCCCTGGAGGGCGAGGGCGGTCTCGGCCTCGGTGCAGGCGCGGGCGAGGGATTCGCGCAGCAGGCAGAGGTCGAGGGCGCCGGCGTCGAAGAGGCGGGCGAGGAGGCCGAGCTCGCCGAGGGCGGCGACGAGGGGGCGGTTGACCCGGCCGGGTTCGCCCTTCTCGGCGAGGGGCTTCAGGCGTTCGGCGGCGAGGGTGCGGAGCTCCGCACACCAGGTGATCTGTTCCGGATCGAGCGAGAATGCGGGCATGTGGGCCCTCTCTGACGCCCTCGGGCGCCTTCGTCCCTGCGCCGTCCGGCGCTTCCGTCCCTGCGCCGGCCGACGCCCTTGTCGCGAACCGTTGACTGTCGTCACCAACACGATACGCTCGTGTGGCGTTGAGCGACCCCACCACGACAGGGGGACGGACTCATGGAGCTGACACCCTCGGCCCACCTCGACACGTTCGCCCGCGACCGGCTGCCGCCGCCGGACCGGTGGCCACGTCTCCTCTTCGACCTGCCGGAGCTGGCCTACCCCGACCGGCTCAACTGCGGCACCGAACTCCTCGACCGCACGGTGGAACGCTTCGGCGCGGACCGGCCCGCCTTCCACGACGACGAGGGCGGGGTCTGGAGCTACGGAGAGCTCCGCGACCGGGTCGACCGCATCGCCCACGTCCTCACCTCCGACCTGCGCGTCGAGCCCGGCAACCGGGTCCTCCTGCGCGGCCCGACCACCCCCTGGCTGGCCGCCTGCTGGCTCGCCGTGATGAAGGCGGGCGGCGTCGCCGTCACCGTCCTGGCCCAGCAGCGCGCCCCCGAACTGGCCGTGATGGCGGACGCGGCCCGCTGCACCCACGCGCTCTGCGACGTCCACACCCTCGACGAACTCCTCCAGGCCCGGATTCCCGGGCTCCGCGTCACCCCGTTCGGCGGAGACGGGCCGGACGACCTGCTGGCCCTCGCCGCCCGCCGCCCCGGCCCGTACGAGGCGGTGAGGACGGCCGCCGACGACGTGGCCCTGATCGCCTTCACCTCCGGCACCACCGGGCGGCCCAAGGGCTGTGTCCACTTCCACCGCGACGTCCTCGCCGTCGCCGACACCTTCTCCGCGCACGTCCTGCGCCCTCGGCCCGACGACGTCTTCGCCGGTTCGCCGCCACTCGCCTTCACCTTCGGCCTCGGCGGGCTCGTCCTCTTCCCCCTGCGCGCCGGGGCGAGCGCCGTCCTGCTCCCCCAGGCCGGCCCCAAGCAGCTGCTCGCGGCGATCGAACGCCACCGCGTCACCGTGCTCTTCACCGCCCCGACGGCCTATCGCGTCATGCTCGACGAACTGGCCGGCGACACCGCCCCCGACGTCGGCTCGCTGCGCCGCTGCGTCTCCGCCGGCGAGAACCTGCCGGAGGCGACCTGGCGGGCCTGGTACGGACGCACGGGCCTGCGCCTGATCAACGGCATCGGCGCGACCGAGCTGCTGCACATCTTCATCGCCGCCGCCGACGGCGACATCCGCCCCGGCACCACCGGCCGCCCGGTGCCCGGCTGGCAGGCCAGGATCGTCGACCGGGACGGCCACGGGGTCCCCGACGGCACCGAGGGCCTCCTCGCCGTGCGCGGCCCCGTGGGCTGCCGCTATCTGGCCGACCCCCGCCAGACCGACTACGTGCGGAACGGCTGGAACGTCACGGGCGACACCTACGTCCGCGAACCCGACGGCTACTTCCGCTACGTCTCACGCGCCGACGACATGATCATCTCGGCCGGGTACAACATCGCCGGGCCGCAGGTCGAGGAGGTGCTCCTGGACCACCCCGACGTCGTGGAGACAGCGGTCGTGGGCCGCCCCGACGACCTGCGCGGCCAGGTCGTCGTCGCCTACACCGTCGTCCGGGACGGGGTGCCGCGCGACGCGAGCACCGCCGCCGCCCTGCGGGCCTTCGTCCGCGCCCGCCTCGCCCCGTACAAATCACCCCGGGAGGTCGTCTTCCTCGACGCGCTGCCCCGCACCGCGACCGGCAAACTCCAGCGCTTCCGGCTACGCGACAGCGCGTGACCCCGCGCGTGCCCGGGCGCCCGGGCCCCCAGCCCCCGCCCAGCCCCAGCCCCAGCCCCGCCCCCGCCCAGCCCCCGCACGACGGCACAGCCGTACCACCGGACGGACAGCCTGACCCGGCGGGACCCGTACGGCACCCCCTAGAGTGATCACGTGGCCGAGCAGCACACTCCCCGTTCCCTGATCGTCTCCCTCTACGGCGCCTACGGCCGTGCGCCCGACGGGGCGCCGATGCCGGTGGCCGGGCTGATCCGGCTGCTCGCGGCGGTCGGGGTGGACGCGCCCTCGGTGCGTTCGTCGGTGTCGCGGCTGAAGCGGCGCGGGCTGCTGCTGCCGGCCCGGACGGCGGAGGGGGCGGCGGGGTACGCCCTGTCCGACGACGCCCGGCGGCTCCTGGACGACGGTGACCGCCGGATCTACGCCCGCACCGAGCCCAAGCTCTCCGAGGGCTGGGTCCTGGCCGTCTTCTCGGTGCCCGAGGCCGAGCGCCACAAGCGGCACCTGCTGCGCTCCCGGCTCGCCCGGCTGGGCTTCGGCACGGCCGCCCCGGGCGTCTGGATCGCGCCCGCACGGCTGCACGAGGAGACCCGCAACACCCTGGAGCGGCTCGGCCTCTCCCCCTACGTCGACCTCTTCCGGGGCGATCACCTCGGTTACGCCGCGACCGCCGAGGCGGTGGCCCGCTGGTGGGACCTCCCGGCCATCGCCCACCTCCACGAGGAGTTCCTCGCGGCCCACGACCCCGTGCTCCGCGCCTGGCGCACGACCCCCGGCGGCGCCGAGGACGCCTACCGCGCCTACCTCCTCGCCCTCGACTCCTGGCGCCGACTCCCCTATGCCGACCCCGTCCTCCCCGCCGAACTCCTCCCGGACGACTGGCCCGGCCGCCGCTCCGCGGAGGTCTTCGCCGCCCTCCACGAACTGCTGCGCGACCGGGGCGCGGAGTACGTCACCGGGGTCTGACCGGAGCCCTTCCCTGACTTGACGGACTCGGGGTCCTTCGCGGTAGCACCCTTGCCAAAGTCATATGTACGCCTGTTGGGTTGGCGCGTTCTCCAGGTGTTCATCGTGATCCCAGAGGAGGAGCAGAAGCGATGGATCTCTGCTGCAACGTCTACGTCGACACCGGATCCCCCGCATGCCTGCTGGAGACACTGTCCGGCATCCCCGGCAGCGTGCCGTCCGGCCCGCACGGCGTCTCCTTCGCGGCGCTCTCCGTTCTCTCCGTCCCCTCCGTCCCCTCCGTCCACGACGACCACGGGACCGACCGTGCGGAGCCGTCCGACTTCGCCCGGTGGTCCACGGTGCTCGCCTGCGCGTCACGCCGCGGGGCGTCGCAGGACGAGGTGATCGCCACGATGGCGGACATCCTGGAGGCCCTGTGGGGGGCGGGCTTCGGTGCGGTGGCCGCCTGCGAGTACCAGGAGCGGCTGCCCCGCGCGGACCTCGTGGAGGTGTCCGGCGGCCGAGGCCCCGGCTAGGCCCGGTTGCGCACCGCTCCGGCACGGAGGAGGCAGGCGAGGCCGGCGGTGGTGAGGACGGCGCGGACGATGTTCCAGGCGACCCAGGGGGCCTCGAAGGCGGCGCGGGCGGCGGTGGGGTCGTGGGCGGCGGCGAGGGCGTCGTTGAGGGGGACGTTCGCGGCGGAGGTGACGAGGAAGACCGCCACGGCGAGGACGAGGGCGGCGAGGGTCCAGCCGCGGGCGCGGGTGGCGCGGTGCTGCCAGGCGGCGACCGCCGCGAGGAGCGCGGATCCGAAGAACGCGGAGAAGAAGAGCGGGTTCTGGATGACGTCGTTGATGTTCCGCATCACCTCGACATAGACGCGGTCGTCGCTCCTGGCCAGGGCCGGCATCACCGAGCAGACGTACGCGAACCACACCCCCGCCAGCAGTCCGGTCGTTGCCGTCGCCGTGCCGAGGACCGCCCCGGCACCCTTCTGTGCACCCGTGTTCTGTGTCATGTACCCATTCAAGGGTGCGCGGGCCGTGGGGACCATGCTCGTGCGTCGCACCCGCATACGCGGGCGTCCAGGGGTGGTCAGGCGGTCTGGTCGCGGCGGCCGGTGGGCGGCCGGCGGCTGCCGGCGCGGTAGGGGGCGGGCCAGGGGGCGGCCGGGCCCTCGTAGCCCTGTTCGGCGGCCGCGTGGAGCGTCCAGTGGGGGTCGTAGAGGTGGGGGCGGGCGAGGGCGCAGAGGTCGGCGCGGCCGGCCAGCAGGAGGGAGTTGACGTCGTCCCAGGAGGAGATGGCACCGACGGCGACGACGGGGACGCCGACGGCGGAGCGGATGCGGTCGGCGTAGGGGGTCTGGTAGGAGCGGCCGTAGGCGGGGGTCTCGTCGGGGACGACCTGGCCGGTGGAGACGTCGATGGCGTCGGCGCCGTGGTCGGCGAAGGCACGGGCGATCGCGACGGCGTCCTCGGCGGTGTTGCCGCCGTCGGCCCAGTCGGTGGCCGAGATGCGGACGGTCATCGGGCGCTCGTCGGGCCACACCTCCCGTACCGCGTCGAAGACTTCGAGGGGGAAGCGCAGCCGGGCCTCCGGGGAGCCGCCGTAGGCGTCGGTGCGGTGGTTGGTGAGCGGGGAGAGGAAGCCGGAGAGCAGGTAGCCGTGGGCGCAGTGGAGTTCGAGGAGGTCGAAGTCGCAGCGGGCGGCCCGGCGGGCGGCGGCGGTGAACTCCTCGCGTACGGCGGTGAGTCCGGCGCGGTCCAGGGCGTGGGGGGTCTGGTTGACGCCGGGCCGGTACGGCAGGGGGGAGGCGGCGACGAGCGGCCAGTTGCCGTCGGGCAGCGGCTGGTCGATCCCCTCCCACATGCGGCGGGTGGAGCCCTTGCGGCCGGAGTGGCCGAGCTGGACGCCGAGCGCCGTGCCGGGCGCCTGGGCGTGGACGAAGTCGGTGACGCGGCTCCAGGCCCGGGCCTGTTCGTCGTTCCAGAGTCCGGAGCACCCGGGGGTGATGCGGCCCTCGGGGCTCACGCAGACCATCTCGGTCATGACGAGTCCGGCGCCGCCGAGCGCCCTGGCGCCCAGGTGGACGAGGTGGAAGTCGCCGGGGACGCCGTCCTCGGCGACGTACAGGTCCATGGGCGAGACGAGGACGCGGTTGCGCAGGGTGAGTCCGCGCAGGCGGAGCGGGGTGAACATGGGCGGGGTGCCGGGCGGGCAGCCGAAGTCGCGCTCGACCGTGTCGGTGAAGACGGGGTCGCGCAGCCGCAGGTTGGCGTGGGTGACGCGGCGGCTGCGGGTGAGCAGGTCGAAGGCGAAGCGGCGGGGCGGCCGGTCGACGTGGTCGGCGAGTTCCTCGAACCAGCGGAGGCTGGCGGCCGCCGCGCGCTGGGTGGACTCCACGACGGGGCGGCGCTCGGTCTCGTAGGCGGCGAGCGCCTCGGCCAGGGTGGGGTGCGCGCCGAGCTGTACGGCGAGGGCGAGGGCGTCCTCGACGGCCAGTTTGGTGCCGGAGCCGATCGAGAAGTGAGCGGTGTGGGCGGCGTCGCCAATGAGGACGGTGTTGCCGTACGACCAGCGGTCGTTGACGACGGTGCGGAAGGCGGTCCAGGCGGAGCGGTGGGAGCGCAGTTCGCGGCCGCCGAGCGCCTCGGCGAAGATCTTGGCGCAGCGGGCGGTGGACTCGGCCTCGTCGAGTTCGTGGAACCCGGCCGCGCGCCAGACCTCCTCGCGCATCTCGACGATGACGGTGGAGCTGCCGTCCTGCGGTCGCGGCCCGGAGGGTACCGGTCGGGAGTAGGGGTAGGCGTGGAGCTGCATCACGCCGTGCTCGGTCTCGGCGATCTCGAAGCGGAAGGCGTCGAAGGCGAAGTCGGCGGCGAGCCAGATGTAGCGGCAGCGGTGGGTGGTGATCCGGGGGCGGAAGTGCTCGGCGTGCGCGTCCCGGGTGCGGCTGTGGACACCGTCGGCGGCGACGACCAGGTCGTGGGTGGCGGCGAGCTCGGCGGCGGGCGGCGCCTCGGTGCGGAAGCGGAGCCGTACGCCGAGTTCGGTGCAGTGGGTGTGCAGCAGTTCCAGGAGGCGGCTGCGGCCGAGGGCCGCGAAGCCGTGGCCGGTGGAGGTGGTGCGGTGGCCGCGGTGGACGACGTCGATGTCGTCCCAACGGACCATTTCGCGGCGGAGCGCCTCGTACACGGCGGGGTCGGCGTCCCGGATGCCGCCGAGGGTCTCGTCGGAGAGGACCACGCCGAAGCCGAAGGTGTCGGAGGGCGCGTTCCGCTCCCAGACGGTGACCTCGCGGCCCGGGTCGAGCCGCTTGAGCAGAGCGGCGGCGTACAGCCCGCCGGGGCCGCCCCCGATGACGGCGACACGGGAGGCGGGCGGGCCGGTGTCCAGGGGGCGCGCCATGGCTAGCGGCCCTGCCATTTCGGGGGGCGTTTCGCGGTGAAGGCGGCGTGGAACTCTGCGTAGTCCTCGCCGTGCATCAGGAGGGCCTGGGTGGCCGCGTCGAGTTCGACGGAGGCGGCGAGCGGCATGTCGAGTTCGGCGGTGAGCAGGGCCTTGGTCTGGGCGAGGGCGAGGGCGGGGCCGTCGGCGAGGCGGCGGGCGAGGTCGGCGGCGCGGGTGTCGGCGCCGCCCTCCTCGGTCAGCTCGCTGAGGAGGCCGATGCGCTCGGCCTCGGCGGCGTGGACGGGTTCGCCGAGCATGAGGAGCCGGGTGGCGTGGCCGAGGCCGACGACCCGGGGCAGCAGGTAGGCCGCGCCCATGTCGCCGCCGGAGAGGCCCACCCGGGTGAAGAGGAAGGCGAAGCGGGCGGTGGGGTCGGCGACCCGGAAGTCGGCGGCGAGCGCGAGGACCGCTCCGGCGCCGGCCGCGACGCCGTGCAGGGCGGCGACGACCGGGAACGGGCATTCGCGCAGCGCCCGGACGACCTGGCCGGTCATCCGGTTGAAGTCGAGGAGCCGGGCGGTGTCGAGGGAGAGGGTGGCGCCGATGATCTCGTCCACGTCGCCGCCCGAGCAGAAGCCGCGGCCCTCGCCGCCGAGGACGAGGGCGCGGACGGTCCGCTCGCGGGAGAGCTCGGCGAGCAGGTCGCGCAGGTCGGCGTAGGCCCCGAAGGTGAGGGCGTTGAGTTTCTCCGGGCGGGCGAGGGTCACGGTCGCGACGCCCCGGTCGATGTCCAGGCGTAGGTGCCGCCAGCGGGGGGTGCGGGTCGCGGAGCCGGTAAAGGGGCTCATACGGAACGGCCTCCTTCCTCCATTCGGAGGGTATCACCATACTGTGACTATCGTCACGAGTACGCGATAAGGAGGGGCGACCCAGGCCGCACAAGGTCCCGGACGCCGGTGACGGAGGTCCCCCACTGCGAGGGAGGGGTGCCCTGGGAAACGGATTTTTCACCTCGTAAGGTTGAAAACGGGACGTCTAGGGATTCCTCGTACCCCGGCCCCACCCGTCCGCCCCGCTCGGTGAAGGGAGCTCGCACATGCCCGATGTCAACGGCCCCGCCGATCCAGGACCCGCCGACGCCGGCCGCGCCGGCGCCGGACCCGGAGCCCCGGGACCCGGACCCGCCACCTCCTGGCGCGTCCAGCTGCCCCACACGGCCGCCGCCGTGCCGCTCGCCCGCGCCCTGATCCGTACCGCGCTCCACGATCTCGGCCCCGGCGCCGCCGCCCGGCCCGACCGCGACACGGCCGAGCTGCTGACCGCCGAGCTGGTCGCCAACGCCGTCGAGCACACCGCGGGCCTGGGCCCCATCGAGCTGGTCGTGGAGCTGCTCACGGCGCCCGGCGGCTGCCAGGTCGAGGTCCACGACGCCGAGCCCGCGGCACCCGGCCGGCTCATCTGCCCCGACCCGGACGCCGAGGTCGACCCCTGGCAGGAGCACGGCCGCGGCCTCCTGCTGATCCGCGCGCTCAGCAGCGACTGCGGCCACCGGCCCACCGCGCACGGCAAGGCGGTCTGGTTCACCCTCCCGGCGATACCGGCGCAGGGCCGACACCGGGAGCCGTGACGAGGGCGGGTGCGCCCCGGGGGGGGGGGGGCCGGGGCCGGTTTGGGAACGGGAGCGCCGGGACCGGGACGGGGACCGGGACCGGGGCCGGGGCCGGTTTCGGAACGGGACTACGCTCCCGCGGGCCCGGCCAGCGTGGCGACGAGGACGGCCTTGATGGTGTGCATCCGGTTCTCGGCCTCGTCGAAGACGACCGAGTGCGCCGACTCGAAGACCTCGTCGGAGACCTCGAGCTCGGTCAGGCCGTGCCGGGCGTGGATGTCCCGGCCGACGGCGGTGCCAAGGTCGTGGAAGGCCGGCAGGCAGTGCAGGAACTTGACGTCGGGGTTCCCGGTGGCGCGCAGCACGTCCATGGTCACGGCGTAGGGCGAGAGGACGGCGATCCGCTCGTCCCAGACCTCCTTGGGCTCCCCCATCGAGACCCAGACGTCGGTGGCGACGAAGTCGGCGCCCCGGACGCCCTCGGCCACGTCCTCGGTGAGGGTGATCGTGGCGCCGCTGGTCTCGGCGAGCTCGCGGGCGGCGGCGACGACGCCCTCGGCCGGCCAGTACGCCTCGGGGGCGACGATCCGCACGTCCATGCCGAGCAGGGCGCCGGTGATCAGGTAGGAGTTGCCCATGTTGAAGCGGGCGTCGCCCAGGTAGGCGAAGGCGATCCCGTCCAGCGGCTTGTCCGTGTGCTCGGTCATGGTGAGCACGTCGGCGAGCATCTGGGTGGGGTGCCAGTCGTCGGTGAGCCCGTTGAAGACGGGGACGCCCGCATGGGCCGCGAGTTCCTCGACCGCCGCCTGGCTGTCGCCCCGGTACTCGATGCCGTCGAACATCCGGCCGAGGACCCGGGCGGTGTCCCGGACGGACTCCTTGTGGCCGATCTGGGAGCTGGACGGGTCCAGGTAGGTGGTGGAGGCGCCCTGGTCGGCCGCGGCGACCTCGAAGGCGCAGCGGGTGCGCGTCGAGGTCTTCTCGAAGATCAGGGCGATGTTCCGGCCGCGCAGCCGCTGGACCTCGGCCCCCGCCTTCTTGGCGGCCTTCAGCTCGGCGGAGAGCGCGATCAGGGCGCGGAACTCCTCGGCGGTGAAGTCCAGCTCCTTGAGGAAGTGGCGGCCGATGAGGTCTGTGGCCATGGGACGCGCTCCTGGGGGTACGGGTCGGGGGACGGCAGCCGGGGACGACGGCCGGGAACCCTGGAAGTCTATACGAGGGGCGGCATTTATATACAGCCCCTCCCCTTCCCGCGTTCAGACCGCGTCCCGCTCCACCGGACAGCTCATACAGCGCGGGCCGCCCCGCCCCCGGCCGAGCTCGCTGCCCGGGATCTCGATCACCTCGATGCCCTGCTTGCGCAGATGCGTGTTCGTCGTGACGTTCCGCTCGTACGCCACGACCACGCCCGGCTCCACCGCCAGCACGTTGCACCCGTCGTCCCACTGCTCGCGCTCGGCCGCGTGCACGTCCTGGGTCGCCGTGAGCACCCGGATGTCCTGGAGCCCCAGGGCCGCCGCGATGGCGCTGTGCATCTGCTCCGGCGGATGGTCCGTCACCCGCAGGGACTGCCCGGCGTCGCCCGGCTCGATCGTGTACGAGCGGAGCATGCCGAGCCCCGCGTACTGGGTGAACGTGTCCTGGTCGACCATCGTGATGACCGTGTCCAGATGCATGAACGCACGCCGCTTCGGCATGTCGAGCGCGATGATCGTCCGCGCCGAACCGGCCGCGAACAGGCCCCTCGCCAGCATCTCCACCGCCTGGGGCGTGGTGCGCTCGCTCATCCCGATCAGGACGGCGCCGTTGCCGATGACGAGGACGTCCCCGCCCTCGATCGTCGACGGGTAGTCCGCCTGCCCCTCCGACCAGTGGTGGAAGGCACCCGCCTCCGGACCCGTGAAGAGCGGATGGTGCTTGTAGATCGCCTCGAAGTGCACCGTCTCGCGCTGCCGGGCCGGCCAGCGCATCGCGTTGATGGAGACGCCGTCGTAGATCCAGGCCGAGGTGTCCCGGGTGAAGATGTGGTTCGGCAGCGGCCCCAGGACGAAGTCGTCCAGGTCGAGGGCGTGGAAGCGGACCGAGGTCGGCTCCCGGTGCGCCGCCAGGAACTCCCGCTTCGTCATGCCCCCGACCAGCGCCTCGCCTAGGGCGGCGGCGTCGAGCGAGTCGAAGGCCGCCCGCAGGTGGTCGGCGGCGAGCGGCCCGTACTCCTTCTCGTCGAAGACCCGGTCGAGGACCATCGCCCGCGCCTCCGGATCCTCCATGGTCTCGCTCAGCAGGTCCCCGAAGAGGTGCACCGCCACCCCGCGGTCCCGCAGCACGTCCGCGAAACCGTCGTGCTCCTGCCGGGCCCGCCGCACCCACAGCACGTCGTCGAAGAGCAGAGCGTCCTTGTTGGACGGAGTGAGCCGCTTCAGCTCCAGATCGGGCCGATGGAGGATGACGCGGCGCAGCCGCCCGGTCTCGGAATCGACATGGAATCCCATGCGCCCATCCTGACGGAGCCGGGCGGCCACGGCCTCCCTTTCGGATCGGGCCGGAGTCATGTCAGCGCCCCCCACACGACGATCAGGACGATCGCGACCACCAGACCGCCGAGGAGCAGCGCGGCACGGGTCAGGAAGCGGCGGGTGTAGCCGCTGCCCTGATCGTCCGGAGGGACGGCGGCCGGGGAGACCGGCGCCCCCGGCCTGGGCGGGGTACGCGGCAGGCCGTACGCCTCCTTCAGCAGCGTCAGCCACACCCCGTCCGGCAGCCCCGGGCGGTCCCCGTCGACGATCAGCCAGAACGTCTCGCGGGCGGACGGCTCGGGGCTCGTCCGCAGCCACGAGAGCAGCGAGGCGACCGTCCCCAGCGGCGCGTCGCCGCCGCCGAGCACCGGGCGGACCGCCCAGCGGTACAGCTCGGCCGCGTTGGCCGCGCGCTGCTCCTCCGACGGCTCCGAGGGCTGCCCCCGGTCGCCGGGCCGCGCCACGGCCCACAGCTCCAGGCCGACGGCCACCTCGCACAGTTCGCGGCGCAGCGGATGCTCCCACGCCGGCAGCCGCCTGCCGATCTCCTGGAGCAGCACGGTCAGGACCGGGTACTCCAGGGGGCGGCGCAGTACGTCGAGCAGCTCACGGCTCCCGCCCCGCTCCACGAGCTCCCGCGCCTCCTCCGCACTCCGCGCCGTCGGCAGCTTGTGCACCAGCCCCGTCCCCTCCTCCCGCTCCCTCCCCTTCCCCTTCTTTCCTCGCGCCCTCCCCCACGGCCGCGCCCGGTCCTTCCCCGGCCCGGTCCACTCCGGCAGGGCGGCCGGGAGGACGGGACGGGGGTACGCGTCACCGCCGCCGCTCCCGAACCCGGCCCCGGGTGCCGGGTGGACGGACGGCTCCGTGACGGGGGGTGGGGGCGCGACCGGTGGGGTGGCCGAGGTGGGTGGGGTGGCTGGGATGACGGGCTCGGGTCCGAGCGAGATGGGTGCGGCCGTCTGGCGGTCGGGGGGCAGCGGGGCCCGGTCCCGGTCCGGCGTCAGGGGAGCCCGGTCGGGTGCCGGTGGGGGCACGGGGGCGTACGGGGGGTCCTCGCGGGGCGTTCGCGGCTCGTCGCCGTAGGGGTCCGCGCCTCGGCGGTCCGACCGGTCGGGGTCCGCCGGCCGGCGGCGCGGCCCGTCGGGGTCCATGGGCCGACGGGCCGGCCGGTCGGGCTCGGCGGGCTGACGGTCCCACCGGTCGGGCTCGGACTGCCGAGGGTCCGGCCGGTCGGGCTCGGCGGGTCGGCGGTCCCAGCGGTCGGACTCGGTCTGCCGATGGTCGGTCCGGTCGGGCTCGGACTGCCGAGGGTCCGGCCGGTCAGGGTCCGCAGGCCGGCGGTCCCAGCGGTCGGACTCGCTCAGCCGACGGTCGGTCCGGTCGGGCTCGGCAGGCTCGGCGGGTCGGCGGTCCCAGCGGTCGGACTCGGACTGCCGACGATCGGACCGGTCGGGCTCGGACTGCCGAGGATCCGGCCGGTCAGGGTCCGCGGGGCGACGGTCCCAGCGGTCGGGCTCGCTCAGCCGACGCTCCGGCGGGTCGGCCTCGGGCGGGCGGCGGTCCGGCCCGTCGGGGTCCGGCTGCCGGCGGTCCCAGCGGTCGGGCTCCGCGGTCCGGCGGTCCGGGCCCGGCGCCGGAGGGGCCGGGGTGCGTGGAGCGGTGGCGGGCGGGGGTTTCCGGGGGGTGGGGGCCGGGGGCCGGTCGGAGAGGTCGCCGGTGCGGCGGTCGAGGGTGTCGAGGGCGCGGGCGGCGGTGTCGAGGAGGGGGGCGCGGCGGGCGGAGGCGGCGGTGTGGAGGGCGCTGGCGACGGCGTACTCCTGGCCGTCGCCGTCGGCGAGCACCCGCAGGTGGTGGCGGACGAGGCCGGTCGCGACGGCGTCGGCGCGGTCGCCGTACCGGTCGCGCGGGTCGACGCGGCGGCGGTCGGTGTTGCGGCTCGCCGCGCCCGACCAGCGGCCGACGAACACGAAGCGGAGTTCGGTGAGTTCGGCGGTGTCGTGGGTGGCGAAGGTCCAGCGGCGGTTGGTGGAGCCGCCGAACATGCCGTGGAGCCCCCAGAGCACGGGGCAGGCGGTGTCGCCCCGCGCGTCCAGGACGGTGAACCGTTCGGTGGGGTGCCGGAGCAACTCCGCTACGACACCGATGAGTTCGCCGACGGCGTCCGGGAGTGCCCGGTCGAGTTCCCACTGGCCCCGGCCGGTGGCCGCCCGCACGAGGGCCTCCTCGGGGATCACCGGAAGCCGGCCGCGCGCCTCGGCGGCGCGCACGGCGGCCGCCCCCTCCCAGTCCCAGGCGTGGAGCCCGAGGCAGGTGGCGGGGGTGAGGAGGTCGGACGAGCCGACGAGGGCGTGGCAGAGGACGGAGGTCCCGCCGCCGGCGTCGACGAAGGGGGTGCGGCGGATCAGCATGACGCCGGCGCCCCGCTGGATCCGGATGAGGGCGGTGCGGGTCTCGTCCCCGGTGGCCCGCAGGACGGGGCCGGAGATCCGGAAGAGGCCCTCGACCTCGTCGCGCGGCCCGGACCAGGCGACCGGTCCGAAGCCGGTGCTGCCGGACGGGTTCTCGCTGTCCCAGCGGAAGACGATCTGGTCGACCTCGTTCTCCGACCGTGTCATCGGGCGATCCCCTCCCTGGGCTCCGCCCCGGGCAGCAGCCCGCACATGGCGAAGAGTGACAGCAGTGGTGCGAGGACGCGGCGTGGCCGGGCCCCGTGCGGAAACCGGTCGCCGCGTGCCTGTCCGCCGGTCGCCGCGACGAAGTGCAGGGTGCAGTCGGCGCAGTCGTCGAAGGGTTTGAGCCAGGCGGCGCTGGCGTGGTGGGCGAGGAAGGCGTAGGCGTCGCGGCTCTCGTCGCGCAGCGCCGCCGGGTCGTGGCGGCCGGGCAGGGAGCGGCCGAGCCAGCGGTCGACGACCGGTTCGAAGCGCACCAGGTCGCTCTTGTTGACCGCGAGCGCGGCGGGTGCGGCGACGAGTCCGCCGCGCTGCCGGGGGATGCGGTTGAGCACGGTGGTGAACGCCTCGTCGCCGAGGTCGCGGCGCCGCAGCCCGCTCTGTTCGCGGACCGGGTCGAGGGAGGACAGCCGCAGGGCGCGCAGCGGATCGAGGACGAACACGAAGGCGTCGACGCCCATCAGGAAGCGGCCGACCTCGCCGTCCTGCGCGAGGTCCTCGCCCGCGAGGTCGAAGAAGACGACGGGGCGGGGGGTCGCGCCGCCGGCCGAGACGAGCAGGCCGTCGGCGAACCGGGCGAAGGTCTGCTGTCCGGTGCGGCCCAGCTGCCGTCCCTGCTGGAGGCTCTGCACCCGTTCGCGCAGATAGGTGCGGTGCGCCTCGGGGTTGAGCGGCCTGCACTTCAGTCCGTACGGTTCGAGGCCGCCGAGTTCGACCTCGCCCAGCATGGCGGCGAGGAGGTGGGTCTTGCCGACGGAGGAGCTGCCGACGAGGGCGATGGAGAGCGGTTCGCCGGTGGTGAGGTAGGGCACGGGGAGTTCGTGCTCCTCGTCGCCGTCCACCGTGTGCGGGCACAGGTGGTACGCCTTGCGCAGCGCGTCCGCGACGTGGCCGGGGCGGCGCTCGCCGCTGAGGTCCAGCGGGATCCGGTTGCCCTTGGCGTCGATGGTGACGAGCAGCCGTTCGTCGTACGCGACGGGCAGCAGGCAGTGCGGGCACATCCTGCTCCTCGACAGCGGGTCCGGCACGGCCCCGGGCGGTGGCGACGGGGACGGGGCGGGGTCGGCGGGACGGGCGGGCTCCTGTCCCCCGCCGAAGATCCGGTCCAGGAGGGAGGTGCGCGGCGGGCGGGGCGCGAGGGGCTCGGGGCCGGTGTCCCGGTCGCCCCCGGACGGTGCGACGGCGCCCGGCCCGGCCCCCTCGCGCAGCGTGTTCTTGCGGGCGATCTGACGGTCGTACTCGGCACGCCACCGCGCGAGCGGGTCGGCGGCCCCGACGCCGGTCGCGAGCGGGTCGGGCACGTGGAGCAGCCGCATGAGCGCGGCGGCGTGGGGCCGTTCGGCGGCGTGCGGGGAGAAGAGGCCGCTCTGTCCGAGGGCCGCGAGCCGGCGGTACTCGGCGAGGTCCGGCGGCGGGCCGTCGCCGCGGTCGGGGCGGCCGGCGAGCAGGTAGTACGCGATCTGGGCGACGGACCACAGGTCGTCGCGCGGGTCGGCGGCGCCGCTCCCGGCCCGCTGCTCGGGCGAGGCCCAGGGGGCGGCGCCGAAGGGTTCGCGCGCCTCCCCCGCGCGCAGTGCGGCGTAGGGCTCGCTGAGCCGCACGCGCGAGCCGTCCCACCGCACGGTGTCGGGGGCGAGGGCCCGGTGCACGAGGTCCATGCCGGCCAGGAGCCGTACGGCCATGGCGAGTTGGCCGGTGATCCGCTCCTGGTCCTCGGCGCCCAGGCGTCCCGCCCACTCGGAGAGCGGCCGGCCGGCCGGCGGCCGGTACAGCACGAAGGGTTCGGCTGCGGTCAGGTCGAAGCCGACGATCCTGGGGAACACCGCCCCGAACCTCTGCTGCCCGTAGCGTCGTTCGACGGCGATGGCGGCGGCCACCTCGCGTTCGAGGAGCCCGTACGCCCGGGGGTCGTCCTGCGCGGACGCCGTGAGCCGGTACTGGAGGACCGACCACCCCGCGCCGAGCGTCGCCCGGCGCGCGAGGACGCCGGGGCGGCCGGGCGGCCTGTGGTCCTCGCCGTACCGGACCGCGAACCGGACCGGCACCTCCTCGTGCGTGAGGAACTCCAGCTCCTGATAGTACGGGTGGGTCGGCGTGCCCGGTTCGCTCAGGTGGTCCGGGTGGTCGGGGTCGATCGGCGGATACGGATCGGCCGGGCGGTCCGGCCGGTCCCCTCGGTTCGGTTGGTTCGGTTGGTTCGGTTGGTTCGGGTCGGTCACGGTTCTCCCGCCTCCTCGGCGCGGACGGTGTTCACGACGTCCGCGCGCAGCGGTACGAGACGGAGGATGCCGGCGTGCCGCCCCGCGCCGGTCCACACCACGTCCTCCGCGGTGCCGCGCCAGATGTCGTCCCCCGCCGCGCCGCGCCGCATCGCCTCGGGTACGAACCGGACCTGACGGGCGGCGAGCGGGTCGTGGGAGAGCAGCCTCAGGTGCTCGGGGCCGCAGAGCGCGACCGTGCGACCGGGATCGTCCTCCGAGAGGAGCAGCCGGGCCACCGCGTCCGGGGCGACGCCGGTGAGCCGGGCGGCGTCGGGCCGTTCGGAGCGGTCGGTGAAGGCGGCGAGGCCGGTGAGCGTCTCGCGGTCCCGCAGTCCGTCGTACGAGGGCGGCGGCGACGCGGCCACGTCGCGCTCCAGCCGGAGGCGGGTGTCGGCCAGCAGCTCCCCGAGCCGCTGCTCGGGGAACGCCGACCCGGTGGCGCCGGGGTCGCGTTCGATCCCCGCCCAGCAGCCGTCCAGGATCAGGACGGTGCCCGCGACGAGGTCCCCGACGAGCGTGTCGACCAGCGCGGGGCCCCCGTCCCCGTACCGCCGCTCCAGCCAGCCGGGCGTGGGCGCCGGCCCGGCTCCGCGCGGCGGCCCGCCGGAGGGGTGGGGGGCGGAGGATCCCGGCGTCTCCGGTCCGCCGGGCCGGTCGAACGGGTCGAACGGATCGGCGGGGTCGTGCGGGGCCTGTGCGTCGCGCCGGGTCTGTGCGTCGCGTGGGGTGTGTGCCTCGCGCGGGGCCTGCGCGTCGGGCGGGGCGAACGGGTCGAAGGGCGACGAGGGCGGATACGGCGGCGCCGCTCCGGCCGGCGGCTCGCCGTCCAGGTCGAGCCAGCCGTCGTCCTCGCCGCCGTCTCCCCAGTCCTCCCAGCTCCAGGAGGCGGCCCCGGAGTCCGGGCCCGGCGGCGGTGCGGCGTCCGTCCTCCCGGCGCCCTTCTCCGGGGCGTACGGCTGTCCGTGGGCGTCGGCGGTCGCCGCGAGGTCGCGGAGCAGCCGGGCGACCGCTCCCGCGCCGGCCGAGCAGTGGTGGCGCACGTCGGCGAAGAGCCAGTCGTGGACGGCGGTCGTGACGACCAGGGCGTGGATCTCCTGGAGGATCCGCCCGGCCTCCTCCGGGTCCGCGCGGGCCCACCAGTCGTCCACGGCCCGGCTCCAGTCGCGCAGCGCCAGGAGCACGACGGCGGCCGCGGACACCGCGAAGGCCACGGCCCCCGCCCACACCGGCGGGCCGAGGAACTGGCCGAGGGCCGCCCCGGCGAGACCGCCGAGGAGTCCGCCGAAGAGGCGTGGCGCGGCGCCCGTGGCACCGCCGCCGTCGATCCGGCCGTCGGGTGAGCGGTTGGGTCTGCGCCGCAGCATCAGATGGGCGAGACCGGCGGCGAGGACGCCGACGGCCGGGCCGAGGACCCAGCCGAAAACCGGCCAGAGGCCCGCGAGCAGGGCCAGGAGCCCCGTCACGGCGAAGGCCGCCGGGCGCGCGCCGCCGGCCGTGAAGGGGTGGTGGCGGCCCAGTCGCCGCAGCCGCTCCGGCCCGCAGATCGCGTCGAGCCGGGCGAGCCGGGCGGCGCTGCCCACCGGGGCGGTCCGCGCGGAGAGCGCGGCGAGCCGGGCCGCCACGGAGCGCAGCGGCAGCCCCTTGCCGATCAGGTCGTGGGTGTGGTCGCGCAGCGCCGGGACGATGCCGGTCCGCGAGATCTCCCGTGGCATCTCCGGGAGTTCGATCCCCCGGTCCCGCAGCAGGCCCCGGTGTTCCGCGGTGAGCCGGGTGCCGCCCGCCGCGCCGAACGCGTCCGCGACGGCGGTTCGGAACCCCGCGAGCTCCTCCGCCACCCGCTCGACGTCCCCCGGCAGGTCGAGGCTCCCGCCCACGCGGGTGAGGAGTCCGGCCGCGCCCCGCACCCGCTCGTAGCCCTCGACGGCTTCGCCGAGCGCCTCCTCGCAGGCGGCGAGCCGGGCGCCCGCCCTGCCCCGGGGCGGGAGCCAGTGGTGGCCGGAGAGCGAGCGCGGCACGCCCTCGTCGAGGAGCAGGGCGAGCGCGCCCGGCACCTGGTCGGCGAGGACGCCACCGGCCGGGACGTCCGGGCCCGCCAGCCCCTCCAGCGCCTGCCGCCAGGCGCGGGCGCGCGCCTCGTCGGTGAGGTCGTGCTCCAGGACGCGGACGGCAGGGACGGCGACGCCGTGCACCACCTCGCCGAGCGCGCGGAGCACGGCGTCGAAGACCTCGGGGGTGGACAGGACGTCCACCAACGGCCGCAGGACGGCGTCTCCCGGGACGCCGTCCTCCGTGCTGTCGAACACCCACAGCACCCCGGCGGCGGGCGGGCGCAGCGTGAGGGAGCGGCTCAGGGTCCGCTCGCCCCGCGCGCCGACGGCGAGGCAGACGACGTGGGCGGGGCCGTAGGAGGACAGGCGCTCGTAGAGCAGCTGGTGGTCGACGAGCCGGTCGGCCTCGTCGACCACGAGGAAGCGGCGCTCGCCGCCGGGCTGCGGGGCGTCGAGGGCCGCACGCACGGCGGCGTCGACACCGGCGCCGCCGTACGCCCCGGGGCCGGAACCCGGCCCCGCCGTCCGCAGGTCGAGGCAGACGGCGTGGCCCGGCAGTGGCCGTTCGGGAAGGACAGGGGAGCTCACTCGGCCCCACCGTCCCGGCGGCGCCGCGGCCCGTCGTCGAAGCCGTCGTCGAAGCCGTCGTCGAACTCGTCGTCGAAGCCGTCCCCGGACTCGTCCTCGAAGGGGCGGCCCCAGTCGGGCCCCGCGCCGGACCCGATGTCCGGTCCGGCGTCGTACCCGTCGTCGGGCCCGAAGTCCGGCTCGGGCTCCCGCTCCCAGTCGTCCTCCTGGAAGGACCGTCCGGGCGGAGGCGCTCCGGGATCGGGGCGCCCGCCGGCGGCGTACGCGGAACGGGGGTCGTGGCCGGCGCCGTTCCGACGGCCGGCACCGTTCTGGCCTTCGGCGCCGTTCTGGCGTTCGGTGCCGTTCGGGCGTCCCGTGCCGTTCGGGCGGCTGCCGCCGTTCTGCCGGCCGGTGCCGTTCTCGTACGTGCCCCCGCCCCCGGTGCCGTACTCGTACTCGTACCCGTCCCCGTACCCGGGCTCGTATCCGCTCCCGTCCCCGTACCCGCTCCCGGGCTCGAAGTCGCGCCCGCTCTCGTACCCCCGGCCGGGCTCGTACTCGACCCGACGGGGCCGGGGTTCGGGCCTCGCGCGGGGCACCCGGCCGGGGCCATGGCCGGGCCCCTGGCCCTGGCTCTGGTTCCGGCTCTGGTTCCGGCCGGGTGCGTGGCGTTCGTACAGGGCGCGGAGGGAGGAGCGGGTGGCGCGGGACGCGCTGGGGAAGCGCATGTCGAGGGCGCCCGGGTAGGTGACGGACCAGAAGTGGCGCAGCGGGGCGAGCCATTCGCTGTCCGCCTCGCCGTACTCGGCGGCGAGACGGTCGATGAGGACGAGCTGGCGCGGGGCGACGTCCTCGACGAAGCGGGTGAAGAGCGCCGACGGGGGCTGCGGCACCTGGGCGAGGCCCTTGGGCAGGGCGCGCATGAGCTGTTCGCAGAACTGCTCGATGATCTGGCCCTCGTCGAGCAGCGCCCAGCGTTCGTACGCGCGGAGCAGTCCCGCCCAGCTGGAGAGCGAGCCGTCGAACCCCTCCAGGCGCAGCGACATGGTCGCGGACTCGCCCTCCTGGAGCCGGATGCGGACGAGGTGGGGGGAGGTGTCCTGTCCCTCGGTGGAGATGTGGCCGTTCCACATGGTGCAGAGCAGCCGGTGCAGGATGCGCTGGCGGTCGTGCTCGGTGGAGACCAGCCAGTCGTCCTGGTAGCCGAGCCGCTGGCGCCAGTGCAGGAAGTCGCCCTCGCCGCCCGAGTCGCGGGCCTCGGACCAGAGGCTGAGGACGCTGCGGACCTCGGAGATGTCCGTGAGGTTCATGCCGCTGCGGAACAGCACGACGGTGATGGAGTCGGTGTCGACGGCCCGGCATTCCGGGAACACCCGCGAGGGGAGGTTGAGTTCCTGGGAGAGGAAGCCGGCGGCACGGCCGTCGGACTCACTGGCGGGGTGCACGATGAGGATCTTGAGCGGACCGCTGCCGTCCGGGGTGAAGCCCACCGGGAGCAGGCCGGCGAGCCGGGAGCGGAACTGGTCGAGCCAGCGCGGGTCGACCTTCGCCTCGGCGGACTCGTCGCCCGAGGCGGCCCGCAGCAGGAGCTCCATGGACGGCAGCAGGGGGCGGGCGAAGACGTCCTCGTTGGCCTCGCCGAAGAGGCGCTTGACCCGCCGCTCGACGACCTGCTTGATCTCCTTGACCGCGGCCCCGGCCGAGCGGCGGACCGCGTCCAGGGCGCGCCGCCAGTCGTCGGGTCCGACGAGCCGGTCGAGGAGGGTGGCGGCGTCGGTGGTCTCGGGGAGGCCCTCGCTCTGGGCGAGCCGGTCCACGACGTCGTCGTAGAAGGCGCGCAGGGTGTTCTGCGGGGGCAGCAGGTAGGCGATGCCCGCGCGGTCGTCGCGGTAGAGCTCGCGGCGGCGGTCCGCGAAGACCTTCCCCTCGTCCTGTTCGTGGGCGCGGAGCACCTTGGCGAGCTCGGCGACCTCGTTGGTGACGCGGTTGAGGGACGGCCGCCACTGGGCCTCCCCGGCCTGCCAGCCGCGGTGCCACAGGACACGGGCCCGCCACTGGTACCACGCCTCCTGCGCGGCAAGGGCTTCCTGCACGTCGACGTCGGTCCACCGGGCCGGTACGACACCGCCGACGCTGCGCCTGATCCGGGGGATGGCGGGGGCCGAGGTCTGGACGTGCTGGGGCCGTTCGGGTTCGTTGCGCCGGTTGTCGAGCATGCCGGTGAAGCCTTCCCTGGCGACCCGGTCCGGATGCCCCGGCAGGCCGGCGAGAACGGTTTCGAGCTGGAACGGGCCGATGGTGCCGAGGAGTTCGCGGGCGCCCGCGCCCGGCCTGAAGTCCTCCGTGAGGCGGGGGATCTCGCGGGAGAGGTGGATGTCGAGCCGGTGCAGGGACTCCTCCATGTCCTGGAGGCGCTGGCGGAGTTCCTGGGTGATGTCCCGGCTCCCTCTGGGGAGTTGCTCGGGCAGGGGCACGTCGGGCGCCTCGCGGCTCCAGAGCCGGCCGACGCCGGAGCGGGTGAAGAGGTCGCGGACGAGGTCCTGCCCGTCCCGCGCGGGCCGCCGGGCGCGCTCGGACATGCCGCGGACGGCCTGGGCGAGGAGCCGGGCGGCGACGATCTCGGCGAGGTCGTCGACGGGGACGGTGAGGGAGGCGGCGAGGCTCGTGGACATGCCCCGGTAGCCGATGCCGGTACGGGCCGGGGTCGCGCGCTCCACGCTCTTGTTGATGAAGCTGGCGGCGAAGGACTGGTAGTCGTCCTCGGCCTTGTGCACCGAGCCGCTGTCCTCGCCGAGTTCGGTGCCGATCAGCGACATCACCATGGCGGTGATGGAACGGCGCAGGTCCTCGGAGCCGATGACGGCCGGCTTGGAGAAGAGGAACGCGGTCTGCATGGTGGCGGGGCGCAGGGCGACGACCCCGTCGCCGGGGTAGGTGACGCTGAGCCGGCCGTGCTCCTCGACGTCGCCGACGCTGTCGAGGGCGTCGGGCACGTTCTGGTCGTCGACGAGCCGCGAGAGGTCCACGAGGGCTCGGGCGGCGTTGAGTTCGGCCTCGCGTCCGCCGCCCGCCTCGGGCGGGAAGGCGGAGGGCATGACGACGAGCGGGTAGATCTTCACGCCGGGCACCTTGGCGTTGCGGAACTCGTGCCCGATGAGGTGGATGAAGTCGTAGAAGATGCCGGCTCCGGTGCCGCCGGCGACGGAGAAGGCGACGAAGACGTCGCATCCCCGGATGCGGCCGCCGCCGACCCGCTTGAGGTCGCCGGCCGCCTGCCCGATGGCCCCGATCGCCTCGCGGAGCTGCCGCAGGACGGGTTCGAGGCCGGAGCGGACGGTC
Source organism: Streptomyces sp. NPDC059534 (assembly GCF_042743475.1). Lineage (NCBI taxonomy): Bacteria > Bacillati > Actinomycetota > Actinomycetes > Kitasatosporales > Streptomycetaceae > Streptomyces > Streptomyces sp. NPDC059534. The sequence continues at coordinate 99,508 of NZ_JBHWAQ010000029.1, forward strand.
GCGAAGAACGCGGCCCGCCCGACGGTCGGCAGCTGCCCGGCGCCGCTGTTGAGCGGGGCGACGCGCGGCTGGCGGGCCTGCGGCGGCAGCCAGAGCCGGGTCTCCTCGTGGACGGAGACCCGCAGCGTGCGGGTCACCTCGGGCGAGGAGTCGAAGTCGGTGGGCAGCAGGTCGCGGACCATGCGGGAGGTGCGGGCGAACGCGGCGCCCTCGGCGCCCTTGGCCTTGAACTGCGGCTGGCTGAGCAGCTCGCCCTCGCTGAAGTCGGCGTAGACGAACTGGAGGCAGTCGGGCAGCTGGAAGGGCAGTCGGCGGCCGCCGTCGACCAGGTCGGTCCCGTCGGGTCCGCACAGCTCCCGGCGCAGGCTGCGTTCGAGTTCGCTGCCGATGCGTCCGCCGGTGCCGCCGAGTCCCACGAAGAGCATGGGCTGGTAGATCTTCATGTCGTCTCCTCGGTGACCCTTCAGAAGTTGTCGTCGTACGCGCCCGAGCCGGCCGCGGGCTCGCCGGATCCGGGGGCGGAGCCGCCGCCGCCGGCGGCGCCCGCGCCCGCACCACCGCCGAGGCCCGCGCCCGTACCCGTGCTCCCGCCCCGGCCCGTGCCGCCGCCGGCCGCCGGTCCGGCGCCGGGCCTGCGGGGGCCGCGGGGACGACGGGCCCACGGGAGGTCGCGGGTCCTGCCCGGTTCCACCCGCCCGCCCCGGATGACGAGCTCGTGGTCGCCGAGGGCGATCGGCTCCCCCGTCCTGACGGGGATCTGCGGGCCGCCCCGGGCACGGAACAGCAGCTCGCCGCCGCCGGTGCGGCGCAGGACGTGGGAGGCGGCCGCGGTGCCGCCGCGGATCCGGCGCAGCGTGGGCGGCGCGCCGTACGGCTCGTCGACGGTGAAGGCGAAGACGCCGCCGGGGCTCTGGCCGCGCCGGACGGTCAGCGCGTAGAGCGACCGCCCCTCGCGGCCGAGTTCGAGCGTGACGCCGGTGAGGTCGCGGCGGCGGCGCCGGGCGGCGAGCCGGATGCCGACGAGGGCGGCGAGGAGGAGGAGTACGCCGACGCCGCCGGCCACCTCCTTCCACCAGCGGTCCCACCAGGTGGGCGCCGCCACCACCCGGGCGTCCAGGTAGTCGGAGTCGAGGGCCAGGTCGCCGTCGGTGTCCACCACCGTGACCTGGCCGCCCAGTTCACCGAGGGCCGTGGAGCCGCCGACGGATACCGTGAACGGGACCCGGGTGCTCCGGCCCGGCGGCGCCGTGACGGTCGTCGGGGCGAGGGCGAGCTCGGCGCCGGGCGTCACGTCCTTCAGGGCGAGCCGCAGGGTGTGCGGGACCGAGTCCTCGTTGGTGACGTCGAGGGTGCCGCGGACGGTGCCCCCGGGGTGCACGGTGGCCTGGTCGACGGCGAGCCCGGCGACCACGGTCCGCGGTCCCTCGGCGGTACGGGCGTACAGCGGGCGCAGGTCGGAGGTGATGCCGGGCGCCGCCATGCGCGTGACGAACTTCAGCTCGCCGGTCGCGCCGGCGGGGACGGTGAGCCGGCCGGTGAACCGGACGTCGCCGGCCTTGAGGTCGGGCGCCCGCCCGTCGTCGGCGAGCCGGAGCGTGACGGGAGCGAAGCCCGCGCCGCTCATCTCGGCGGTGACCACGAGCCCGGCGAGCTGCCGGGGATCGGAGATGACGACCCCGCGCCGGGTCTGCATCCGGGCCTGCACGGTGATCTCCTCGCCGGCGCGCGGGGAGGCCGGGTCGAGGGTGACGTCGGAGCGGAGGCGGCCCTGCCAAATGGCCCGGACGGCGACCTCGCGGTCGCGGTGGCCCTCCGGCGCCTCGATGTGCACCCGCCAGCGGCCGGGCAGCGGGTTCTTCACGCGCAGCGCCTCGACCGGGCCGTCCTGCCCGCTCACCTCGAAGACCGAGCCGTCGAACTCGCCCCGGGCGGGCACCTTCCGGCCCGCCGGGTCGTAATAGGTCACCCGTACCTTCGGGTCGTGCTTGGAGACCGTGAGGGAACCGTCGGTCGCGATCGGCGGGATCGTGACGGACAGGTCGGCGGGCGGCTTGCCGACGGTCCCGTGGGCGATCCGGGCGCAGCGGGCGGCGGCGAAGGTCTCCTGGAGCGCCTTGTCGATCTCGGCGGAGGTGCCGACGACCCGCATGCGCGGGGCGGATCCGGGGACGTCGGAGCAGGCACCGCGGTAGCCGCCCTCGGCCATCGCGGTGAGCGCGGCGCGGTCGATGGCGCTGCCGAAGCCGAGGGGCCAGATCTGGACCCCGGCGGCCCGCGCGCGGGCGAGTTCGTCGGTGAGCCGCCGTGCCCCGTTGGCCTGGCGGCTGTCGCGGTCGGTGCCGTACTCGGGGCTGTCGGCGACGTCGAGCCTGCCGTCGGTCAGCAGGAAGACGACCTTGGGGACGGCCGGCGCCCTGGCTCCGGCCCGGGCGCCCTCGGTGAGGCGGGTGACGGCCTGGCGGACGGCCGCCGGGAAGTCGGTGCCCGGCCCCATCCGCGCCTCGTCGCGGCGGCCCAGCTGCTGCACGCAGTCGCTGAGCCGCTCACGGCCCGCCGCGTCGACGACGATGAGCGGACAGACCTCGCGCACGGGCGACTGGCCGGGCTTCTCCGAGCTGCCGAAGCCGATGACGGCGGCCCGGGAGCGCTCCGATATCTCACCCTGGCTCAGCAGCGCCGCCGCCTCGGTCTCCCGGGCCAGGTCCTTGTCCGCCAGGCTCTTCGACTGGTCGACGACCACGGCGAAGTCGATCGGATCGGGGCCGTCGGCCGGCTCCGCGGCCCGCGGCCCCACCCGGGAACTCCCCGGGGGCGCGCCGGCGCCCGAGGCGGAGGCCGCCGCGAACGGGCCGGAGAGCGCCAGGAGCGCCCCGGCGAGGAGCAGGACGCTCCCCTTGTTGGTCCACTGCATCTTCTGTCTCACCACAGTTCGCTGAAGAGGGCCAGGAGGGCGCCGAGCGCGAGCGCGCACACGCCCAGGCGCAGCCACCGGTACTTCGCCGCGAGCACGAGCCCGTGCACGCTGGCCTGTTCGAGGAGCCAGCCGGTCGCGTCCGCGCCCGGCGCCGTGAGCCGCTCGCGCAGCACGGGCTCCGACGGGCCGGCCGTCAGCTCGCGCAGGAGCGTGCGGTCGGCCCCGATCCGGGTCCGGGGCAGCACCACCGAGACGAGCATCACCACCCCGGCCGTCCACAACACGCCCGCCACCAGCAGGAACACGAGCCCCACACCGGCCGTGGGCAGCGGGGCGCGCTCCCCGGAGAACACGACCGCGAGGAAGGCGAGCGCGCCGGAGAGCAGGATCGCGGCCTTCGTGTCGGCCCGGCCGATGTCCTCGCGGACGGTGGCGAGCAGCCGCTCGGCCATGAAGCGGAGCTCTTCGGACGGAACGGGGGGCGGGGTGGAGGGAGGGGTGGGGTCCGGGGCCGACGCCCGAGTCGGGGCCGGAGTCGGGGCTGGAGTCGGAACCGGAACCGGAACCGCGGCCGGGATCGGGGCCGGAGCGGGGGTCGGGGCCGGGGTACGGTCCGGGGTCGTCACGCGTCGTCCCAGTCGTCGAAGTCGGCGCTGGGGCGGGCCGGGCGGCGGGACCGGGAATCCCGGCGGGAGCGATCGGGGCCCTCACGGTCGTACGGATCGTCGCGGTCGTACCGGTCGTAGCGCTCGTACCGGTCGTCGTGCTCACTCGCGTCGCCGCGGTCCCGCGCACGCTCCCGGTCGAGGCCGGACTCGACGCGGGTCGGCTCGTAGACCCGGGGAGCGGGAGGGTCGTCCCGCCCGTCCCGCCCGTCCGGGGCCTCCTGGTCCTCCCAGCCGCCGCGGCTTTCCTGCCGCTCACGGCTCTCGCGCCCGTCGCGCCCGTCCTGCCGCTCACGGCCCTCGCGCACCTCGCGACCCTCACGGCCCCCACGGCTGTCCGGCCGCTCGCGGCTCCCCCCTCCCTCGCGGCCGTCACGACTCTCACGGCCCTCGGGCTCTCCGTACGCCCGGCCGTCCCCGCGCGTCGGGCCGTCTCCGTAGGACCGTCCGCCGTCCCCGTACGAGCGGCCGTCCCCGCCCTCGCCGCGGGGGTCGTCGTCCCAGTCGGGGCGGCCCGGTTCGGGGAGTCGTTCCTCGATGGCGCGCGGGGAGCGCTGCCCGGTGCCGCCGGAGGGGTTGAGGACGCGGTCGGTGATGCCGCCGACGATGGTGCCGGTCTGGGACCGCAGGTACATGAGCACCTGGTACATCTGCTCGCCGATGTCGTGCCGTTCGAGGACCCCGGTGTCGAGGAGCTGGGTGAAGACGGCGAGGTAGTCCTCCTGGCCCTGGCGGCGCTCCTGCTGGAGCTGGTTGCGGATCTCCCACTGCTTGTCGGGGTGGACCGCCATGTGGTGGGCGATCTGGGCGAGGTCGCCGCGGCGGAAGAGGGCCTCGATCTCCCGGGCGCGGTCGGCGATCAGCACCCGCTCGGCCGCGTCCTTGCGGCGCTCCGCCTCGGCCTCGCGCGCGTCGGCCTCCATGGTGATGTCGAACCGGTCCCGCCGGTGGACCTCGGCCTTGACGGACTCCTCCAGGTCGATGAAGACATGGACGCGGGTCCGCAGCCCGATGTCCCGGCCGAGGCTGAGGCGCCCGGTGCTCAGCGCCTCGCGCACGGCCTCGTCGGCGCGCTGCGCGTCGGTGATGCGGAACCTCCGGGACAGTCGGCGCAGTCCGTCGAGCAGCTCGTCGTGCAGCAGCTCGGCGACGTCCTCGACCTGTTCCTGGACGACGAGGTGCGGGTCGGTCACCATCCACTGGACCCTGGCGACGGCCTCGAAGAACACGCCGTCACCGGCGGCGGGCAGCTGAAGCCTGAACTCCGTGACGTTACGCCCGAGTTGTACCTCAAAGACGGTGTACGGGGAGCCGATCAGGGGCTTGTTGACGTCCTCCTTGCGGTCCGGCCACACCACCCGGTGGCCGCCGTTGCGGTAGAGCAGCACGGCGGCGACCCGGCCGCTGCGGCGGCGGTACGGCGGCGCGTACTCCCTCAGCAGCGGTCCGCGCGGCCGCCCGGAGGCGTCCGCGTTCCACGGCTCCCGCTCACGCCCCTGTCCCACGCCCTGCCCCTCACCCCGACCCGGTGCCTGCCCCTGTCCGGCCACCTGCCCCCTCCCCTGCTCCCGGCCCTGCCCGCGGCCCTGGCCGCGACCTTGGCCACCGGCCTGCCCGGGACCCTGTCCGCGGCCGGGTTGCCCGCCGGCGGCCCCGCCGCCATGCCGCGGGGCGCCCTGGCCGCCGCCCCGCCCACCGTCCTGCCCACCGCCCGGTCCGGGATCCCGCCCCGGGTTCCGCCCGGCGTCCCGGTGCCGGGCCCGTTCGTCACGGGCGCGCTCGCCCGGCTCCTCGTACCGCTGCCGCGCCCGGCCGTCCGGTCCCTGCCCGTCCGGTCCCGAGCGGTCCGGGCGGCGTCCGTCGAGGTCGCGCTCGTCCCATCGCGTCCGCTCGTCCGGCCGTGCGTTCCCGTTCTGTTCGGGCCCGGTCATCGCTGCACTCCTTCCGTCACGGCGTCCCACATCCGCCGCGCCCCGCGTCTGTCCAGGGGCCGGTCGCGGTCCCGGACGAGTTCGTTCAGCAGTCCTCTGAGGCGGTCACGGTCGCGGCGGTCCACCGCAAGGAGGGGCAGGAAGCCGCAGACGTGCCCCAGCGCCTCCGGGTCCTTCACGGCCCGCCGGAGCAGACCCCCGAACGCCTCCAGGGCCACCTCGCCGGAGCGCGCCGTGGACAGGGTGTGCCGCAGCAGCCGGGCGAGTTCGGGCGCGAGGTCCGGCCGGGTGGCGAGCAGCGCGACGAGCAGCGGCCGGGCCGCGTGCGGCTCCAGCTCGGGCACGTCCCGCAGTCCCCACAGGTGCGTGGTCCGGGTGCTCAGGGCGCGGATGACGGTGAGGAGGACCAGGTTGGCGAGGCTGGGGCGGCCGTCGTCGAGCCAGGCGCGCAGCCGCCGCAGCACGCGCTCGGGTTCGCCGGAGGCGAGCAGCCGGGCGGCGCTGAAGGCGGCGTGCACGAGGATGTCGATGTCGCCCGCCTCGCGGTCCCTGACGACCCGCGCGAGGGCGTCGAGCGAGCCGGACACGTCCCCGGCGGCCAGTACATAGCCGTGGGCGAGCAGGGCGGTCTCGACGAGGGTGTCCTCGTCCGACGACGCCCAGTCCTTGAGGACGTCGGCGACGGCCGGCCGGACGCGGGGGTCGCGGGCGGACTCGGCGAGCGCGGTCGCGGCGGCCATCCGGGCGACGGGCTCGTCCGTCACGGCGAGGGGCGCGATCAGCTCGCGGAAGCCGTGGATCCAGTCCCAGGAGCAGAGCACGCCGGCGGCGATGGAGGCCCGCACCCACACCTCGGAGCGCGGGTCGTCGCAGAGGGCGCGCAGCCAGCGCGCCACGGGGCCGCGGACGTTGTGGTGGCCGTGCCAGACCTCGCCGAGGACGGCTCCGGCGAGTCCTCCGCCCTGGAAGCGGACGGCGCGCACGGGCACCTTGGCCGGACCGAGGTCGAGGTCGCCGTCCTCCAGGACGGCGCGGGCGAGGACCGGCCGGTGTTCGGCGTGTGTCCCGAACAGCCTGCGGCCCGGCGGGTGTTCGGGGTCGAGGGTGACGGCGAGCTCCCAGGCGAGGAGTTCGGCGGCCTCGGCGGCGAGGCTGTAGGCGGAGCCGTCGAAGACGGCGACGGCGATGCGGAAGGCCGCGGCGTTCAGGACCGGGAGGGCCTCGGGGAGTGTTCCGGGACGGTCGGCCCCCGCGAACCACTCGCGGGCCTGCGCGGTGACGAACGTGGCGCAGTCCGCGAGGAGTTGCTCGTCGGTGAGCTCGCCGCGCCAGTGGCGTCCGAGGTGGTCGGCGAGCCGGGCCGCCTCGCGCGGTCGCAGCGCCTCCAGGCCGAGGGCCTCGACCACGTCGGGGCGGCGGGCGAGGGCCCGCGCGGTCCCGAGGGCCTCGCCGCTCAGCTGGAGCCGGAGGTGGCGGTGGAGGACCTCGTCGGCGGGCGGCGGGGCGCAGTAGACCCCGTACCGGCCGCGCAGGAGCCGGTCGGCGAGTTCGCCGTTCTCGACGAGGACGATCCCGAACGCCTCGCGTCCGCGCAGCAGGTCGCCGAACCGGTCCAGGTGCAGCTCGGAGAGGCGGGTGGCGGGGCGCGGGGCGGTGGCGGGCCGGTCGCCGGAGCCCGCGGCGGAGTGCCGGGGCTCGCTCTCGGTCCTGATGTCCTCGGTGAGCAGCTCCAGGAGGTGGCCGCCGTTCTCCTGGACGTACTCCGCCGTGATCTCGTCGACGCCGTGGCGCGGGTCGAGGCGGAAGACCCTCCCCCGGGAGAGTTCGTCGAGGAGGGCGAGCGCGGTGGCCCGGCGGCCGCTGCTGGGTTCGCCGCACAGGACGAGCACCCGGTGGTCGCGGAGCCGGTCCTTCATCAGCTGGTAGCCGGCGGTCTCGCAGTACACCCGGCCGAGGTGGGCGAGCGTCTCGGGCGGTACGGGCCCCTGGACGATGTGGGGCGAGCGGTCGGGGCCGTACAGGGCGACGACCTGGGGACCCTCGTAGATGGTGCCGTCGCCGTGGATGACCGTGTGACGGTCGGCGTGGCCGCCCGCCAGGGTGCGCACGGCTCGGCGCGCCGTGGCGGCGCCACCGGTGCCGCTCTCGCCGCCGAGGGGGCCCCGGTCGGCCGAGGCGAAGACGCTGGGTTCACGGGCCTGGTCTCCGGCGCCGTCCCCCCGGTCGGCGCCGCCGGCCC